>NZ_JBFTOX010000074.1:0-41549 GCF_056398185.1 Cupriavidus sp. 05L310
GCCAAGAAGGCAGCGCCGGCCAAGAAGGCAGTAGCACCGGCAAAGAAGGCCGCTGCGGCTGCACCGGTGGCGAAGCCGCTGAAGGAAACCTTCACCAAGGCGAGCTTGCTGGCCCACCTGGTCGCCCAGACCGAGCTCGACGCCAAGACCGTCAAGACCGTGCTGGCCCACCTGGAAAACATGGTCCTGAGCGCGGTGCACAAGAAGGGTGCGGGCGAGTTCACGCTCCCTGGCCTGCTCAAGGTCACTGCCCTGCAAGTGGCGGCGACCAAGAAGCGCTTCGGCAAGAACCCGTTCACCGGTGAGGACCAGTGGTTCGCGGCCAAGCCGGCCACCGTTAAGGTGAAGGTCCGCCCGCTGAAGAAGCTGAAGGACGCCGCCCTGTAAGGCGTACCGACCTGTTGAACGAATGGAGCCCGCGAGGCTCCATTTTTTTCGACCCCGGCTGGCAAGAGAATAGGCCCCTTTCCGCGGGCCCCGAACGACGGGTCAGCAGGGTGGATGTCAAGGCAGGCGGACGGCCGAGATCGGCCATAAACGGTCTCCGGTCGACAGCCCAACACGGACATTCGGATGGCGGCTCCGCCCCAGTTAGCGGACCCACACCTGTGAGAGCACGCAATTGTGATTCGCTGAGACTAGCGGTGAGCTCGCAAGGATAGCCGAACCGACCATACGGGTTCATGGGGGTATCAACCCCTGGCGGTAAAGCAGCCGCGATATCCATGCGCGTCGTCTGCTGCGACAGCGGAACCTGGTTGACGCCATCAAATACCGTCGTTGCCTGGGCACCCCAATCGCACCAGATATTGGTGCGCACATAGGGCTGCCACACCTGCTCGTTTGCACCCTCAATGCTCCGGCAGCGTGTGCCGGAACATGACTGGGAGCTCAGGTATGTTTCACTCTCTTTGTCTCCCGTTCCCGGTGTATTTCTTTTGTTTTGCATTATGCGCACTGTTGCGCAAGACGAGCGAAAAATCACCGATCGTCAGGACACCCGCTCTAGAAGAGCATCAGCGATAGTCTGGAATCCCGCTAGGCGCAGCGGCTCCATGGCAGACAGCGTGGGATCAACGGCGAATTGCGCCACCACGGTCTCAGCGTTCGGCGCGATCCATAGGCGCTGCCCATACTGCCCGCGGCAGGCGAAGGAATCGTGCCGGTCGTGGTAGAACCACATTTGACTGCGGTAGGAGCCACCGCCAATGCCGCCGCCACCTCCGTCACCGAAAGCTTCACGATCACCGCCCTGCCGGATGCTCTGGTACACAGCTTCTGGCAGAATCTGTCGCCCGTTAAATGCACCGAAGCAACGTAGCGTCTCTCCCAGCCGAGCAAAGTCGCGCAGGATCGCGCTCATGCCTGCCGCGGCCCATTCGGTACCGCCGGCATCGATGGAAATACTTGCGTCGCGCTCCGCGCCGAGATGTGACCAAATGAGGGAGCTGATGAGTGCGTCCAGGCTTTGCCCAGTCGTCTTGCGGAGGATCCACCCCAACGCGTCCGTACTGCCGTTGTCATAGCGGAAGCTTCCGCCGTGCTCGCCCATCGGTCTGGCGGCACTCAGAAGCTCATAGACGCCGTTTGGTCCGGTATAGTCGGCAGGCCTGGGGATGAAGCCCAGGCCCATGATGTAGTCCACTTGAACCTGCCCCGGTACTTTGGGCTTGTCGGAGAACATGAAGCTTGCACGCATGTCCTGCAGTTCCCGCAAGGTTGCGCTGCCTACAGGGGACATACGCAACTCCGGCACATAGGCGCTTGCCGGCTTCGTCTCGTCCAGGATCCCATCGTGAATCAGTGTCTCCGCAAGCAAGCCCACGACACTCTTTGTGCATGAGTACATTGAATGGACCGTAGAGGCATCCATGTCCCCTAAATAAGCTTCGTAGACGACATTGCCTCGGTGCATCACAAGCATTGCGTCTACCCCTGTGCGGCAAAGCACTTCCTGCATCGACAGGGTCTGTCCATCCCCGGTGTCGACCGGGAGTGACTCCAAAGCCAGCACATCGCCCCACGGCAGCGGAGAGATTGGCTCGATTCCCCGAGAAATGCGGGCGGAAGGAAACAAGCGAGACGGGTTCTGGATTCTCCACCCCATGTTTTCCGGCTGGTAGCAATTGCTTGTCGTGACGCGCTTGTCCGCAGGAGGCGGGAAGCCGACCATGATCCCCTGACTTTTCGGGGAAATATTTGGGTTGTCGATTTGCACGGGATTCCTTTTAGGCTCGGTTGTGCGGGGATCCACTACCATGTATCTTCATAGTGACCATGCGAGTGCTCATGCCTCAGACATCTCCTGACCAGCCGAGGGGTAGGGCATGTTTCCACCGCCGTACAGTCCACGTGCCCTGAAGCCGAGGCCTGGTACCTTTACCGCATCGGCATCAGGCAAGATCCACGGTTCGATCAGGTTATAGGTCATGGCGTCTTGAACACATTCTCCAAGATCGCGTACGCACGCAGCGGGAACACCGGCCGCATTCAGGCGCGTCTCCAAATCTGTGGCAGATCTGCGGTTCATTTCGTCATGCAGCAACGCGCGCAGTGAATCACCTTGCGCCGCGTCGACAAAGCCGCGAGTCTGCCCGGCGAGCAGCGGCTTAACCTCCTCCTCAATGCCTAGCACGCTCGCCAGCCCCAGCAACTGCTGCGGCGTATTTGCTCCCACCGCCAGGAATCCGTCCTGACAGCGAAAGGTCTCCGCACCCGGACTACCGGAGTACCCGACGTTGCCTACTCGCGCGGGAGCCTTGCCGGTGGCCATCACATCCACGGTCATCGGATACATCAACTGGAGTGCAGCCCCGAACATAGAGACATCAATGCTCTCGCCAAGCCCAGTCAGGTCGCGCCGCCGGATGGCCGCCAGCACGGCAAGGGCGGCCAAGATGCCCGTGGCGCTATCGACCACAGGGAAGCCCACCTTGATCGGCCCGTCCCCCTGTGCCCCAGTCAGCAGCGACATGCCGGACGCGGCTTGGATGACGTGGTCATAGGCGGGGCAATCAGCCCACTGGCTCTGACGCCCATAGCCACTGATGGCACAATGAATCAGTTCAGGCTTGCGAGCGCGCATATCCGCCTCACCAAATCCGAACTTATCCAGAACACCGGGACGCATGTTGTCCACGACAACATCTGCCTCTGCGAACAATTCCCACGCACGTGCCTGACCGCATTCCGTGGCCAGATCGAGTTCGACTATCTCCTTGCCGTGGTTGAGCGACGCAAACGACTGTGGTTTGTTGCGGAGCGAATCTCCGCGATGAGGGTTCTCAACCTTGATGACACGTGCACCTAGTGCTACGAGGTAGTATGTCGCGAACGGGCCCGCGATTACATTTGAAAAATCCAACACAACGATGCCATGCAGGGGCGAAGTGGAGGCAGGCAGCGCTGCTGCCCGATCCGAAAATCTCATGATGAACTCCGGCTAGGGAAAGGATCGGCAAGCGCCATAACGCCAATGAAGTACTGCCCCAAAGGAAACGAGAAGAACAGCTCAGCGCTTGGATGCATCGACGAGTCTGGCGAGTTCCGTCATCGCGGCCAAATCGCCCTCGATCAACCTGTGGAATTCATCCGGGCTCTTGCTCAAGGTACGTACCAGCCCGGTAGCCTCGATCGCTTGAGCCACTGAAGGTGCATTCAACGCCCCCGCAATCTCCTGCCGCAGGCGCTCCGCAATTGGGAGCGGGGTTCCCGCACGGACCACATAGCCACTCCACAATCGCCCAAGGGGCAACTTGATTCCCGCCTCATCCAGTGTCGGAACGTCGGGCAGCGAATGGATGCGTTCGCTGTTCCGCACGGCCAGTGATCGTAGTTTGCCGGCAGGAACAAACTGCATTGCCGTGAAAACGTTGATGAGTGTGAAGTCAATTTCGCCAGCCATGACTGCATTGACCATTTCCGGGCCGCCCTTGTATGGCACCGGAAGTCCGCGAAAACCTGCCGCGCGCTCCAAGGCGAGTTGGCTCAGGTGCTCGTAGCTGCCGACCCCTAGCGTGCCGTAAGTGAGCTTGCCGGGGTTCGCTCGGCCATAGCTCACCAACTCCCTGATCGTCTTGAACTGCGATTTCGGGTTGACGACGAGCACGCCGGGTGTTTCTCCAGTCTTGATGAGCGGCTGGAAGTCCTTCAGGAGGTCAAACCGCTTTTGCACGGCTTGCACTGCGACGAAACTGGAATTGACGTAGAGAAGCGTGTAGCCATCCGCTGGTGCCGACAACGCAGATTGCACGGCAAGTTGATACAGGCCGCCAGGCTTGTTCTCGACAACCACTGGCTGCCCAAGGCTCTTCTCCATCTGTACGCCCATCAGCCGCACAACAACGTCGGCGCCTCCTCCGGCGGGCAAGCCAACCACAATCCGCATTGGCCGCGCCGGAAACTTCGGCTGAGCTATGGCGGGAAATGCGGCGTAGGCGCCAGCCACGCTCAGTGAGGCAAGAAATTGCCTGCGATTGACGCTCGTTGACTTGCTCACGTGCGGTCTCCGGTAGTTGTTCTGCGTAAGGAAAATCGTATCGGCACCACCCATAAAAATCAAATATGATAGTCTGATCGAAGCATCATGATTAAATATGGCAGAGAACAGAACTGATCCCGACTACGGGTTGCCCGAAGATGACCCGCGTTCAACACCTCGGAATGGAAAGCTTGGCCGCCTGCGGGTCCGCCACTTGCAACTGCTCGATCACATTGACCTGACCGGCTCGCTAACGGCGGCCGCGGCTGCCATTGGTGTGAGCCAGCCAGCCGCAACGATCATGTTGCGGGAGGTTGAAGAAGCGTTTGGCCGCTCGCTGATTGAGCGTTTGCATCGAGGTGGCCGCCTGAATGCGGCTGGCGCTCAGGTGCTTGTCCGGCTGCGAGTGGCGCTAAGCGCGCTCGATGCCGCTACGGCCTCCCTCCATGCGGACATAGCGCTACCGCTCGTGAGAATTGGCATTCTGCCGCTTGTTGGTATCGAGGCAATCTGCAGCGTAGTAGGCAAGCTCGAGGTCGCCGGCGACTTGCCGCGTATCGAAGTGCAGACAGGTACCGTCGGAGAACTGCTGAAGATGTTGAGTGACGGCGTCGTCGATTGCGTGGTCAGTATGTTCGATCACGATACCGCCGCGACAGATGTCCAGCGTTTCCAGCTAACCAGGCTTTGGGAAGAGCGGCTCGTCATCGTAGCGGCCGCAGGCCATCCACTTGTCCGCCGCCGCTCCGTGGAGCTCCACGAACTACTGGACGAAGCCTGGATTCGTGCGCCAGAAGGCAGCAGAAATCGGCACTCATTGGATAGATTCTTTCTGAGCGCCGGATTGACACCACCGCCCGCACGCGTCGTAACGAGATCGTTTCACATCGGCCTCGGACTGGTATCCGCAAGTCGCATGCTGGCTGCTGTCCCTGAAAGCACCTTTCGGCAGTATTCTGGCCGTGTATGTCAATTGCGCATCGGGGCGCAGTTTCCTTCCAACCACGTGAACCTGATGACGCTTCGGGACGTTACACCACCGCCCGTGGTTAAGACGCTTGAAGCCGCGTTCAAAACGTACGCTGATGAACTTCAGGGAGGCGCGAGGAAAAATTCATCACCGGTCTCTCAGAATAAGAAAACTGCTGCAGACAGATCTAAACATTAGATCGAAAGTGCCTTGTGTCGGGACGAAGCTCTCTCTTTCCCGAAGCAGGTGACCTTCGGCTGGATAGTTGGCACCTGGCAAAGGAATCGGTTCATCGGTCGGCGGCAATGGATTGCCGCAACGCTAAACTGAAGAATGTAAATCATCACGAATCTCGAGACTGCTACCACGACAGGCATATGGCCGCTGCCGGCCAGAAAGCGCCATCCGACCGTACCGTCAATCAGACGATCAAACGTCTCATCCGCAACCGCGAACGGTCACTGAATTTGGAATTCGGCTGCCCCCCATGCGGGTAATCAAAACAGGGAGTGAATCCTTCCAGCGGATTCACGCTGGGGCGAAAAGGAAGCTCTAGCTATGAACACCAGGCCGAGGGCTCGGACGATGGACAGATTGCCGGGAACCCGAATTGATGCCGGCTTCCGCACCAACCGAAGCGGAATAAATGCCCCGGCCGACACTGGCGACCAGGTGCCCCCGGGCGAAACGCGCCACGCGCGCGATGGCTTCAGCCACGGCCACCCCGGGCAGGCGCGACGCTGCAACAAAGAAGATCGGCACCATACTGGCGGCGCCCAGGCCCATCGAACTCCGTCAGTTCGGTGCTCGGCGTTCATCGCGGACGTCAAGTCAGCGACAGGCCACCATCCACCTTCATGATGCTTCCGGTAGTCCACGCCGACTCGTCGCTAGCAAGATGAACTGCGATCCCTGTGAGGTCCTGCACCGTCCCTATGCGACCGAGCGGGCAAAGGCGCGGAATCGACTCCGCTAGCCTGGCCTGCTGCTCGCCAGGAAGAGCGCGAATCGTATTTCGTCGTAGGGCGGTATCCACCGTACCTGGAGCAATTGCATTGACGCGAATTCCCCGAGGCGCCAGTTCAAATGACATAGCCTTCGTCAGCGAGTTGAGTGCACCCTTTGTGAGCGAGTAGACACAAGATGGACGATCCCACAGCAGCTTGTCGGAGAAGTACGACGACATGTTGATAACTGACGCACCAGGTGCGCGCATCATTGGCAGCAAACTTTGAGTCAGGAACAAGGGCGCAGCGACATTGAGGCTCACCTGGTCGTCGAACTCCTGGCCAGTCACGCTCCCCAGAGGCGTAAACACTGATACACCGGCGTCAGCGCGACGTGCTCGGCTGCCGCTAGGCCAGCGCGCATGTTCTGCTCGACAAGGAGAATTGCTATGCCTTCTTTGTGGCAATCGGCGAGTAGTTGAAGTACGGATTCGACAATCAACGGCGACAGACCCTCGGACGGTTCGTCGAGAATCATGAGCCGCGGATTGGTTAGAAGCGCGCGCGCGATGGCGAGCATCTGCTTCTCCCCGCCGGACAACTGGTTACCGTAGTTGTTCTTTCGCTCAGCGAGACGTGGTAGCGCGTCGTACACGCGATTCGTGTTCCAGTTCCCCGGGTGGCGTCCTTCCATCAGACGCATATGCTCATCCACGGTAAGCGAAGGGAATACGCGACGCCCCTGCGGCACGAGCGTGATGCCAGCGGCTGCAACTTCGTGCGACGACTTCCCGACCAGTTCCACATCGTCGAGCATGATTGACCCGCCACTTACCGGTAATATCCCCATGAGCGCAAGGCACAATGTCGACTTTCCGGCGCCATTGCGACCGAGTACCGTCAGCGCAGACCAAGCTGATACGATGCCTTTCCTCCAATTTCCCATAGCGCTTCACCCCGCTCGAAGACTTCTGTGCGGTTGTGCTCGCTACCACTGATGAGGGAAAGGAGGTTGAAATGGAAGCGCTGCGTGAATAGCTCTACCGGTTCCGACATCAGAACGGAGCGCCAGAGCGTATTGCGGTAAAGCAGGCCGGATTCGAACTAAGTAAACCCTGGCACCTTGAAGTTTAATGAAACGCCGTAGTTCTGGGAATGAAAATGGTCGCTGCTCGGATAGCTTCCTAGCTCCCAGCGAGCGATGAGCGAAACATCCGATATCGGGCCAAGCGACAGGTCATACCCAGTGGTTTTTCCGAGCGATAGTCTCGGGTTCAATACCATCAAACTCTGGAAATTTTTACCAGTATCGAAAGGCGTTCCGACGTTCTTTCCCTGATATGCCTCCGCATCGAAGTAGACGTCACCCCAGCTATGTCCACTAAAATGCTCGAACTGATATGTCATCAGCTTTTCGTTGCTGGTTCCACATATCCAAAGATTGCATCCGGCTTCGCCTGATTTGTTGCGATGACGATAAAACTATTAACATAAAAATCTGCTGCGGTTGATGTTCCAGGAATTTCTAGCTGCCCAGCGACAATTTATGAACCAAAAATCACTGATTTAATTTTCGCCATCTCTTCCAGTTCACATAATTATTTTTTAGACAGCAAAATTCAAAGCGAAAGGCAAAAGATCTTCCGCAACGACAAGCCATTTGGTAGTCGAATCGATTAAAAATCGTTTCTGGAATTACGTGCCGTAATTGCGAATAAATTTTGGCGACTAGTTTTGCGATGCGACGACTTACTGTCGCATGCGAGTTCGGAACGTCCTCGGCGCTCGCCCCGCTGTCGGCAAAGTGTGGCTTGTATTCCGAGAGGGACCCGCGCAGCGCGGGTCTTGCCTCACGGAAGTACTACTCGAAGCGGTCTTTGGCTGGCACCTCCTGCAAGCGAGAATCTTGTACTCGTTTGGTGATGTGAAGTGAGCTTAGGTAGACTCAATGAATGGCCGGTCGTTGCGCCTTGCCAGTACCTGCATCTTCCATTGACTGGGCAGCCAGGAAGGAGAGGTCTGGGGCCGACTCCTGTTGGCCGCGTTGCTTGACCACGGCACCGTCCTTCATCACCATCAGAATCTTCGCCGGTTCCTGCAGCACCTTTAGGTTCTCCAGCGGGTTGCCATCGACCAGCACCATATCGGCGTAGAAACCAGGAGCAATTTGGCCAATACTGTCGGGCTGCATCATGATTTCACCGCCCAGCTTGGTCGCCGCCACCAGGATTTCCTTCGGCGTCATGCCGATGTATTTCTCGAAGTGCTCCAGGTCGCGCGCGTTCGTCCCGTGGGGCATCCATGCGAAGCCGTAGTCGCCGCCCGGCAGAATCCGGATGCCACGCTTGTGCATCTTCTGCAGGGTCTCGGAAGCGGTTTCCAACTCGCGCGCATAGCCCATTTTCGTGGCGGTCTCGGTCGAGATGCCCCACTGCTCTGCGTGATACATCGTGCTGACCAGCCAACCGATACCGGGTGCAACAAAGTGCTTGTCCTTGTTCGCTTCCAGCATGTCGAGCGCCTCTTCATCGGCGAAGCTGGCGTGATAGACCAGTTCGATACCGTGCCGCACGCACTGCTTTACCGACTCGGCCGAGCGTGCGTGTGCGGCGACGCGCTTGCCAGCCCGCTTCGCTTCCGCAGCCAGTATCGCAATCTCTTCCTCCGAGAACGGCGAGGCTTCGGCCGGGATGCCGGCAATGTATTCGCCTGACAGATTCACCTTCAGATGGTCCACGCCATACTTGATGAACATGCGAGCCGTGCGGCGCATCTCCTCCGGACCAGACACGACAGCGCCGAAGCTGAGTTCGGGGAACGGCAGGTGCGGCAGGGTGTTGTCGCCGAGCCCGCCCTGGACGGTGATCTCCTGGCTGCCGGCCAGATAGCGCGGCCCGGGGAACTCGCCCGCATTGATGGCGTTGCGCGTCACCACGTCCAAGCGCGGCTTCGCGGTGGCCGCACCAATGGCCGAGGTCCAGCCCATCTCGAGGTAGCGCTTCGCCACGCACACGCACCACAGAATGTGTTCCTCGGGCGGCATGAACTGGATGGCGCTCAGCGTGGGCTGGTCATTCCAGGAGAAGTGCGTGTGCGCTTCCGTCATGCCCGGCATCAGGAACTTTCCGCCGCCGTCGACTACCTGGGCCCCAGGGGCGTCGATGATTTCGCCGGCTTTCGAAACGCTCGCAATCCGATTGCCTTCGACAAGGACTTGCCCGATGAACGGGTCAGCTCCGCTGCCGTCGAAGATATTGACATTGGTGAATACGATCTTGCTCATGTCCCCTCCACTCATTGTTGGCGGATTACTTGGTTACTTGATTACTTGGCCGTGTTGTAGAAGGCCAGCAGTTCAGCCACACACTCGGCCGGCTTTTCGAAGGTAGTCCAGTGGCCGCAACCGTCAAGCACGGTCACCTTGCTGCCCTGGATGCGCTCGCCCATCGCTTTCACGGCCGCAGGCTGGCCGACACCGTCTTCGCTGCCGGTCACCAGCAGAGTTGGCACGGCAATCTTCTCGACCTCGGCTGCCTTGGCACCCGCGAGGGCCTCGCAGCTCTGCGCGTAGCCTTCGGCCGTCTGACGCATGACACTTTCGCGCACCAGCGTCAGGGTTACCGGGCGCTGGGTCTTCGTTTCAGCGCTGGTCGCGCCCTTCACGATGGCATCGGCCACTTCCTGCACACCGACGATACCCTTCTCACGGCACAGTGCTGCACGTGCCTTCATGCCAGCACGACCAGCCTCGGGCGGCTCAATCAGCGGACCGAACAGCGCCAGGCTCTTCACCAGTTCCGGATGATTCACCGCCAAGTGTTGCGCTACGATGGTGCCCATCGAATGCGCGACCACGTGCGCCCCGCTTACCTGCAGTTCCGCCAACACGGCGGCAATCGTCTCGACGTACAGGTCGATGGACAGCGGCTCAGCGGCAAGCTCTGAGCGTGAGCTGCCCGGCAGGTCCAGTCGGATGACCTTCATGCCCTCGAAGGCCGGCTGCACCGGCGTCCAGTTGTTCGAGGAACCTGCCAGACCATGGATACACACCACCGGCTGACCTTCGCCCTCAACTTCCACAACTACGTTTTTGACTAGAATCGTCGTCATTCACCCACCTCATTCTCAAGTACACCAACGTTTTCAATCTCGATGCGAACCACATCGCCCTTCTGAAGGAATCTGGGTGGCGTAAAGCCAATCCCGACTCCTGCCGGCGTGCCCGTCGCGATGACGTCACCCGGTTGCAGTTCGATGCCAGCAGAGAGCGTCTCGATGAGCGTCGGAATGTCGAAAATCAGCTTCGACGTGTTCGAGTTCTGACGTAGTTCACCGTTGACCCAGCATTTGACATCGATGTTCTGTCCGTCGACTTCGTCCGCCGTGACGACGTACGGACCCATCGGGCAAAAGCCGTCCAGCGACTTGCCCAGGAACCACTGCCGGTGCAGCTTTTGCAGGTCCCGCGCGGTGAAGTCGTTGATGACCGTGTAGCCGAACACGTAATTCATGGCGTCGGCCTGGCTGATGCTTCGCCCCGCCTTGCCAATCACAACGCCCAGCTCGGCCTCGTAATCGAGCTGGCTGGTAACGCCCACGTGACGCGGAATGGTTGCGCCCGGGCCGATGATGGTCGACGCCGGCTTAGTGAAATACACAGGCGCTTCCGGCGCGTGCTCGCCATTCTTGGCACTGCTGTCGAAGCCCGAGTTCTGGAACTCGGCGGCGTGCTCGTGATAGTTCTTGCCGACGCAGAAAATGTTGCGGCGGGGGTTGTCGATGGGAGCCAGCACCTTGGCATCGCCCAAAGGCATCCCTGCTTCGCGACGGCGGAGGTCGCCCTTAAACTGGTCGAACTGTTGTACCAATTGGACCATGTCGCCTCGGAACTCGGGAATCAACGACTGCACAGGCCAATACCGCGAGGTGCCCGTATCCACGACGGCGATGAACTTTTCGCCGGCCAATTCTAGGTTTGCAAGTTTCATCTGGGTGGTCTCCTTTGTCTGCCCAATTGGTTTGCGCAGACTCAACTGTAGGACCATATTGGGTAGATTGCAAGCGTAAATTTACAGAGCCTTGACCAATTGGTACTGTTGCGTTAGGATTCGAGCACTGGGGATGCGGGGATAGTGATGAACGAAATCGAAGCCAAAGGCTCGGTTCGCGCGGCTGGCGCCAAGGCGCTTGCCGCATATCTGACAAGTGAAATCGCCTCCGGCCGGATGGGTGACGGCATGAAGCTGCCCGCTGAGCGGCACTTGAGTGAGCAATTCGCAACCTCACGTGGAGCCGTAAGGCGTGTGCTTCAGGACTTGAAAGACCGCGGCTTAATTACCCAATCGGTTGGCAGCGGTACCTTTGTGCGGCCTGGCGCGGCGCAGTCATTTCCATCGTCGGTTAGGCCGGAGGAGGACGAGGAGCTTTCGGCAAGCCAAACCAGTCCAGCGGAACTGATGGAGGCGCGACTGCTTATCGAACCGCTCATGCCGAAGCTCATTGCCCGCAACGCAACCAGCTCAGATTTTGCCAAGATGGTTGAGTGCCTTGACCGGTCAAAGGCAGCAAAGACCATCGAGGATTTTGAGTACTGGGATGGCGAACTGCATCGGACGTTCGCTCTTGCTACCCACAACTCTTTCTTCCTTAAGATTCTTGAGCTTACGAACCGCGTGCGAGAGCAAGGGGAATGGGGCCGTCTTAAGCAGCGCTCACTGACCCCCGAGCGTCGCAAGGAATATGAGACGCAACATCGAGCTATTGTTGAGGCACTCCGCGACCGGGACGCACAGGCTGCGAGCGACGCGTTGACTGGGCACCTGCGTCAGATTCAGCACAACTTGTTTTCAAGTTGACACCCGCAGGGCACCGCGGAGTCGCTACTGCAGGATATGGATGCGGTGCGTGCTTTCCAGCTTTCGAGGCGGGGCATTCGGAGCGCATGTGGCGAACGGCGGTTGTATTTCGGAAGCGGTCGTTATGGCCTATCAAGTCCGAAAGGCAGCATAGGGTCGAACTCGGCCATCGGCCGGCATCAGGCTTGGCAGCTTGACCCTACCCTTCCCGAAGTTTGGCGGCCAACAAACAAAAAGACCCCGTCACCTTGGTGGCGGGGTCTTTGCGTTGCAGGGTTGGTCAGGCGGCAAACGGCAGTTCCTCCTGATCTGTTGCCGCGTGGCTCCATGCAATGCGGGCCTCTGGAGGCATCGCGTGGAAGTCGACGGCTAGCGATCTCAGCCGCTCAGTATCGTACTCGAGCGTCAGGCCTAAGCGGTCCTTGTACGCCGTGCGGCGGCACACCTCGTCATGCTCGGTCTGCTGTGCGCGCGACAGCGTGAGGCAACCGTATTGCAGGTACCAGCGGTACCCCGCAGTGACCTGGCCGGGCTGGACACCCATACCATGGGTCTCCAGCATACGGTCCAGCTCAAAGTCCTGGAGCATGCAGGCAGCTTCGAAATCCACGGAGAACGACTGTTCCGTTGGCAGTCTCCATAAAGTCCGCCCCCCTGCCGTCACCGTGATCTCCGGCTCACAAGGCGATTCCGCGGTCATCGCTTCAGTGAACGGATCGCGCATGCCGGTCCATTCTGCAGCCGGCGCGAGATCATCCCATTCGCTCCCAACGTAGAGAAAGCGAGCGGTTGGCACCGTCGTTTGTGCGACAGCCGGAACCTCCGGAATGTCGAATCGGATGCCGCATTGATGAATATCGCGCCAATCCGCCCACATCGCAAAAGGCCTTGCCACGCCATTCAAAGACTGAAGCGCGTCGACGGCAACAATCATGTCGAGTGGCAACAACTCGAAGCGAGGCGCCTCCCCTGCCCGGCTCGCACGCTGCTGTTCGTCATAGTCGAGTTGCAACATGTACCGGCTCAGTTCCCGCAACATGGTCGGATGGTAAGTATCTGGCTGAATTTTGACGAAGTTGCCGCGGATCGTGCGACCGACCCAATGCCGCCGGCGCCAGTCGAAGCGTGTGTTCCGGATAAACCGATTCAGTCGCTGCAGGCCTTCGGCGTACGCATAGCGCTCGTCGTAAGCGATCATGTTGGCGAGGCTCTTGTCCTCAGCCATTTGGCACACATGGCAGCCCAGGCGGGCGCCACATTTTCCCTGCTTGCGCCCTGAACCCTCAAGGATTGCATCGGCGACGACGGCGCACGAAGTGCCGACCGAATGCGCGTACAGCCGCCTGGTCTCCTCGAAGTCCGAGTAGCCCGGGCGGCTCCCACCGCCATACAGCGCGATGGCCTCCCATACGGCATCAGAATTCCAGTGAGCGATCGGGCTAAGAACAAGCTCACCCTCCTTGTTGCTTGCAGGTCGGTCCGCAGACTCACCACGTTGGCGCATGTTGCTTGCGCGGCGTGCCCCCTCATCAAAGCGTGTACCGAGGCAGGTCACGGGTGTGGCCGCGCTTCGCTCAGCGAGGCTACGGAAAAGCTGCTTGCGGAACGCGCGTTGTGGGGCAATTTTTAGATCAAAACTGCAGTCCCCATGCAAGCCGGGGAAGCTGGGCAGCGCCCGTCCAGTCAGCACTTTCACCTGGAAGGTAGACGCCAGTTGCGGCTCGACGACTTTCGCAATGACCGTGAATCCGTGCTGTTCTCCAAATGCGCGCATCCGCTTCAGTTCAGCCCGGTAATGTAGATTAACTTCCGGGCTTTCGACCTTCGTATCGCTTGTGGTGACGATCACCAGCGGCTCGCCCCCGGCGGCACGGTGCAGCAACGCCGCGTGCAGCACCAACGCTGCCACGACGCTACTGTCCTTGCCCCCACTATAGGCGATGACCACCGGATGCGCAGCTTGGAACAGACGAAGGATCGCACCGATGGCACGGTCAATCTTCTGCTCGATGGGGTCGTGCGCGCCCTGGGGAAACAGCTCAATGGTCTGGCTCATGGTAGAGACCTCTTGTAGGAAAGAAAACGGCGCTCCCGAGGGAGCGCCGAAGGTTAAGAATGGCCCGGGGGCTGGGGTCAGCCGAGTGCGGCCGCAACAATGTGACTGCCAACGGCATAGACGACGGGTCGCCGCATCGGCTCCTTGCTTGCCGGCCGCGTGTGATGGTCACAAGCGGCCAGGACGCGCAGGACGAGGTAAAGGAGGAAGAGATACTTCACGAGTTTCATGGGCTGCCCTGTACGGGGGGACAGGGCAGCCCCGATGGGGCGTGCCCCATCGGGTTAAAGACAAAACCTAGGCAGCGAGCGCCACCAGGTCAATCACTGCGTCGGCCTCATCAACCGACTCAGGCGTGTGGGAAATGAAGAATTCCCGCTCATAGCCGCCCTGACGGAGCACCTCGCGCTTCATTTGCATGAAGGCACGCTTGCGCTCCGGGTCGAGCGGGCCGTCGGCCTCATCAGTGAACAGCGTCTGGAAGGGCTGACCCGAGTCCTGCGCCCGGTAGAGCGCAATACCCCGGGTCAAACACTCATTGATCCAGATTTTCTGCCCGCCGGACAGCAAAGCGAAGTTCTTCACGCTGTCCCGGTCGGCATCGTTCACCTCGATCTCGATGCCCTCACGCTTCTCGCCATTGGCCAGCGTCGTCTGCGTCTGAATCGCGATGGTGAATCGCGCTCCATAGCAGGCGAGCAACAGGTCGTTGACGATCCGCGTGAGCGCCGGACCGGCGTCGTCGATGGACAGCGCGATCACGCCGTCGTTGCCGAGCGCCTTCGCCAGCAGCTTCCACTGCGCGATTTCGTCGGAGAGCCGATCCGCCTTGCCCTGTACCGCAGGCTGGCCGGACAGCACCAACTCCAAGCGTTCGCGCTCGGTCGCAAGACCGGTTTGCTGGCGAATCAATGCCTCGATCCGGGCATCCAGCGCAACCACAGCCTCGCGGCTCTGTCGCAGACGGGTGTCCAAGGCGGCGATGAGGCCGGTGACGTCCTCAGTTGCCAGCCCGGACAACTCGCGCTGCACCACCGACAACTGCGACTCGGCTTCGGCAACGTCCCGGTCATACCGGGCCGTGCTGGTGGCTTCCTCGTCAGTCAGAGCGGTCGCGTCGCGTTGTGCCTGCGCCAACCCTTCCTGCGCCACATCCAACATCGGCTTCTTGGCCGCGAGGGCGGTCAGCCGTTGCAACTCCTGCTGATCGCGAGACAGTGCCGTCTGCAAGGCCGCCAGGGCGGCGCGTTGGGCTGGCAACTCACCCAGGGCTTCCGCCATCGGCTTCATCGACTGCTGCTTCGCCTGGTAGCTGGCCCGCAGATCCTTCACGAGGATGACCTGCTCGGCCAGCTTGCCCTTGGCGTCACGCGCCTGCGCGAGCAACGGGCACGTGCTGTGCATGGGATCGGCCCGGCATGGCACCGTCTCAATGACATCGGCCTGGCCTTTCAACGAGGTGGCGAACTGGGCGGCGGACCTTCCGCGCGCTTCTAGTCCCTGCAACTCGGTCGCGAGCGCGGCATGCTGCGCCTGCTGTGCGTCCAAGCTGCTGACCGCCTGCTGTAGCGTGGCAAACTCGCCCTGCTTCTGGCCGATGATCATTTGCAAGGCGTCGCGCTGCTCGGCGGCTGCGAGGATGGCCGGCCCTTCGGCCAGCATCAGCTTGCGGCCGGCGATCAGCTGCTCCAACTCCCGGCGCCGCGTGGCGGCGCGGGTGGCCGCAACACGCTGGTCAGCATCCAACTGCCGCCGGCGCGCTCCCAGCTCGGTTTCCCGCTGCCTGAGTTCGCGCAGACGCGCTTCGGTGGCTGCGCTCGCACTTTGCTGGGCCGCCAGTGTCGCGCGCTCCTGCAGGAGCTTCGCGCCATCGGCAGTCTTCGCATCGCGATCGCTCCGCGCCCCGATCAAAGCCTCGTCGGTTAGACCAATGTCCCGTGCCAACTGGCCCGCCCGCTCACGTTGAGTGGACAAGCCGACCAGGTCGCGCTGCAGGGTGTCCAGATGCCGGCCCAGCCCCTTTGCAACCTCGCCGGCCTTGGCCGACAGATCACGCAGGTGGTCGATGCCCAGCAACTCGGCAAGCAGCTTCTTGATCTCGCCGGCCTGGTAGCTGGCGATTGGGCGCCGGTTCTGCGCCGAAAACACGCTGGTGAAGAACGCTTCGGGCGAGCCTAGCACCGCCTCGATGCAGCGGTTGTAGGTATCCGCCTTGCCGTCCGACAGCGTGCCGTCGGGCAGTTGCAACGGTACCCAGTCGCCGGTGGCGCCCTTCTGGAACAGGTAGTACTCGGCCTTGCGGCTCTTGCCCGGATTACGGAACGCGAAAGCCGAACGGTACTGCGTGCCGGCGTGTTCCCATTCCAGATCCTTCTCGCCACGGGTGCCACAGAGGTGATCCCAGTAGGAGAACGCATCCGCGGACATTTTCGAGGCGTGGCTCGGCATGATCGGGTACGGGTGCAGGTTGTCCATCAGCGTGGTCTTGCCGGCACCGTTAGGGCCAACGAGCGCGATCAGCCCAGTGGGCAGGTTCGCGAGGTCGAGCGTCACGCTGTCGCGCTTCATGCCGTCCCGGACGCCGTGGAACCCGGTCAAAGTGAGTTTCAGCGGGCGCATTCGGACACCTCCGCACCGGTCATGGAAGTCAGGTAATCGGCGGGCAGTTCCATCATATCGCCGTCGTAGAACGGCATGTCTGGGGCCACCGTGGCGGCATCCCGCTCGGGCAGGCCCGACAACGCACGCTCCAGGGAGCGCACGGCGGCGGCGAATTGCTGGCGGGCCAGCGCGATCACCTCCGGCCAAGCGGTGCAGCCACAGAGCGCCCTGAGTTCCAGCGCGCTCCACTGGCTGGCATAGCCATGCGAGAACGACCAGAGCAGGTTCTGCATCTCCAGCGACGGTGTCACCTCGTACCAGTGCTGGCCGTCCGCGGCGTGTACCGCGAGGACCAACAGATGGTCGCGCTTGGCGATCACCGTGCCGCGCCCTGCGCCGAACGGCTGGAACAGGGTGCTGCGGGTGAAGCCGTGCGCGTCCGCAAGGCGAGCGGCCAGTGTAGACGCGGCTAGTGCGGTTTCAAACGTGTGGGCCCAGTCCGGGCCAGCAGGGTAAAGCATCATGATGCACTCCAAGGGAGACGGAGTGCATTCCCGGACGGGAAGCACCCGTCAGGGTTCAATGAGATGGAACAACGGTCGATGCGTCCGAAGGACGCGGGGTAAAACGATGTTTCGACAGCCCCGGAGGGCTCTCGGAACATGGCTTTGGCCACGTTCAAGGGTTAGGCGGCGGCTTCCGCAAACAGGTCGTCGCTGAGCCAGTCCATCGCCGCGGGCGGCGCGCTGGGTTGCCTCGCAATGGGCACGGGAACCTCTAGCGGTACCGGCATGACTGCCGTAACAGGCTCCGATTGCATCGGCATCTGCATCGACAGCGCGGCGGGAGCCGCGACCACCAATGGCTTGTCTACGCTTTCCAGTTGCTGCAGCACCAGGTCCGCGATGGCCTGCGGGTCCGCGTGCTCGAGCATCGACAGACGATCCAGCAACGGGTTGGTATCGACATGGGTCAATTCCCCCCATCGCGTGACCTTCTCCGACAGGCTGGCGGCGCGGCTGATGCCTTCGGCTCGGCTACGCACGGCAGGCAATACCCGACCTTCCAGCTTCACCTCGGTCGCCTTGAGGAACAAGGCGCCGATGGCGTCCCGACCGACCACCTGGCGGTGCTCTTCGTCGACGACCCAGCGGATGCGCACGAACTTGTCCGACGCCTCGGCGGCGACGCGAGCCAGCTCCGCCATGTCCGGCGGGCCGTCGAAGTCAATGCACAGTGTCTCGCGAGCGGGCGTCACAATGGGCGTGGTTTCGGCCTGCCCCGGCGCGACGCGCCATTGCAGGTAGGTCTTGTCACCGATTTCCCCATAGTGGAAGCGCCCGATCGAACCCGGATACGCCACCAGCCGGCCCTCGCGATCCCATTGCTGGGCGCGGTGGATGTGACCGAGCATGAAGCCGTCGCATTCCGCATCAAACAGCGCCCCGATGGTGAATTCGTGATCGAATCCGGCCATCGGCACACCGTGCTCGGTCTGGCAGCCGTTGACGGTGCCGTGCGAGATGCCTATCGTGCGGATGCCGCGAGCACGCAGCGTGCGGTTCACGCCGCCAGCGGCGTGCAGGTAGGCGGCCAGATGGTCGCCGACTGCGGTCGCAGCCTCCTTTGCGCCGACTGCGGCAGCGAGCATGGCCTTGTTGACCGTGGGCACACAGGTGAAGACCACCTCCGGGGTACCGTCAGCAAGCAACGCCTCAATCTCGATGGGAGTGAAGAGCGCACCGTCCGAAGCGGTGAACCCGCCGTCCCGCAGTGCGACCTGGTGGATACGGTCAGCGATGTAGACGGGGTGACGACTGCCAACGAGGCGGAACAGATCCAGCGTGCCGGGCGGCTCGTGGGAAAAGGTGCCCTGGAGCATCACAATCGCCATATGCTCGGAAAGCTGGCGGATGCGCTCTGCCAGCACGCGCAGCGCCGGTGTGTGGGCGTCCAGGCGATGATCGGTCGAATCGCCGGAGACGACGGCGACCTGACTTCCGGCCGCGATCGCGTGTTCGACGGCAAAGCCGAAGCAGCGATCCGCCTCGGCCAGATTGCCGGTCGAGTAATGCAAATCAGAAAAGTGAGCCAGCAGCAGGCTCTCACTCGCCTCGAGCATGATGTGATTCTCCAAAGGAATGGTGCGCCGATTTAGCGCGCGGGGAAAAGAATGTGGCCCGGCTGGGCCACAGGTGAAAGGAAATGGGGCAGAAGTGGAAAATGAGGTGAACGACGCGTTGCACGCCGTTCACCTATTCCATCGTCAGACAGGCTGTGTGGCTTCCCGGACGCGGGAGCGCACCTGCTCACGGAAGGCCAGTGGGTTGGCCAGCGCGGTTTGCATCTCGCCAATCATGCTGTCAACGTCCTTAGGCCGCTTCGTCCAGCCCTGACCGTACTCGATCCGGGCAAAGGTCAGCAGATCCATGCGCTCCTGCCCTACCGACATACCAAGGCGGGCGGCGAGGTCGGCGAGGATGCTCTCTCGGTCCTCGGGATCGGCCGCGGTCGACATCGGTGCCGGCATCGGCGAAGCGACCGGTGTCGACGCGGGCGTGCGAGGCCGTTCAGGCTCCAGTGGCATTGCGCCTGAGATGTCGACGAGCGGCGCCATGGAAGGCGCATCACCTGCGGGCATTGCGCCTTCCAGCAACGCGACCGACTTGCTTGCCGCGTCCAGTGCCGGTGCCATTTGATCCGCGCTATCCAGCAGCGCGCCCAGATCAATTTCCGCATCCAGCATGGTGAGCATCTGCTCCTGCCGAATCGGCAGGCCATTCTCACCAATGCGGGTAATGTCGACCGCCTTCTTCGAAAGCCAGAAGTGCATGCCTGCGAGCCGGCCGCCACGCGCCATCGCCACCGTCTGCATCGCGGCGTACGCCTTCTGCAACACATAGATGGAAGTGGTCGGCAACTCGATCAGGCCGAGGCCCTTTATCTCCGGGACGCAAAAATACAGACTGGCGGAGAGGTTGCAATGTCGGCCCTGGTACTGCGGGCACTGGTGCGGATCGCACACGCCATCGGGAATGGCGTCGTCCTGCCGCAGGATAACCGTGCGCCCGCCAAACAGCCGCTTGGCACGCTGGGCGCGCTCATCCACTTCCGGCGCGGCGTACATCTTGCAATGCCGCTTGCCGTCGGCGCCGTACTCGGAGAAGTACTGCAGGCCGCGTGCGTTCCAGACCTTCAACTGGTTGGGCATGTTGGCCAGCCAGTCGTCGAAGGCGAAGATGACCGGGAAACGCCACAGCTTCAGGCCATCGCCACGATCCTCACCGTACTTCTGGAGGATCTCGTCGGCGGTGGCCGGATTGGTGAAGTCCGAACCGCGGCAGGTGAACCAGGCGGTGTTCTTGGGCACCAGTGCGTTCCGGATCTTCGTCTTGCGCTCGATCTCTTCGCCGATCGCTTCGAACGAGCCGCCCTGAGCGAGCATGGTGTCGTGGATCTTGACCGCTTGCTCGTTTTCCTTGGCCCTCTTGGTGAGGACCTTGATGCCGGGGCGGATCTTGCCAATGATGGGTGGCCGCTGGGGCCGTTCTTCTATGAGACTGCGGGGATGGCTGAAGTCGGTGTAGCCAATGGCTCGTTGCATGATGCGTTGCTCCTGCGTTCAAGAAATTGAACGACGGCGACGCGGATGGACGCAGCATGCTCCCGAAGGCGCAGGGCTATGTCGGCCCCGCGCTGGGTCGTTACTTGGGAAAGGAACGCCGCTCGGGCGGGTTCCGCTAGACCGGCCACGTGGGCCGCTTCACACAAATTGCGCCACGCATTCGGTTGTCCGACGTAGTCGGGCCGTCGACGGGCTAGCGTGCTCGCGATGGCGGCACGAATCTCGGAGTTCAGATCGACAGCAGAGTGCATGGTTGGCTCCTGTTCGAGGTTCCTACAAACAAAAAAAGCCCGCTCCGACATGGCGGAAGCGAGCTTGTTCGAAGGAAAACCCGTCGCCACGCCCCTTCCGGGGGCGTGGCGAACAGGGAGCGATGCGCGAATGCGCTGGCTCTATGCGAGGACGTAAAGTCGTCCTCGTGCAGCAAGGTCACGCTGCACTTCAACCCATTTAGAACACAAGGTTCTCCGCAGGGGTCACGGATCAGCCTACAACGGCCGTTCTGCCCAGGAGGGGCCAAGAGAGAGAGACGCCACATGGTCCCAGGCTCGAACGGTGTCCACAGCGCATGCCGAAGCAGCACTGATACTGGACGCGTATTACGGCTGATGGATGGGGAGCAAACGGCGAAGTTGCTCATCACAATGGAATGTCCACACCGGTAGCCAACCGGTCGGCGCATGCGCTAAGGCACGACTTGAGAAATGCAATGAACTCGCTGTGGAGTCAGGTCGATGCGTCGGAGACGCGAGAAGTGAGAGCATTATGCACCGATTGTGCTCTCGTACAAAGCGCGTAACCTCGCGAAAATCGCATACCTTACGCAGCGCACCTGCACCCTGTCCTGACCGAAAATCTCCCCCGAGAGAGACTCACGAGTATGGACATGGCCGAGCAGCAAGGGGAATTCCCTGCCAACCCACCTGAACCCCCATCCAGCGCGCCGCACGCCGCTGCCACGGATGGCCCCGCACCGGACACCGGCCTCAAGCCCATCACGCGGCTAATCAGCGAGGACCGCATTTCGCGCATCGTCCCCGAGACCACGACGAAGGTTGAGGTGTCTTTCTCCTCTGTCTTTACGCGCCGTTTCCTGCACGATGACTACAATTTTTGCGCGTCCAAATGCTCGGTCGCGCGAGGCGGCAAGGTCAAGGCGCTCGATGAGGCCTTCCGAGAGGCTGAGGTCTGGTTCAGTCGCGTGAACGATTGGCTCGCGTCGAAGAATCAACTTGAGTTTTCGATCGGCTACGAATCCGTCGTCTTGGAAGTTCCCAATGCGCTCGCCGGGCGACTGCTACGCCTGCTGGGCCAGTACGACAAGCTCGCCTCGGCCACGCTGTTCGCGCACGTCGGGCGCTCCATTTCTGGCACAGAACGCGATACGCAGCTCGATATCGCTGGCCGGCGCATCAATACGATTCACACCCTCTGCATTCCGGACAACGACCGGTTTGCCGATGACGGCAGCCGGCTCGCCTGAGCGCCCTTTCCATTCCCTCCCTTCCGAACCCCAAGGAGCACCGTGGACATTCGAGACATCCAGCGCCTGCACGAGCAGTTCGCGCACGCCCCGCTCACCATTGAGGCGCAAACCACGTCCCACAATCCCGCCGGCCGGCTATTGCCCCCGCCCGCCTTTGGCGCCGCGAGTGCGACCCGCCGGTGGGCCGGCCGCGCCGGCAACACCCGCCAGGTTGCCAGCATCGTCGTCGGCATCGTGGCGGCCGGTGCCCTCGGTATGTCCATCGCCAACTGGCAGCACGGGCGGACAGCGGATGCGGCAAAGCCTGATACCGCAGCCCCCGTCAAGGCAGAGGGCACGCAGGACGCGCCGGAACTTGGTCAAGCGCCGGTAGTGGCCATCGCTGCCGCGTCCAGTCCCGCAACGACTGATACCGCAACGACTGATACCGCACCGATGAACAGCGCCGCCTACGGTGCCGCCCAACCCGTTGAAATCCCGGCCAAGGGCGCAGAGTTGGTGCAGCAAGTTGCACAGCCGCCCGCGGCAGTGATTGCGCCGGTGTCCCGCCCTCAGCCAAGCCAGGCTCCGGCGGCTCGGGCGATCCCGCCGGTCGTGCGCAAGGTCGAGCCGGCCCCAGCACAGGCGAATGCCGTGCCTCAGTCCCCCCCTGCGCATCGCCCTAACGCCGCATCCGAGATAAAGCTGTTCTGACTATGAAAGACACTCCCATCTTTAGCGTGCTCAATCGCGGCATGAGCATCCACGGAGACGTGGCCGCGGACCACGGCATCACCTGCCTCGGCCTGATCGACGGCAACCTCTCCTCGTCCGCCGGACTGCTCCATGTCGGCAGCGGCGGTATCGTGCGCGGCAAGGTTGAAGGCGAGCATGTGATCGTGGACGGCATCGTGGAGGGCGACGTTGCCGCCCGCAGCACGCTGATGATCAATGGCCGCGTCAAGGGCGAGATCTTCTACGCTGGCACAATCCGGCTTGGCCTGAATGCGAACCTGGAGAGCCGCATCTCACGCGTTGCCGCCATCGGCACCGGGAGCGACGCGCACGTCTTTACACGGGAGGCGGTCCAGGCGAGTCCGGCCGATCCCGCTGAGCTTGCCGACGCGAGCACAGCGGGGACCCCGAGCACATGAGTCCACCCTATAGGTGGAAACGCGCATGATTCGCTATCTCTTATGAGCCTTAGAGAGCCCGGTCAAGCCGGGCTTCATGGTCTTCGGAGACAGCTAACGCACCACTGGCTGCAACGACACCAGTTCGTCGACCGAGAACAATCCGGCGATGGTAAGCCACGGCAGGCTCAACCCCTGCGCGCGTACAAACGACACAAATGGAAACTGGCCGTCCAGCAGGCAGCGGAAATCCCGCAAGCCGCGGATCGGGTCCTGAACCTGATAGCAGCTGCGGTGCTGAAGCCTAAATACCGCCGGCCCCTGCCGGTACACGCACTCGACGGGCGCACGCGGCCAGAGTTGACCCTCCAGCCAGCGGTCGTAGTCCAGGTCCGTCTCGCCAGTTGCCTGCGCTCGTAGCCAGTTTGCGTGCAAGGCTAACGGCACGTCGTTCGACAGTTGGTTGACATCCAATGGCGCCAATGCGTCCTTCTTCTTCAATTTTCCTCCTGTCTGCTGAGCGCTGTTCCAATATGCAAGTGCTACCTT
Organism: Cupriavidus sp. 05L310; assembly: GCF_056398185.1. Taxonomy (NCBI): domain Bacteria; kingdom Pseudomonadati; phylum Pseudomonadota; class Betaproteobacteria; order Burkholderiales; family Burkholderiaceae; genus Cupriavidus; species Cupriavidus sp. 05L310. The sequence goes on from NZ_JBFTOX010000074.1 coordinate 23,682, forward strand.
GCAACGACACCCACGCTCTCTTCTCTCCATAAGACGTGCTGCTAATGTCCTATCGGCAACAGGCGGAAGGGGATAAATCCAACTTGGTTCGAAAAGTGCTGCCGGGCCGTGCTTCTGCCCACGCAGAAACCATCCCTTCAGCGCAGCCGGCCTGTAGGCGCAACCACATTCGATCCTCGTTTGGCGCAGGCATTCGGTGGCGCTGTGCGCGCCCGCCGGATGATGTACGGCATTGCCCAGGAAACACTGGTCAATCTGGCCGGGATTGAACGCACGTATGGGGTCACCACGGATTCGGCGCACAGCCTGCCTGTAGCGCCGAATCTGCTGGAGCGGTCCTTTGAACAGACACGGACCTCTGTTTTCCGTACATATAGATATTGACCAAATTGGCTGTTTCGATATAATCTATGTGTATGCCGAAAACTGCCCGTGCCCTCCTGCAGCTCCCGCCGGCGACTGCTGGCGCCATCGAGAAGCTTGGCGCTGACCTAGCTGTGGCCCGCTTGCGCCGCAAAGAGTCATTGAGGACCTGGGCGAAGCGGATGGGTGTTTCTGTGCCCACGCTGCAACGGCTCGAAGCCGGTGACCCGTCTGTGGGCATCGGCATCGTTGCGACTGCGCTCTGGCTCATCAAGCGCGACGGCGAGCTGAGAAATCTCGCGGCGCCCGAGCACGACCAAGGCGCCATTGAGATGGACGTCCGTGAGGCCGTCGAACTGGGTCGCGCACGCGCCCAGGCCGCCGCGGAAGCACGCGTGCGCATGAACCGGGCATAGGGCTGAGATGCGTCTGGACGACTTGTACCTCTGGTACCTGGGTGACTCGGCCACACCGCGCTACGTCGGCGCATTGAAACTGGTCACCGCCGGCAAGGGGGTCTCCTTGCACTACGGCGAGGAGTGGCTGGCTAACGGGTTCGCTCTGAGCGAGGACCTCCCTCTCGTCGACAACGAGTTCTTGCCGCCAGGCCGCTTGGCGACCGATGCGCAGCGCGCGGTCGGCGCGATCGACGACGCGCGGCCGGACCGCTGGGGCGAGAAGGTCATTCGCTTCGTGGATAAGCCCAAGCGCCTCTCCCTGATGGAGTGCCTGTACTACGCAGGAGACGATCGATTCGGCGCGCTCGGTGTTTCCACGTCGTCGAGTACCTACAGCCCGCGAGCCGTGAGTCCGCTTCCTCGGCTAGAGGCTGCGCAACAGCTCAGTGAGGTGGTGGCCAAGATAGAGGCCTCGGAGCCCATCACCGCCCTGGAAGCAAAGATTATTGCTGGCGGTAGCAGTCCGCTCGGTGGCGCGAAGCCCAAGGCACTCATCGACATTGACGGCGAGCAATGGGTGATCAAGTTCTTCAACAACGAGCCCGTCGACGCGCCGCTCATCGAGCACGCGACGATGACGCTGGCCGAGCGCGCGGGCATCACGGTGGCCAAGACGCAGGTTATCCACCTCCTCGGGGCGAACGCGGTCGCCATTCGCCGCTTCGACCGCGACCAGGGTCGGCGAATTCACAGCATCTCGGCCGGCACCGCCATTCGCGCGGCCACCGCATCGGGCGAGGAGCCACAGATGGGCTACCCCGAACTGGCGCGAATCCTCCGCCGGGTCGGCATCGCCCAGGACGACATGAACCAACGCGACGCGCGCGAGCTCTTCCGTCGCATGGTTTTCAACATCCTGGTCGACAACACCGATGACCACGAGAAGAACCACTCCCTGTTGGTCGTGAACCCGCTCGAGAATGGCCGCCTGAAGCTGGCACCGGCGTACGACGTCTTGCCGACGAACTCAGGGCACGGTTACCAGGAGTTCATCTGCGGTGCTCATGGCCCGGACTCGACGCTCGAAAACGCGATGACGCAGTGCGATGCATTCGGCCTGCTGCCCGCGGATGCCGCGGCCGAGATTGCCACCGTCATCGACATCGTGAACACCTGGCAGGAACACTTCGCGCAGGCCGGCGTAACGGAGCGCGACATCGAGAGCCTGGCCGAGCGCATCGACGGCGAAGCGCTCCTAACCCAGCGCACTGGCTTCGACCAGACCCGATTTTCGTCCGCGCCGGCCAAGAGAAAGCGAGAAAGTCCCTTCCGGCGCACCTGAAATCCTCGCACGACAAACCAGTCCCTGGCCAAGCGAGTGGTACCAACAGAAGCCGTTCGACACGCGGTTCACGTTCTGCCGCCTGCGGGAGAAACTGAAGGCTCGCATTTGCCCGTCCTCCGCAAGAGGAGCCTATTCGACCAGCGGGGTCATGCAACACTTAGCTCAGACAGAGCAAAAAAATAACCCCGGACGCACGCCCGGGGTTGGTCTAAATGATGACCTCCACCGCCTCGCCAAACGGCGGCGGAGCCATCGTGTGGAGCGGCGTGGTCGACGCCCATAAGGTGGGATACGCCGGCGGCGCAGCCGGGAATTTCCCGTGCATGTCCGTCAGGTAGACGAGGAACGCCGGAGCAATTCCCTGTTCGTCCAGCCAGGCGAATGGCGCACGGAAACTCGTGCCGCCACCGCCTCGGATGGGACCCAGCTCGATGGCCTCTCCGCGTTCAAAGCACTGCACCTGCGTCACGCGAGTGTCGCAGTCCAGCACGAACAGGCGCCGCGGCTGCAGCACAGTGAAGACCGTCTCGATCTCCGCCCCGAACTGCTGCTGCGCCTCGCCGAACACCGAACCGCTGGTGTCGCGCACAAAGACCGCATCGCCGACCGACTGGTCGTGCAACGCCGGCAGGTACAGGCCCATATGGGTGTACCGCCGGTTCGGCATGGCCCAGCTATAGTCCGACCGGGTCTGCTCGAAGGCAAAGCGGTGTAGCACCGAACGCCAGTCCACCGATGCCCGCGTGGCCGACTCCACCATCGCACTCAACTCGCCGGGCAGCTTGCCACGCATCTTTGCGGCTTTTGCTGCCTGCATCGTCGCCACCTTCCACTCGTTGGCCAGCGTTTGCTGCTGTGCCTGCGGCTGCTGGCGAACTTCGCCGGGTGAAAATTCCGGCGAGGCCTGCGACGGGTCGGCCCCGGACGTGCCGTTGCCTTTGCCGTCCTGGCCGTTGGGCTGGGACGGATTGTTGCCGTCGGCCTTGCCGTTGCCGTCCTGCTGTGGCTGCGGTTGCGGTTCTGGCTGCGGTTGCTCCGATGCCTCCTGGCGCAACATGGCATAGATTTCCTCTGCGGACTTGCCGAGAAATCGTCCGTCGATTAGCGCGCCGGCCGGCAACTGCAAGCCGGCGTTAAGCACCAAGGGATTGATCGCATAGTCGCAGGCCTGATTCCAACGGTCAGGGTCGCGAACGCCGCAGCGCCAGCAATGCCCGTTCGCCGGATGCAATACCTCGTGGGCAAGACAGCCGCGTAGCTCAAGATCGCTCAAGGTGGCGACGAATGCTGGGTTGTAGCCCAGCGATACGCCATCCACCCAGAAGGTCTTGCACGATGGATCTTCGACCACCCGTAAGCGCATCAACAACGCGCCGAAGAACGGCTGCGACAGGATGAGCTGGGAACGCTGCTTCGAGATTCGATCGCGCATGCTGGCCTCACCCTGTCAGCAGTTCAAACATCGACGAGGTCGGCGCAGCCACCACCGGCGACGGCGGCGGACCACCCATGAAGGCGGCCATCTGTGCCTCAATCTCCATCGCTTTTTCGGCAACCTGCTTGCGCAAGTCGTTCGAATTGCGAAGGTCCGCCCCGGTGTGACAGGCCAGATGCTCGCGCGTCTCATCCAGGATGCGTGTGAGCGCCGGATCCCCGGAGAAGTTCAGCTTGGGCAGCAGTGCGCTCAACTCACGCACCTTGTCGGCAACATCCAGCCGCACGTTCGTAGCCCCGTACAGGCGGTTGGCGAAGTGCTGCACGGCTTCGAAGAGCCGGCCCACCAGGTCGTCGTTGGCGGTTTTCACCGCGCCGAGCACGCGCTGGTCGATATGCGACATGGACCTCGTGGCGCGAATTGATGCCGGCGCCGGGTGAGTACTCGGGCCCGTTCGTGCCGAAGCCGAAACGAGCACGAAATTGCTGCTCCACGTAGCAGGCGGGGTCGACGAATGCTGCATCAGGATCTGCGAACAGCGTGCCCTGGTCACTGCATTCCGGCGCCAGAGCCTCCTCCGGGAAATAGCCCAGGCGACCAGCGGCCACTGCTGCTTGCCAGGCGTCGCGGCTGACCTCGAAAGGCCTAAGCACTTTCCCGTCCGGGCGAAGGATGAACCGGTCCACTTCACCGATGATGGTGTCGAGGATCCCGCGCATGGAACCCTTGGGCCGGACAGCAAAGTTGCCCCTTGCCAGCCGGATGAGGGGGATGTCGCCGCGGGCGATATGGCGTAGTCGCACGGACTCCACCGGTGTGCGTCGTCGCAGGTCGTCGTCGCAGTTGAAGAAGGCCAGCACACCGGCCAGTGTGGTGCGGGATTCAACCCGTCCCGTATCAAAGGTAATCACGTACATGGGACTTGCTCCTAAGCACGAAGCAAGCCCCCCAAGGGGCGTTGCCCCGTGTGGGTGAGAGAGGAATACTCGGATACTTCGATTCAAGCGGCGACGCGGCGGCGGGGCCGTACCGAGGCCTCCGTTCGCGCGGTCGCGATGGCATCGAGCAATTCTTGCGAAACGATCCGCCAGACTGAAGCGAAGCCGTCACCGTAGGGAACGTGGCGTGCCTCGGCGAACAAGCCGGCTTCCAGGAAGCTGGCTGCCAAATCCCGCGGCAGGTTCCAGCCAGCAGAGACGACAAACTCGTCAGTGGCCAGCTCGACTTCGGGCAGGTTGGTGGTCAGCGAGCCATACGGCATCCCGTCATCGCGCACCTGAGGGTGAGCGCGGCGCGATAGTTGGTCGAATACAACTGGACGTTAAGGCGAACACCGGGAGGGTGGCTGGCCAGGCCAGCGCCGTAAAGACGGTCGATCATGGTTGGGGTAACTCCTGAGGTCGTGGAGCTGCCCCACAGGGACGCGCCCCGCGTGGTAGACGAAAAAAAACGCACCTCGAGGGGTGCGTCAGTTTGATGGCCCGGCATTGCCGGGCGAAATAAGACAGTGGGTTGGCGTTCAGTCCTTATGGACGCGACGCCCGTTACGGTCTGCCCACAGCAAGTAGGCCGAAAACAGCAACGCAAGAACCAAAAGAGGAGGACCAAACATCACTTTTCTCCTTTCGAGAGGACTGCTCCTACAGCGAATAATACAACGGCGATACCGAACAGGCTTGCGCCATTCGCGACGGCGGTCAGGTTCCATCCCGGCCGGCTGGTAAGGTAGCCAGCCAAGCCAAGGATTGCGGCAGCGGAGAGCGTATGAGCGAAGCGCCCATACTGCAACCGTTGGTCCTTGGTCGGAGCCGCAACGGCCATCCTGGCTTCGTCCATCCAGCCGCGTTTCGCCGCCTTGGACCGATCCACGTTGTAGACCGCCGGTTCCATGCGGACCAACGGAAACTGATAACCGTCTTCTAGCAGCAAAAGGACGTGACGCTCACCCATCGCAATGGAGGCATCGACAAGGTTGTCCAGACGCACCGGTAGTGTGACAACGTTGGCGTCTGGCTCATAGTGTACTGAGCACGAGTACTCGTCGCCGCTGGTGGATTTGAGGATGACCTTGGCAATACGTGTCATGGTCAGTCCCCTCAACCGCGCCGGCCCGCCACCACGCGCAGCGTAGCAACGAGCGAGGCGTAGCCTTCGGGCGAGCCGATCGACTGCAGGCAAACCGCGTTGTCGCGGCCACCCGTATAGTCGTCTCGGCCGCGGCACGTGCGAAAGCTCATGCGGGCAGCGGATTGCTGCGGCGCGTGGGCAATCTGCACGTACAGCGTATCGGTATGCAAGGCATAGACATCGGCCCGCTGGCGGCGCTGACGGCGTTCGCGGACGGTGAACTCGCGGGGACGCAACCCGAGGTCGTTCGCCAGACGGCGGATGACACGGGAGGCATCACGTTTGAGGGAGGCGCAGGCTGTGGCATTGCCGGGGGCGTGCGGTTGGGTAAAGGATTTGGGGATCTTCATGGCAGTCTCTGGTGAAACGGGACAGCCATCCCCAGCGGGACGGTGTCCCGCAATGGGTAAGGTCTGGACAGGCCAGACGTGGTTCGATGCGTCGGTGACGCGATCACGTTTGCCGAAGCGGTTATACGTTTCCGCAAGCGCTCTTGTATGAGGAGGCCGGGCGCCCCCCTTGGGCGCCCTACCCCTCAGACTAGGTCCAGGGCTTCCGAAATCACCCGGGCGATCGAGAACGCCAGGTCACGACCGAATACCTTCGCGCAGAGCAGTTTCCGTACTGCCCAGTGCGGACCGGAGGCATCCTGCGTGAGATGGATCTGATCGACGTTCACGGTCCAGCCCTCCGACGATCCACGGAAGACGGAAACAGCAATGCGATCGCGGGCGCCAAGTTCCGGCCACGGCGCGTCCGCACGCAAACCGTGGGTGCGCTCATCGTCGCGATAGCGATTGGTGGCGGTAATCCATTCGGGCTCCAGCTCCATGCCGCGCAGCATGGTGTAAAGCTGGAGTTCGACTTGCTCGACCGTGAGGCCGGTCGTATCGATAGCTGCGACCCTGGGACGTCTCACAGTAACGGACTGCGGAACAGACAGTGTGGAATCCAGCATGGGGATCTCCGATATGCGGAGCGCTCCCACTTCGCGGGAGGCGTCCCGCGAATGCGATGGAAGGGTCTGAATTTGCCAGACGATGGTTCGATGGGTCGAAGACGCGATCAAAAAAGGCTTGCCCAACCCCTGGTAGGGGTTGGGCAAGCCACTGATGGTCCGCCTGCTGACCTGCGTCAGACCACGTTCAAGGCTTCCGCCAAGACCCGCGCCGTTTCCCAGGCGTGGTCACGGCGCGCAACCTTGGCGATCAGCAACTTGCTCACGCAAGCTTCGAGCGCATCACCACGCCTGCGAAGTGAATCAGGTCGACGTGGACGCTCCAGCTGTCCGACAGGCCGCGGACGACAGAGACCACAATGCGGCCTTTGTCGCAGTCCGGCCAGTTCGCGCTGGGCAGCAACCCGTAGGCTTTCTCGTTGCGATTCTCGCTAAAGTTCGCAGCGCACAGCCACTCGGGATCAAGTTGCGCGGCACAGAGCGTATTGCCCAGTGCTGCAGCCACCTCTTGCACGGTCTTACCGTTCGTAACGACCGGAGCAACAGCCAAGATGGGTTCAACGATGTTTGTCATTTGAATGCCTTAATGGTTGCGCGAGGCAAGCATCCCCCCAAGCGGGGGCGTGCCCCGCAAGGGAGAAAAGACAGAAGGAGAAAGGAAGAAAGCCCGAGAATCCGGACTAAGTCATTAGCGCGTCAGTCTGTATCCGCTACCACCTGAAACCAGGTAGAGGCGTTCACCAGACACGAACTGTTGGTCGGCATCCTGCGTGACGGCAAGCTGGCGGCCATTGTCCGTCCGGACAATGATCTCCACGCCATCACGCCGGCTGAACCGATCCGCTGCCACTTGGGCAACGACACCGGAAACCGTGCCGGACATCGCACCAGCCAGATAGCGGCCGTTGCCATTGCCGATCACGTAGGCGCCCAGAATCGCGCCGACTACCGCGCCGGCGACGCCTGGCATACCACTGCTGGCCGATACGGGCCCGTCATTGCCAACGATGCTAACTGGCCGCACTCGGAGGACAGTCACCTGTTCGGCTGCGCCAGTCCGCAAAGCTTCGGACCCGCGATAGACATTGGGGGAGCTTTGCTGAGCGGCGCAACCGGTAACTAGGGCGCACAAAACAACGAAAATCGGAAACGCTTTGAACATGATGGCCTCGCAGAACGAAAAAGGCCAACATGCCTACGGGCAGGATGGCCCGTAGGGGGGGAAATTACTGTGCCAACTGAACAGTCGGCGGGGGTCGATGCGTCGGAGACGCGATAAGTGCAGCTATGTTATCAGGCAAGCCAGCGTTTGGGGAGTCCATTCGAGCCAGCCGGCGCGACGATGGCCCCAAACTTATCCGGTCAGCCCGTCAATGCGAATGCTGCTGCGCGTGACGGTGACGCGCACCTTCATGCAGGCCGGCTCGGCTAGCATCTTAACGAGGTCAGCGACGGGAAAGTACTCGCCAAAGTCGTCGCCGCCGAAAGCGCGCCTCGCGTTCTCGTAAAAGTCCTTGTCGACGGCCGGATTGCAGCCCTTAAAAAAGAATAGACGTTTCTGCGAGGGCGCAGGGCCAACGCTGCACCCGATATAGGCGCCGTGATCTTTGGCAATGAAGAAGCGCTGCGTGTTCACCCTCTTCGCTGAAGGTAACGAGAGATTGGACTTCCGCGCGGGAAAGGGTGATTTGCGGCATGGATTGCTCCTTTAAGTGATGACGGAGCACGCCCGTAAGAGGCCGTGCCCCTACGGGATGGAATGAACCCGGAACGCGTCATGCGGCCGGATCGAACGAGAGCGCGTGCACTACAGGTCCGCGCGCTCCCAGCAATAACTATCGCCGATGGCGTAGCACTTCACGACCTTTCCGTCGATGGTCAGGTTCGTGGCGCCGCACCACTGCGGCTCGTCGCCTTGTAGGCAAAACTGGTCTGTCGCCTCGCTGTAGTAAAGCTCTGGCATGTGCTCGCGCAGAGCGAGTGCAGCCTCTAGGGTGAAGAATGGGATGAGCCAGCCATTCCACAGCTGCCCGTTCGAGAATGCGTCAATGACGACTTCCGGTGGCAGCCAGTCGCCGGTGACCTTCATAGGTCTGAACGGCGGCGGATCGACCGGCGAAAACTTGCGCTGAAACTCGAGCCAGGAAATGTTCCCGCCTCGTACAGATACCTTGATGGGCTCGACGAGCTCACCGCTCTCGATGTTCCTAAATATTTTGATGGGGAGACTATTCACGTGTGTGCGCCAAAAAAGAGGGGCACTGCCACAAGGGACGGTGCCCCTGCGGGTGAAAAAGCCTGACCGGGTGCCTGGCTTCGACTTTGCTCAGGTCAGCTTACGACTTTCGAATCAGGAAGTACCCGATAACGTAGTTCAAGCCTTAGCGAACAAGGGACTCCAGTCATGCGACACCCATGCCGTCACAAATGCCAGGGAGCCGAAGTTAATCAGGATACCGCCCAGTTCGTCGAACGTAAGCTCAGCGTAGTACCGAGCGTTCTACGCCTCGGCGTCGGTCCCGGCCTTACGGCGGATAACCGCAAAGATGGTCAATACCACAATGGCGGCAGCTACCTGGTACCAGAACAGCCCGACGTCGTAGTACTTGTCGATGGCCCTGGCTGGTAACAATGACTTATCCGCTGTGAAGCAAACTACAGCACCGAAAGCGAACCACAGGTGCCAGTTGGTAAAGATTCGGCGCGCAGGTTCTCCCTTCTTGTTGGAAGGCAAAAAGATAGACATAAAGTTCATGTTTGGTCAGATATCGCTTGGTGGGAAAGGGTTAAACGAACGATGGAGAATCGGCCCACGGCAGATGAGCCGGGCCTTCCAATGCCCGCGGTCGTACAGTGCCAACGAAATCCTCGCGCCCGTTAATGCTGACGCGCGTGTTTTCGTTGCCGTTGTGGTGTAGGTAGACACCATTCCGGTCAGGAGGCAGCTTTCCTTCCATCGCCTCGAGGACGCGATGGAAGTCGTGCAGATGGCGAGGGTCGTACTGCCCAGCCTCTCCGCTGCCACGATGTGGTCCCAGGGCGCGACGGTATATCGGATACCCGCCGTCAACCGTGAGGAACTGGAACGAGGTGCCCCCGTGGGTAAGCTCGGCCAATCGCGGAACGGCGGGGTCGATGCGAAGCTCCAATTGCGCAAACCTGCCGCGACTCGGCCTCACAAAATCGAGTGCGTCGTGGGGAAGGATTGCGCTGGCCTGGATGGCGCCGGCTAGCTGGTTGGCCTTCGCGGCTAGGAAGACGCCCATGCGCTTCCCGTCCATCGCAACCAGGCGTGTTTCAGTCGAAGTCGCTTCGACGAAGACGCCATTGAGCCAATACCGTTGGTCGGTCTTGGGCGCGAGCAAGGCGATGGCCTTGAGCTGCCGCGCGGGTCAATCTGGATGATTTGAATCACGTGTGTGCTCCAAAAAAATAGGAGCACGGCCACAAGGGACAATGCCCCTGTGGGTGACGAGACGCCTGGCGGATGCCAGGCAAGGATTCGATGCGTCGGCGACGCGGAAAGTGCCGAAATATTATCAGGACGGATCTTCTTTTGCACCCCCCAACGACAGGTAATTGCTTGTCGCCGCAGGCAGGCCATCGAAAGGAAAAGGCTCGTCGCCGAATTGTGGGATGGGATGGCAATGTGGCTGCCAGGGTGGGCGGCCGGACTGCGGTATGTTACGTGGATGAGTCGGGCGGCCGAGATCGCCAGTTTCCGACACTCGCCGGCGTACGCGCGTGGACACTTGAACGGCCGCTCCGCCTTGGCAACGGACCTTCCAACATCGAGAAGAATGAACCGAACGCGGTTGAGGGAGGCTCACTGCATTCGCGGCGATCACGTTGAGCCGCGATGAGAGTTCACTGAGTCTAATGCGTTCCCACCTCGTCAAACTCGGCTCGGATACTACAGTTTCTGTAGGAAACCGGAATTAGCCGGACTACGTGCGCTTTTGCTGGACTGGAAATCCGGAATTAGCCGGAACGGCGTGAAATCCCGTGACGCTGAGCCAGAACCTGACGGTCCGGTTCACCGTCGCCTTTTGGTTGACGTAAGCAGTAGATGGGTCAAGAAATCGGGGAGCGGACGTCCCAATACGAGACACCACCATTTCCAGCCTGAGCCATGCGTTTCATCCCGATCCGAGACCTGCACCTCGCTATCCGAGCCCGCGACCGCGATGCCTGGCGGGCACGGGCGGAAGGGATATTTGACGTCGAAGGTCTCATTCTGGCATGCGTTCCGGATGCCGCCACTTGCGATCCAAGCGTTGTGGCCGACGCGATCCGGGAGTGGTTCGACGTCGCAAGAGCTATAGAAAGTCGGCACGGGGCTGCTAACTCTTTCTAGAGTAGGAAACCGAAATAGGCTGGACTACCGTGCACTATGGCTTCTCCGCATTGAGACCGAGCCCGCAGACCGTGGTCTTTCCCTGCCGCTGCCGCCCACCCGACTGGAGCCGCAACCCCTCATGCCTGGGGCGCGTCCTTCATCCGGCCAAGCCCGGCCATGGAGGCGCTTTGGGTGCCCGAGCCGGGATTCTGGCTGCTGCCAGAGCGGTACCCGGAATACGCCTTCCACTCGAAGGAACTCCTCCAGGAGGGGCTGCAGCGACCCGTCGATCCGAATGTGCCCTTTGTGGGCGGGCGTCGACCGATCGTTGTCGGTGGCATGAGCATGCGCTGCGGGCACAAGGACTTTGCGTTGGACGTCTTCCATCGCGCGCGCAAATCCGCCTCGCGCATCAGCGTGCGGACCCGATAACAGTTGCGCCTCTTCAATCCCCGGAGTGTGCGAATCTACGCAATGCCGCCAAATCCAGTATCTGAATCGACCCATACTCAGCAACCACTAACCCTGCATCTTCCAGTTCGCGGATGGCCCGATTCGTGTTCTGCCTTGAAAGCCCGCAAAGCCTCCCAATTTCCTCCTGGGAGAAGCCCAACGTCTTGTCCGTGGCTGGATAGAGCTGCTGATTGAAAAGCTCTGCCAAACAGAATGCCACCCGCGCAGATGCTTCATGCAGCCGAAGGTTGTGCACCAGTCCAACGTAGTAGCCACATCGAGCGTTGAGTTGGTCGATCACGTATCTGCTGAACGAGTGGCTCTGCTCAAGGAGCCAAAGGAATGTCGACTTGGGTACGAATGCTAGGCGACTATCCCGGATCGCAACAACAGAATAGGGCCGTGGCTCGTCTTTCAGCACAACACCCTCACCGAACCACGAGCCGGCAGGAACGCCCGCAAATGTGATAACCCGCCCCTCTCTCGAGGCGGTATCGACCTTCACGATCCCTTCCATCACCGCAAGCCAGTGGTCGGCAGGATCCCCTCGATGGCACGCAACAGCACCAGCATCGTAGGATCGGTCAAAGCTATCACGCATAACTCGAGTCTTCTGCTCAGAGGTCAGATTCGAGCACCAGGGCGCCTGCAAAAGAAACGCCTCCAGACTTAGATGGCCAGGCTTGCAAAAACCATCATTGCGATTCTGCAAGGTGGAGTCGACCAAGCTGCTGGATTTCGAGAGGACGACGGGCGAAACTCGCATCGGTTCCGCTCGCTTGGCTTGCATGCCATTCACGTGGTTCATCATTTGGAGCCAGTATTGCGCAGTTGCATGATCACCTGTTTGCGCTGAGCACCCGTCGCCGACTTGATACCGCTGGCATGTGGCAAGCACTGTGCAGAAGTCCAGTCTTCCAGTTCCTTGGCAGACCTCCGACCTGGGAAGCTGTCGGGATCGAGTGGGATTCGACGTTCCGTTAAGTGAAATCTGGATTCGCTTTAGATTATGGCCCGAAAGGGATACTGTCAAGCGAAGCACGGCTAGGTGTTTGTACGGAGAGCGCTATAATGGCCACCATAAAGGTGAGCGGTGTACTGCACAATTGCTCGTCGAAAAGCAGGCATAACTGAAATGGAAATTCCACATAGCCCTCCGCGCATTCGGATTCGCCGGCGGGGTGCCGACAAACATCCGTTGATCCTCCAAGCCGCACGAGATTTGGTGGCGGAATCTGGGTTCCGAGAAGCCCAGATGTCGTTGATTGCCGAGGCTGCAGGCATCGCGATCGGCACGTTGTACCGCTACTTTCCGTCCAAGACCGAGTTGTTGGTCGAACTCGTGAAAACGACGGCGCAACGGGAAGTCGACGTCGTAGCTGGTATCGCCATGCGTGATGGGACCGCACTAGAACGTCTTGGTGCGGCCGCATGGACGTTCGCGAGTCGCGCCTTGCGAGGCCGACGCTTAGCCTACGCCCTAGTTGCTGAACCTGTTGAGCCAGATGTCGAGGCTGCCCGGCTCACTTATCACCGAGCACTGGCCAGGGTATTCAAGACGATCATTGAGCAGGGTATGGCGAATGGCGAGTTCCCTGCACAGGATGCCGCCGCATCAGCCGACTGCATAGTCGGCTGCCTTTTCGAAGGCCTGGTGGCACCGCTCACCAACAACGCTACAGCCGATGCTGTCCAGGCAGCCGCCCACGGCTCGGCCATCATCACTTTTTGTCTGCGAGGGGTTTCAGGCTTACAGGCGCCCGCCTATAGGATTCCGACTGTGTAGTCGCTTCCTTCAGGAATCGACCGTCTCTACCGGCTAGCGGAGGACGATCTCAACCCCCGACCTCGCCTTCCGCAAGGATTTCTGTCGCGCCGACTACCTCTACAAGCCTCTTGCGCTTAGCGGATGTGCTGCCGGCCTCGTGTTTTCGGCCGGCAGCACAAGAGGACTGAAGTTGTGAAGTGACTTGATCCGCCTGTGACAATATTGTCACAGGCAGTGGATCAATTGGAGCACGTATAGCTTGATGCGGCGTTCACGTCCCCGCTGACGTACTTTGGCCACTTGGGGTACTCGCACAGAGGCCGAGTGCGTCCCGCAGTGGGCGGGTTCAAGTCGGTAACGACGAGATTTTGCGGAGCCGTGCCTTTCGTGACCCAGTTGTCCAAAGCAGTCAGCCCATCATATGCCGCCTCAAACTGCCCACCCGTGCCATGTGCGGCACCGGGAACCAGATAGAACTTGAGGAATGACGACAACGCATTCTGCCCATAGTTCGCCAGCAATCGGTTGTAGTAGTCAATCGACATTTGAGCCGGAATGAACTGGTCGGATTGCCCGTGCTGAAGGATCACCTTCCCACCTCGGTTCTTGAAGTTGTCCAGGTTGACAGTCGTGGAGTCCATCATTTGACTCACCGTCTGTGTCCTAGCGGTGAGCAACCCTGGATCCGTGAAGTTGAAGGACATCAAATCGAGCGAGGGATCCCTTGCAATAGCGTATCGCACGAGGCTATTCGGGAAGGCATAGAAGAACGACCATTGTGCAGTTGCATTTGTCCCAGGGTCCAGTACGGCGTCTGCTGGAGAGTCCCCCAGCGGTAACAAGAAGCCACTCCAGAAATCGGTGCCTGCGAGGATGTTGTAACCCGGAATGCTGTGAATACCGTTTGCGAAATCAAAGTTCGTCTTCAGCGGCGTGGCCATGGTATTGACAGTGCTGATCTGGGCGTCAGACAGGCAAGTGTCGCCCGTGTCGGCGCCCCCCGGGCATCGCACAGTCGCCGGATCGAACGTACAAGGACTCGGATTGCTGATCAGGCCGTCTGTCGCGCCGTCCAAACTGTCACAGGCCGACATCACAGCCTTCTTGAGCATAGCGGCCTTGTTTGCGTTGATGAAGCCGCCTCGGGCAAGTGACGCCTGAGAGATGCGCCCCATTTGGAAGGCCAGCCCCATGATCCCGGACGCGGGATAAGTCGAAATGATGCCATCGTAGTCTGAGGCGTACTTCTGCGCAGCGATAAGCGCCTGGCGACCGCCGCCAGAGCCACCAATGTAGTAGCTATGCGCGAACGTCGCCCCGTAGCGCTGCTTGGTTAAAAACAGAGCGACATCATGCGTTTTCTTGATGTGGTCGCCGGCATAGTTCGCCAACGCCTCATCGTTCTGAGCGAACCGGCCATCCCCAAAGCTTCCTTCATGCCCGCTATCGCTGCCAAGCGTCACATATCCGCGCGCCAGCGGAGTCAGAACCCCCTTCGGTTCGCCAAAGGATGTGAGGCCGGTTTTTGTGAAGCCTGTTGTGGCCGGGACAGACCCGTCAAGCCCACCACCACCGAAGTGAACAGATTTCCCGTTCCAAGTGGACGGCAAATCAACTTCGAACTTGATGTCCGGCGCGGCCGGGTCCACGGGATGAATCCCCCCCAAGACCTTGCAGAACTCGCCATTTGTATTGCCCGACGCCGTCGCAGCAATGAGCGTCGCCGACGCGATCGTGGCGCCAGTCGTTGGCAAACCAATCGCGGAGGCTGGTACGGCTGAACCTTGAAGCGCCGCGCACTGCTGCGCTGGCGTCAACTGGGGCGTGGCATCGGCTACGACAGAGTCGCTGCCTCCTCCACAACCAACGACGAGCAAGGCCGATAGCGTTGCCACAGTGGGTGCAAGCCATTGCGGCCTGACTTTGGTGAACTTCATGACGTTGTCTCCTAGCAGACGCCGGGACTTCTAGTTGTCCACGAGTCGCTTTCGTTCAAGTAAATAGTCCTGCGAGGTACGTCGTCACTGACGAGCATGGCGGCGAAGCACCTCGATGACGACCATACCGATCGGGCCTGCTCAGGATTGTCTTGCGCAAGACGATTGGAAATTTCGAGCCGTATTCAGTCGAAGATGTTGGAGTAGCCCTGCCATATTCAGGTTGGGCCACTCCTTGATGTACAGAAAACCTTGTTCAAGCTGGCAGTCGTTTTCGTTCTGGAATGCCGGCCGCTCTGTGGTCTCGACACCTTAAGCATTTAACCGCTGTCAGCGGTGCTTGAACGTTGGTTGCCGTTTCGACAGGAAGGCGGACATCCCTTCCTTCTGGTCATCAAGTCCAAACGTGGAATGAAAGGCGCGGCGCTCGAAGAGCAGGCCCTCAGCCAAAGATGCCTCGTATGCCCGATTGATCGATTCCTTGATCATCATGACTACAGGTAACGAGTAATTGGCAATCAGCTTGGCAGCTTCCAGCGTTTCGTCGAGTAGTCGATCGCAGGGATAGACCCGCGAGACAATGCCCCAACGCTCAGCCTCGGCCGCATCAACCATGCGCGAGGTCAGAGACAGGTCCATTGCCTTGGCTTTGCCGACAAGCCGTGGCAGGCGTTGCGTTCCGCCAGCACCAGGCATCGTTCCAATCTTGATTTCGGGCTGTCCGAACCGTGCCGCATAAGAGGCAAAGATCAGATCGCACATCATCGCCAATTCGCATCCGCCACCCAACGCGTAACCCGACACCGCGGCCAAAACTGGTTTTCTCGCCTCCCGAACCTTCTCCCAATTTCTCGAGATGAAGTTGCCTTTGTAGACCTTCTGGAAATCGAAATCCTTCATGTGCGCAACATCCGCACCCGCTGCAAACGCGCGCTCATTGCCGGTCAGGACGATGCATCCGATGTTGTCGTCCCGCTCGTACGCATCAACAGCAGCACCAATTCCGTCCATGACATCGTCATTGAGCGCATTCAGCGCTTCCGGGCGGTTGATCTAAATGAAACCGACCCGGTCGATTGTCTTTCGCAAAACCACTTCACTCACATTTGGCTCCGACCAACAACTTCACGACGCCACCTGCCTCGCGTCGAATGCGAGGCAGATGGCCTTTCCTTACAACAGCTCGACCGCAACCGCCGTTGCCTCACCGCCGCCGATGCAAAGGCTTGCCACGCCACGCTTCTTTTCCGCCTTCCTGAGGGCGCCAAGAAGTGTCACAAGGATCCGTGCGCCAGACGCACCGATGGGATGCCCAAGAGCGCACGCTCCACCATGAACGTTGACGGTCTCAGGGTCCAAGCGCAGGTCATGAATCGCCGCCATCGTGACTACAGCGAACGCCTCGTTGATTTCCCACAAACCGACATCTGCGGTCGACCAGCCGGTCTGACCAAGCAGCTTTTGGATGGCCCCTACCGGAGCGGTGGTGAACTCCGCCGGTGCTTGTGCATGTGTTGCGTGGCCAACGATTCGGGCGAGTGGCTGCACACCCAGCTTCCTGGCAGTCGATTCCCGCGCCAGCACCAACGCAGCAGCGCCGTCCGAAATCGAGCTTGAGTTCGCCGGCGTCACCGTCCCCCCTTTTTTGAGGTTCATCCGACTTTCGTGTGGGTCAGCGCAGCTGGATGTAGGTTGAGACCACCGCAGTGGAAGTAGACGGCGATCTTAAAGTGGTCCGGATTGCGATAGCCGCAGGCTCGCTTCTGCACAGTGGCGATCTTGGAATTCAACCCCTCGCAGTGCATTGAAGCGTTCCCTGGTCGGCTCCAGCATGTTCTCCGGGTTGGTCAGCCACAGGTATTTGCTGCGGGCGAGGGTGTCGTCTCCGGCTTTCAGCAACGCCTTGTGCTCCTGCTTTCTGACTTTGTCCACCGCCTCAATGACATGGCGCATGATGTGGAAGCGGTCAAAGACCATCTTCTCGTCTGCGCCAGGCACATTGGCCTGGCAGGCGTTGATGTAGGCCGGCCACATGTCCAGGCTGATAGCGTCAATGGCCTCCCGATACGCCACCGGGAAAGCCTCGAAGTAAGCGGCCAAGCTGGCCTGCTTGCGCTCTTCTCCGATGTATTCCACYGTCGCTTCTTCCAGATCGCACACCAGCGTCATATAGCGATGTCCCTTGGCGATTGCCTTTTCATCCACGCCCATCAGCCGGGGCATCTCGTTGGCTTTCGCCGCCCGCCCCCTCAATACAGCTCTTTCCATCACGTGCCAGGCTTCGTCCCACGTAATGCGCAAGATCTCCGCGGCTCGCTTGACATTCGTTGCCAGCAATATGTCGATTGCCAGCGCTTCAAACAGATGCGTAAACCGACTCCCAGCCTCCGCCCACGGCATCCTCACTTGCCTCACGCCATGCTCCGGACACGACACTCGCGGAGGCCGCGCGTGCAGATACGTCAGGAACTGGCAGCTATCCAGGTGTCGCCACACCCGTTCTCCAAGGTGGTCATAGACCGCCAATTCCTTCCCGCAMTCGGGGCACGAAAAACGCTGTCCCTCCAAGTGCCCTACATGCACTTCGACATGCTGCCGCGCCACGTCCAGGTCGACACGCTCCACCGTCCATGGCGCAGTCACGCCAAGCAGCTGCCGGTACAGTTCCACGCTGTCCATCGCACACCTCCTTACCAAGCCATGCGCGAAAGCGTACTACCTACCCACACGAAAGT
This sequence comes from Cupriavidus sp. 05L310, assembly GCF_056398185.1. Taxonomy (NCBI): domain Bacteria; kingdom Pseudomonadati; phylum Pseudomonadota; class Betaproteobacteria; order Burkholderiales; family Burkholderiaceae; genus Cupriavidus; species Cupriavidus sp. 05L310. The sequence goes on from NZ_JBFTOX010000074.1 coordinate 41,540, forward strand.
CTGAAGAACC
>NZ_JBFTOX010000075.1:0-40202 GCF_056398185.1 Cupriavidus sp. 05L310
GCCGGGGGCCAAACTCGCATCGCCTTAAGGCGATACTCAAACATGGCCCCCTCTTTTCCGCTCTTTTTGCCTGACGACGAGGCGCCCCATACGGCCTGGTACACCTTGACGGCTCGCTTCGCATCGCGTGATAGGTGGCCCCTGGGGGCCTTACAGGCGGTGCATTTTTCCGGATTTGATCATGCGTATTCTTGTTGTTAATCCTAATATTTCCGAGAGCGTTACCGAGCTGATTCGCGCGGAAGCTGCGCGTACGGCTTCGCCTGGTACTTCGCTGACGATGGCGACGGCGCAGTTTGGCGTGGCTTATATCGAGACGCGTTTCGAGGCGCTGGTGGGGGGCTACGCTACGGCTTGCGTGGCGGCGGAGCATCAGGGGCAGTTCGATGGCCTGGTGGTGGCTGCGTTTGGCGATCCGGGGCTGGCGGGGCTGAAGGAATTGTTCAATGTGCCGGTGGTGGGCATGACGGAGGCGGCGCTGGCTAGCGCTTGCCTGCTCGGGCGGCGTTTTTCCATTATCGCGATCTCGCATCGGATCGAGGCTTGGTATCGCGAGTGCGTCGCGGCGAATGGGCTGACTTCGCGGCTGGCCAGCGTGCGTTCGTTGCAACAGCCATTGCGCGATATCGGCAGCGTGCAGGAGGATCATGCGGCGCGGCTGGAGGAACTGAGCCTGAAGGCGGTGCGGGAGGATGGCGCTGATGTGATCATCGTGGCAGGGGCGCCGCTGGCCGGACTGGCGCGCACGCTCAAGGACCGGATTCCGGTGCCGGTGGTGGATGGCGTGTCGAGCGCGATCCGCCATTGCGAGAGCCTGATCGCGCTGGCGCCTGTCGGTGCCGCCGAGGGCAGCTTCGCGCGGCCTCCGCGCAAGCCGAATCACGGGTTGCCGCCGACGCTGGCGGCGATGCTGGATTAACTGTGACGCTGGACGGGGCTGTCTCGGTCATCTCTTATAATTCGTCGGCCAAGCATTCCGATGCGACCGCCGGAGAGAGTACCTTGCGACAAGCCCTGTTGATCGTCGATGTCCAGCCCACCTTCTCGCCGCCGCAATGGCTGATCGATGGCCTGCTGCCACTGGTGGGCCGGATGCCCTCGGTGGCGACCGTGGAGCACCATGACGAAGCGCGCACGCCATTCATGCGCCAGCTTGGCTGGGCGCCGGGCACCGGCGATGCGCCCCTGATTCCGGCGGATCGCGTGTTTGTGAAACATGGCTATCTTCCGTCCGGCGATGCGATCGCATATCTGCGTGAGCTGGCGCCCGAGCGGCTGCTTGTCGCCGGCATACAGACGGAGACATGCGTGCTGGCGGCGGGATTCGCGCTGTTCGATGCCGGGCTGCAGCCCACGCTGCTTTCCGATCTCACCGTAGGTTCATCTCTCGATCCTTCCGGCGCGCTGGGCGTAAAGCTGTGGCGGCATCATTTCGGCAGCGTCATTACGCGCGCCGAGGCCATGGCGCAATAACACTTACCGCCCTCAGGCCGCCACCCGCAAACCCAGTTCGCCAAGGCTCTCGCGCAGCGCCTGCCTGAGCGGCGTGCGCGGCAATTCGCCCACCAGCGCTTGCAGCGCGGTGCCGTCGAGCGCGTGCGGCACCTTCCACAAGTAGGCCATCTCGGCGAGTTCGCGCCACATCGGCACTACCGCGCCGCCGGCGCGGATCAGCCACCAGGGCATGCCGCCCACGCGCGGCGCTTGCTGCATGCCGCTGGCTTCCGCCAGCGCGCTCACCAGTTGCTCGCCCGTCAGCGTATGCCCCGCGAAATGCAGTACGGCATGGCCGCGCAGGTCCGCCTGGCGCTGCGCCACGGCAACGAATGCCTGCGCCAGGTCGGGCAGGTAGGCCCAGGCGTGCGCGCGGTCGCGCGGACCTGGGTAGACGACCTTGCCTTGATCGAGCGATTTGGCGATCGCCAGGTCCATCCATGAGCCGCGCCCCGGCCCGCCAAAGAAATCTCCGGCACGGATGACCACGCTGCGCAGCGCCGGGGCGCGCTTGCGCATGGCCGCTTCGATCAGGCAACGGATCTGGCCCTTGCGCGTGCCGGGACGCTCGGCGGTGCCGGGGCGCAGCAGCGGTGGCATGGATTCGCCGTAGTTGTAGACGTTGCCAGGGAAAAGCAGCAGAGCGCCCAGTGCCTGCGCCACATCCATTGCGCTGCGCGCGAGCGCTTCGGCATGGTGCTCCCATTCCGTGTAGACGGGGTTCAGCGCGTTCACCACCACGCTGGCGCCGCGCGCGGCGGCGCTCAACTGCGCGGTGTCGGCCACGTCGATGGCGAGGCTGCGCACGCCTTGCGGCACGGCGCCGGCCAGCGGGCGGCGCGCCTGCGCCAGCACGCTCCAGCCGGCGGCGGCAAAGGCATCCTCCAGGGTGCGGCCGAGCCGGCCGTTGGCACCGAGGATCAATACGGTTTCGCTCACGATGTTCTCCTTGCTCTGCCGCCCGTCCCGCGCAGCCCGCCGGGATGGCGTGGCTGACAGGCAGGCCCGATGAAGACCATTGTGGGCAATTCCCCGCTGCCTCACAATTGCATGATCTGGTAACTCACGAATTCATTTTTGAATACCGAGAGCGGCAGGGAAAGAGAGAGGACATGGCCGAAGAATTCGACTGGGCGCTGATGCGCTCCTTCCTGGCGGTGATGGAAAACGGCAGCCTGCTGGGCGCGGCGCGGCGGCTTTCCAGCAGCCAGCCCACGCTGGGGCGGCATGTGGCGCAACTGGAGGCGCAACTCGGCGTGCCGCTGTTCGAGCGCACCGGGCACGGCCTGCAGCCCACCGACGCCGCGCGCGCCATCGCCGGGCATGCGCGCACCATGCAGCAGGGCGCCGATGCGGTGGCGCGCACGCTGGCGCGCGGCCAGGCGGGCATCGCGGGCAGCGTGCGCGTGTCGGCCAGCCGCGCGGTGGCGAGCTTCCTGCTGCCACCGCTGCTGGCGGACCTGCGCCTGCGCGAGCCGCAGCTCGCCATCGAGGTGGTGTCGTCCAACGAAGTCAGCAACCTGCTGCGGCGCGAGGCGGATATCGCCATCCGCATGGTGCGGCCCAGCCAGGCCTCGCTGATCGCGCGCAAGGTGGCAAGCGTGCCGCTGTGCGCCTGCGCCCACGACGACTACCTGCGCCGCAAGGGCGTGCCGCGCACGCCGCAGGACCTGCTGCGCCACGAACTGGTGGGCTATGACCGCGAGGACACCATCCTGCGCGGCTTCCGCGCCATGGGCGTCGAGGTCTCGCGCGAGGCGTTCGGCGTGCGCAGCGACGACGATATCGTGCTGTGGCAATCGATCCGCGCCGGACTGGGCGTGGGTTTTGCCGCGCGTTATATCGCCGCCGGGGATCCGCGCGTGCGGATCGTGCTGCCGGAGCTGACGATCCCGCCGTTGCCGGTCTGGCTCACCGTGCACCGGGAGATCCGCGGCAGCGCGCGCATCCGCGCGGTCTACGATTTTCTCGCGAGCGCCATTCCCGCCGCGCTGGCATCGGCGTAAGCCGCAGGGAGCGTGGCCCGTCTCAATCGTCGAGCCTGACATGCTCCGCAAGATGGCCGACCACGGTGGCGATGCGTCGCAGATGCCGCGACTCGGGATGCGTCAGCAGCCAAAGGTCCGTCTCGCACTCGTCCAGCGGGCCGCTGAGCGCCACCAATTTGCCGCTGCGCCGGCCCATCATCAGCGAGACGACGCCGGCACCAAGTCCGGCCTCCACCGCTTCCACCACGCCGGCAATGCTGTTGACGCGGTACTGTGGCGTCACCCGCGGCAGGTGCTTGCGCCGCCAGCGCACCGAAGGGTGATCGGGCATGGCCTCATCGGGCGCGATCCAGGGCAGGGCGGATAGCGCGGCCGCGTCGAACGGCGCGCCCGGCTCCGGGACCGGCACGCCAGCCGACTCGGCCAGTTCGCGCGATACGAACACCGCCACGCGCAAGCGGCCGAGGCATTTGCCGATCAGGTGATCGGGCGGCCGCCGCGTGGCGCGCACGGCGATGTCGGCATCGCGCCTGGTCAGGCTGACCAGCTCGTTGGTGGCGATCAGCTCGAAGCTCAGCCCCGGATGGCGGCGGCCGAGCGGCGCCAGCGCCGGCAGCACCATGCCGTGCAGCACGGTATCGGTGGTGGTGATACGCACCAGGCCCGATACCGTGCCCGCCGTTACCGAGGCATGCGCGCGCGCCGCTTCCAGCTCGGCCTCGATGCGCTCGGCATGCTGGGCGAACTGCTGCGCCAGTTCCGTTGCCAGGTAGCCCGAGCGGCTGCGCTCGAACAGGCGCCGGCCCAGGCCTTTCTCGATGCGCTGCAGCGCGCGGAACACCGTGGAGGCATCAAGCCCGAGCCGGCGCCCGGCTTCGGCCAGCGTGGCGCCGCGTACCAGCGCAAGCACGATGTCCAGGTCGGGAGAGGAGAGTTGATATGGCATGTTCATTGCAAATTTGCAGTCATGACTTGCGCTCATACGCATTGTGATTGCATCACTGCAATCCTAGACTGCCTGCACAGCCACCACAAGCCGTGGCGGCGAAACCCGAAACGCCGAACCATTCCACCTCCAAGGACAACCCGATGAAGCTCTACTACACCCCTGGCGCCTGCTCGCTGGCCGTCCATATCGCGCTGCGCGAAGCCGGCCTGCCGTTCACCCTCGCCAAGGTCGACCTGGCCACGCACAAGCTGGCCGAGCCGGAGCACGGCAGCGATGATTTCTACGCGGTCAGCCCGCGCGGTTATGTGCCGCTGCTGCAGCTGGACGACGGCTCGCGCCATACCGAGGCGGCATCGCTGCTGCAATACGTGGCGGACCTCGCTCCGGCCAGGGCGCTGCTGCCGGCCGCCGGCACCAGGGAGCGCCTGGAAGCGGTGGGCTGGCTGACGCTGGTCTCCACCGAGCTGCACAAGGTCTTCAGCCCGTGGCTGTGGCACAAGGAAACCGCCGAGAGCACGCGCGAGGCATGCATGGCCAAGGTGGCCACGCGCTTCGCCGAACTCGACAAGCACCTGGCCACCCGCGATTTCCTGGCCGGCAGGCAGTTCACCGTGGCCGACGCCTACTGCTTCGCCATCGTCAACTGGGCCAATATCCTCCACATGCCGCTCAACCCCTATCCCGCGCTGCAGTCCTACCTGTCGCGCGTGGCGGCGCGCCCCAAGGTGCATGAGGCGCTGGTGGCCGAAGGGCTGGCGCGCGACTGATGGCGCGGATCAGGCTGCCGCGGCGGCGAAGGGCGGCAGCCTGTAATTGTCCTGGCTCAGCAGGTCCAGCCCGCACTCGAGCGTCGACACCCAGTCGATGAACTGCGCCACCATGGCCTTGCCGCGAAATGACGGACCGTGCTGCGGCACGATCCACTCGATATCCAGTTCGCGCGCCATATTGGCCCACAGCCGGCAGGCGCGGTTGCCGCTCATATAGCGCTGGTGGAACGGCAGCATGGCGTGCGTGTGGGCGGCAAAATCCTCCACCACCGTGCCCGCCTCCCGCGCGCTGGTCATGGCCGCGCCAAGGTCGCCGGAGAACAGGATCTTGCTGACCGGATCGTAGAACTGGAAGTTGCCTTCCGAGTGCAGGAAATGCGCCGGCACCGCCAGCAGCGTGCAGTTGCCCAGCGGCACCGGCATGCCGGCGTCGGGGATGGTGACGATGCGCCCTTCCGTCTTGCCGGCCTGGCAGAAATGCGGCAGGAAGCGCGCCCACACGCGCGAGATCAGGATGCGGCTGCCGGAGGCGGTAAGCCAGCGCCCGAGCGAGGCGACGATATCCGGATCGGCATGCGAGGCCAGCACGTAGTCGAGCTGCTTGGGCGGAAAGTAGCGGCTGATGGCAAGGTACAACTCGCCGTAGGTCATGTGCCCGCCGGGATCGATCAGCGCGCCGTGGCCGTGATCGACGATCAGGAACTGGTTGGTCTGCACCACCTCGCCGTGCTCTTCCTCGACCAGGTCGGAAAACAGCAGGCACGTATGCCCGCCGGCGTCGTATAGCGTGATGGCCATCGTCTGTCTCTCCCCAAAGCGGCGAAAGTAGCGATGGCGGCGCTTGCGCGGCTTGACGCCGGTCAATTAGTGGTCGAATCGGTCCCCGATGCAGCGGGTCCGGTCACGCCGGAGGGCGGAGAGGCGCGCCGTTCCCGTACCCGCGCCTGCGGGCACCGCTCTGGAACGGCGCCGATTGCCTAGCGCGCGCCGTCCAGCAGTTGCTCGATCTTGCCGACGAACTGCCGGTCGTCCGGCTTGGTCATGCTGTTATAGCTGCCCACCACCTGGCCATTGCGGTCGATCACATACTTGTAGAAATTCCACTTCGGCGTGGTGCCTGACTGCCTGGCCAGCAGCGCGTACATGGGGTTGGCATCGCTGCCGCGCACATGCGACTTGCCGAGCATCGGGAATTTCACGCCGTAGGTGTTGTAGCAAAAGTCCGCGATCTCTTTGGAAGACCCGGGCTCCTGCGAGAAATCGTTCGAGGGGAAACCCAGCACCACCAGCCCGCGTTCGCGGTACTTGGCGTACAGCGCCTCCAGCCCTTCGTACTGCGGGGTGAAGCCGCAGTAGCTGGCGGTGTTGACCACCACCACGACCTTGCCGGCGTACTGGCAGAGGTCCTGCGGTGCCTCGTCCTGCAAGCGGGGGAACTTGAAGTTCAGCGATGCCGGGCAGGCGCCGGCCGGTTTCGCCGCGCCGGCGGCCGGGGCATCCGCGGCCCGCGCGAGACGCGGCGTGGCGACGACAGCTGCGGCGCCGGCCAGGATCAACGCGCCAGTCAAGGCGGTACGTTGCAAGGCGCGTGAGCGTTGAACGGGAAGACGGCGCATGAACGGGACTCCAGAAGTGGTCTGTCCGTAGTCTACGCCGTTGGCCGCCGGTTGGATGCGGGCGTTGTGCCGGACGCGGCCCGTGCCGCCTCCCGCCCGCTTACTCCATCGCCAGCGTGGCCGCGTGCTCGGTCACGCTGCTGCGCAGTTCCACGTCCGGCATGCGGCGCACGATCGCCAGCGCCAGCAGGGCGGCGACGGCGCCCACGGCGAAGATCAGCTGGAAGCCCGACTCCACGCCGCCCGTCAGCACGTCCCGCACCGCGGGCGAAAGATGGGCCAGCGCCTCGCTGCCGTGGCGCAGCGCGCCCAGGTCCAGGACCTGGCTCACGCCGGAAGCCTGCAGCGCATTGCGGAACTCCAGCGTCAGCAAGGTGCCGGCCAGCGCACCGCCAAAGGCGCTGCCGAGCGAACGCAGCACCAGCAGCGCGCCGGTGCCGGCGCCGGTATCGCGGCGCTCCAGCACGTTCTGCACCGTCATCAGGGTGCCCACCATCGCCATGCCCAGCCCCACGCCGGCCACCGTCATCGCCAGCAGCACCAGCACCAGCGGCGTGCCGGGCGATACCGCCACCAGCGCCAGCAGGCCAAGCGCCGCCGCGATGAAACCGCCGGTGAGGATGCCGCGCATCCGCCCCAGGCGCGGCGCCAGCCCGGCCACGATAAAGTTGCCCGCCACCGTGGACAGCAGGAACGGCACCACCAGCAGGCCGGATTCCGAAGCATCGGCGCCGCGCACCAGCTGGAAATGCAGCGGCAAGGCGAAGATGCACAGGAAGATATTCAGCGCCGCCATCGCGGACGCCGCCACGCCCAGCACATAGGCGCGGTTGCGGAACAGCCGCGGCGGCAACATCGGATCCGCCGCGCGGCGCTCCTGCCAGACCAGCGCGGCCGTTGCCGCCACTGCCAGCAGGGCCAGGCCGGCGATCTCCGGCGACAGCCAGGCATAGACATCGCCGCCCCAGCTCATCGCCAGCAGGAAGGCCACGATGGAAACGGTCAGCAGCAACGCGCCGCCCCAGTCCACCCGCGCGGCGCCGCCGCGCGCCTGCAACTGGCTCAGGCCGCGATGGCACATGAACATCGCCAGCAGTCCCAGCGGCACATTGATCCAGAACAGCCAGCGCCACGAGAGATGATCCGAAGTCCAGCCGCCGACCAGCGGACCGGCGATGGAAGCCACCGCCCACACCGTAGCCAGGTAGCCCTGGTAACGCCCGCGCTGGCGCGGCGCCACCACATCGGCAATGGCCGCCTGCGCCAGCGACATCAGGCCCCCGCCGCCAATGCCCTGCAGCGCGCGGAACAGGATCAACTGCTCCAGCGAGGCCGCCATCGCGCACGCCACCGAAGCCAGGATGAACAGCGCGATCGCCAGCATCAGCAGCCGCCGCCGGCCGTACGTGTCGGACAACTTGCCGTACAGCGGCGTGGAAACCGTGGAAGTGATCAGGTAGGCCGTCACGATCCACGACAGGTGGCCAAAGCCGTTCAGGTCGTTGGCAATCGCCGGCACGGCCGGGATCACCACGGTCTGGTCCAGTGCCGCCAGCAGGATGCACAGGACGATCCCGCCGATCACGCGCATGATGGCCTGGTGGCTCAGGGTAGGGGTAGGGACAGGAGTGGCAACGGAGGAAGAAGGCGAAGCGGAAACAGACATCGAAAGGCAGCCGGCACGTAAGCATGAGTAGCCAGCGTTGCGCCCAACGGCAAACAAGTCACACTCTTTGTCCGCTTACAGCGTGGAACATGGCCACAAGATTGAATTCAGCTGATTGAACGCGTACCCAGTGCTGCGCGACGGAGGTGCTGCCGGTAGCAGCAGAGGCCACATGGGCGGCTCGGGAAGGGCCAATTCAGTGAACGCATAATTATATGCGGAGACTGAATATCGAGTGCGGGGCTAAGTTGGTTTGTGATGCGGCGTGGCGTGAGCGTCTTGCCGGATCATGGGTGCTTTTTTCCCGTTCTCCCCGCTATCGGACAGGAAATTGGCGAGAAGCCGCATGCGGAAAGGCGCTGGCATTTTTTTGCCGTACCCGTTCCAGCATAAGCGGCGCCTGCGGTGGTCACGCCCCGGCAGCCACCCGCTTGCGCCAGTCCGAGACGCTGCAGCCAAAGGCGGCGTGGAACCAGTGACTGAAACTGCTCTGCGCGGAAAAGCCCAGCAGCCCGGCGACCTCGCCGATCGGCAGGTCGCTCTCTTGCAGGTGGCGCATCACCAGTTCCGAGCGCACCTGCTTGAGCAGGACTGAGAATGTCAGCCCTTCCGCGCTGAGGTAGCGGTGCAGCGTGCGGCGATCGACGCGCAGAAGATGCGCCACCTGCTGGGTAGTGCAGCGTCCTCCCGGGAGCAAGGCCAGGATCAGCTCCCGGCACGATTCGCGGACGCCTTCATCGCGGTGCCGCAGCGCCGCCTCCAGGTAGTCCCGCGCGAAGCGCGCGGCGCCCGGATTGTCGGGCGTGCGCGGCATCTGCAGATCGGCCGCCGCGCAGACCAGGCCGTTGAATGGCTGATTGAACATCGGGCTGCGCCCGAAGAAGGCGCGGTGCGCCGACGCATCGACCGGCGGGCGATGCGTGAAGCAAACCTCCAGCGGCCGCCACTTGGGACCGATCAGCTCGCGCAGAATGCGGAATTTCACGCCGACCGCCAGTTCCATCGCCTGCCGCGTGGCCAGTCCGGGGCTGGGCAGAAGCTCTTCACGAATGATGACGGACTGGCCGGCGTCCTCGATACGCGTGATCAGCGTAGCGCTAAGCAGTTTCAGGTAGCGGCACAAGGTGTCGAGCGCCTGCCGCGGGGTCGGCTCTTCCTTCAGCACCAGGCTGATGGGCCCCAGGTTGGAGAAGGTGCGCCGCGCCGCCAGGCGCAGGGCAAGGTCTTCCACGCCGGTGGCGCGCGCGGTGACTTCGAGCAATTCGCGCACGGCGTGGCTGGGGATTGGCGTCTCGGGATTTTCGAGCAGCCGCGCCGACAGCCCCACCCCTCGCAGGAAGGCGTGGGGATCGCGCCCGAGCGACTCCACCAGCTCGATGTAGCCGTTCAGGCTGGCACTGCGAATCAGTTTACCGACGTGTTGCATAGGTTCCGCCAATGCCTCGGCGCACCCCGACGATGCGCCGCACCTGCTGCACTTGCTGCGCATTGCTCGTTGCGTTATGACTTTCCACTGGCCGCGCTACGGCTTTTTTCCAGCTCCTGCAGCTGTCGCCACATCACTTTGCCCGTGCTGGACCTGGGCAGCGCATCGACGAATTCCACCACGCGTGGATACTTGTAGGCTGCCATGTTTTTCCTGGCCCAATCGATGATCTCTTCCGGCGTCGTGTCCTTCGCGGTGGATTTGAGCACCACCAGGGCTTTTACTGTCTCCCCGCGATAGGCGTCATGGGTGCCGATGATGCAGGCATCCTGTACAGCGGGGTGCTTGTATAACAGGTTCTCGACTTCCGAGGGCCATACCTTGAAGCCGGACACGTTGATCATCCGCTTGAGGCGATCCGTGATGAAGTAGTACCCATCCCCATCCACGGTGCCCAGATCGCCGGTCCGGAAGTAGGTTCGTCCTTCCAGTTCGATGAAGGCATCCCGTGTAGCGTCGGGCTTTCCCCAATAGCCCTTGAACACCTGCGGTCCGCTGACGATGATCTCGCCGACTTCGCCGACCGGCAATACCTTGAGCGTCGTCGGGTCGATTACGCGGGCTTCCGTATTGAAGGTCGGCAAACCGAGACATTGCTGTTTGGGCCGATGGCTCGGATTGTTGTGTGTTGCGGCCATTGTTTCCGACAGCCCGTATCCTTCCAGGTAACTGAGCCCGAACTGTTGTTTCAGACGTTCTGCGACCGCTTGCGGCATGGCCGCGCCTCCGCCCCCAACGTGGCGCAGGGTTGTGAGATTGAATTGCTCGAGATTCGCGCTTGCAAGGAGATCGATCACCATGGTTGGATTGCCCATCCAGTGGGTAACGCCATGCTGCGAGATAAGCCGGCCCGCGGCCTCGCGATCCCAGCGTGGCAGCATCACGATAGTAGCCCCGCAATAGATCGGTGCGTTCATGCCATGCTGCATGCCGCTCACGTGAAACAATGGCAATACCGAAAGGACGACCGATCCGGCCTCGCATGCCGACCAGATGCCATTGCCGATCGCGTTATGCATGACGGATCGATGCGTATGGATGCACCCTTTGGGCGCGCCCGTGGTGCCAGAGGTATAGGGCATGACAGCCATGTCGCCGGCTTCGGCGTCATCTCGTGCGGGGACGCAGCCCGCTGCGAGCGCGTCAGACCAAAGCGACACCTTGCCGGCAGCCCACGCAGGCTGTTCGTACTGCGCCGTCATCCACGCCGGCAGCGAAGGCTCGGGGGCTGCATCGGCAGCAAGCAGGTCCGCCGCATAGCGGGTCATCAGCACGCATTGAATTTGGCCAGCCGACAGCAGGTCCGCGCTAATCCCTGTATCGAAGGCGTCCGCGGCGCACACGACCACCCGGGCCGCGCTATCCGTAGCGTAATGACGGAATTCGTCGGCCTTGTTCATTGGGTTGACCGGCACGACAACCGCTCCGGCACGCAGGATGGCGTAGTAGGCGACGATGAACTGCGGGCAGTTCTGCATATACAGCAACACCCGGTCGCCTTTCCTGACGCCGGCTTCGTGCTGAAGCCATCCCGCAATGGCCATCGCTTGCGCATGCAGATCGCGAAAGCTCACCGCATGGCCATGGCAATGGATTGCGGTCTTGCCGGGAAAACGCCGCGTGGTGACTTCCAGGTTGTACCAGATGGACGTTTCCGGCGACACAATCCCGTCCGACCCCTTACCGGAATTTACGTGCGCCGGTGGAAAATCCGGCCTTGCGTGCAACATCGCTTACTCCCCCTCTTTCTTGACACTCTGCTTGAGCCCCCGCCAGCGCTGCCGCGTCTGGATCTTCATTCGGGCTTGAAGTTGATCGAGCGCAATAGCTTGCCCTGCCGTTCGTAGGATTCGCGCACGTCTACGGAAAGCTCTTCGCTGGTAGCCGGTGAACCGACTTCCATGCCAAGGTCTTCGATCTTCTGCCGGATCTCGCGCGATTGCATCGCCTTGAGCGTGGCGTCGCGCATCTTGGCCACCGCGGCTGGCGGTACGCCCGGCGCCGACCAGAGCGCCATCCAGCTGACCTCCTTGAGGTCGGGAAATCCCAGTTCGGCGAAGGTCGGAAGATCAGGCAGCGCGGGGATCCGCTTGGGGTAGGCAATGGCAAATGCCCTGAGCTTTCCTGACTTGATGAACGGAAGCGAAGTTGCCGGACCGTCGAACATGAGCGGAACGTGCCCCCCCATCACGTCTTGCAGCGCAGGCGGCGACCCCTTGTAGCTCACGGTGCCCGTCGTCAGTCCGGCAAGGCGATTGAATTGCACGCCGATGGTCTGGCCACGCAGGCCGACACCGAAATTCGCATAGTCGACCCTACCCGGATTCGCTTTGACATACGTGATCAGTTCCCCGAGGTTTTTCGCGGGCAGGCCGGGATGGCCGATGAGCACGAGACCCTGCCGGGTAAGCTGCGCAATCGGAACAATGTCCTTGAACGGATCGTAAGACACATGCATGGCGTGGGGCACTTCCGAGGCAATGCCCTTTTGAATCAGCAGGAATGTGTATCCGTCCCGTGGCGCCGACAGCAGGCCGTGGACGCCGATGGTTCCCGCCGCGCCGGCTTTGTTGTCGACGATCACGGTCTGTCCAAGCGGGCTTTGCAGCGCATTCGCGAAGAGGCGCGCCACGATATCGGCCGTGCCGCCCGGCGGTGCGGCAACGATGATCCGCACAGGCTTGGCCGGCCACTCGGCGGCATTCGCCGCTGGCGCGGTCGACAGCAGTGGGACGACTGCAATCGCGAGCGCCAGCGTCTGGCGTGCAATCAGGGGGATGCGCATGTCTCGCTCCAGTTGTGTTGGTAGAGTCTCTTGGCTCCTGGGCCAACCGGCATGCTTCGATGCTGCGGCCCGGCTCTGATATGGCCTTCGGGCAAATTCTAGTGGGCTCGCTCATCCGGGCGCTTTGCATCGCACGACAGAATCTTGCGGATCGCGACAACCGGTGTGCCGGCTGGCCCTTGTCCCAAGTAAGCAATTGAATGTCCCGGATTAGCAAGCGGGAATGGCTTGTGCCCAAGATACTCAGGGGACCAAACCGATAGCAGCCCTTCCCCCTGGAGAACCACCATGAATTTCCTCGACGGCCACTTCTTCCCCGAAAACCAGCAGCCCCTGATCATCACGGCCGCGCCCTATGCACCCGGCTGGTTGCCTGACGACTTTCCCGAGGACATCCCGGTCACGATGGAAGACCAGATCCAGAAGGCGGTGGACTGCTACAACGCCGGTGCCACGGTGCTGCACCTGCACGTGCGTGAACTCGATGGCCGGGGCAGCAAGCGCTTGTCCAAGTTCAACGAACTGATCGCCGGCGTGCGCAAGGCGGTGCCCGAGATGATCATCCAGGTCGGCGGTTCCATCTCCTTCGCCCCCGAGAACGATGGCCAGGCCGCCAAGTGGCTGTCTGACGATACCCGCCACATGCTGGCCGACCTGGAGCCCACGCCGGACCAGGTCACGGTGACCGTCAACACCTCGCAAATGAACGTCACCGATCAGGCCGAGGATGCGGATTTCGCGGGCACCTCGCGCGCGAACCCTGCCATCTTCGGCGCCTACAAGGAAATGACAGTGCCTGCGCAGCCAGGATGGGTGGAGGAGCACGTCCGCCGCCTGACGGCCAAGGGCATCCAGAGTGCATTCCAGTGCTACAACCTCAACAGCTTCGAGTCGGTGGAGCGATTGATGCGCCGCGGCTTCTACAAGGGCCCGCTGGTCATGAACTGGGTGGCCATCGCCGGCGGCATGGATACGCCCAATGTCTACAGCCTCGGCAACTTCATGCGCGCGGTGCCCGATGGCGCGGTCGTCACGGTGGAAAGCAACGTGCGCAACGTGCTGCCGGTCAACATGATGGGAATTGCCATGGGCTTGCACGTGCGCTGCGGCACCGAGGACTGCCTGTGGAACCAGTCGCGCACGGAGAAAATCAGCACCGTGAAGCAGATCGAGCAACTGGTGCGCATCTCGCGCGAGTTCGGCCGCGAGATCGCCACCGCGAAGCAGGCGCGCGAGATCTCCAGGATCGGTGTTTTCTACGACACGGTGGAGGAATCCCTGCAGGAGAACGGTTTCGCGCCAAATCGCAACGGCGGCAACCAGGGCTTCCTGCGCAAGACGTTCTGAGCGCGGGTCCGGGCGACGGGCCAACTACTAAGATATAGCAGGCTTGACACGGCCCGTACGCTTGGATACCGTCAGCGGCAACAACGCGGCTGCAACGCCGCGCCGCCGGCCAGTGATGAATTGTATGCGCAGTAGCTCCTCGCCTGGGCGGCCAAGGATTCAGCCGCCAAAGGATTCGCCCGAGTGATCACATGAGTACTCTGATTCGCAGCGCCCTCCTGGTCAAGTACTCCGAGATTGCCCGGACCTTGGGTGTCGACCCGGAGCGCATGATCCACCACGTCGGGGCCGACCGGTCTTGTATCCTTTCGCCGGACCTGCATGTTCCGGAGTCATGGCTGGCAAAGGTGCTCGAATCCACCGAGCAGGCGTCCAGTTGCACTTCCGTCGGCCTGCTGATGGCCGAAGCCTGGCGGCTGTCCGATTTCGGTCCCGTCAGCCTGCTGCTCCAGCACCAGCCGACGCTGCGTCATGCACTGGGGCAGTTGGAGACGTATCGTCACCTGCTGAGCGAATCCGTTACCGTCCACGTTGAGGAAATCGATGATATCGCCATCGTCCATCAGCAGCTGATTACGGAAAGGCCGAATCCTGGCAGGCAGCCTGTGGAGCTTTCGGTCGGCGCGCTGCTGTGCCTGATGAAATCGATGCTTGGGGGAAGGTGGAAGCCGCGCAGCGTACACTTCTCGCATCTCGCGCCCGCAAGTCTTCATATCCACCATCGGCTGTTCGACACGAGAGTCGAATTTGGCTGCGACTTTGACGGCATCATCCTGGACCGTCAGGACCTTGACCGGCGCAATCCGCTGGGCGACGTGAACCTATCCCGCTACGCCAAGGAGTTGCTCGACCAGAATTTGCTCGGCAGACAGGTTTCCATGGCGTCCAATGTGCGCCGCGCGGTCCACCTGCTCTTGCCGCAGGGGCGAAGCGGCATTGACAAGGTCGGCGAGAAGCTCGGGTTGAGCGCCCGCACGCTGCAACGCCGGCTCGAACAGGAAGGCGAAGAGTTCTCCTCCCTGGTGAACGAGGTCCGGCGCAGCCTGGCCATCCGCTACCTTGGGGACCAGCGATATCCCGTGTCCCAGGTCGCGCTCCTGGTTGGATTCTCCGAGGTAAGTACCTTCTCTCGCTGGTTCAGCGCGCAATTTGGCAAGTCGCCGACTCGCTGGCGAGGCGACTTGCTCGTGTGACCGGGCGGGCCTTGTCACTACTGTGGCCCTCCCCCTGAGCGGCTGATCCGCATCGATACCCCGGGCCAGCCACCACCCATCGATACTCACCATCAAGACTCGCCATCCATGCCCGCCATCTGACTGACGGCTGCTCGGGTCCCACCCGTGCATGGCTGTCACGATTGGCCAAGTTGTGGCGCGTCCCGTCAAGCGGCCGAGGGTGGAACTGCCGAGAATCCCTGAGCGTCAGGGCTCAGGAGCGATGGCCGTGCATTTGTCTGGTCTCCTGGGCCATTAAACAGGAGACAGGATGAAAGCAGTACGCGTAATACCAGGCGCCGACGGTGGCCGGCTCGAGGTGCAGGATATTCCCGTTCCGAATCCGGGTCCCAATGAAGTGCTGGTCCGGGTCTTTGCGTCGGGCATCAACTTTGGCGAGATCAAGTACATGCGGGAGCATCGGGCTGGCAACCCGATGACCCCTGGCGTCGAGTTTGCGGGCGAGGTCGTCCGCGTCGGCGAGCAGGTCGGCGGCTGGCGTGAAGGCGACCGGGTGATGGGCCATGGCCGCGGCTGCCACGCACAATATGTTGTCGCCGCCCCGCTGGCGCTGATGCCGGTCCCGGAGGATGTCTCGTGGATCGATGCGGCCGCCTTTCCCAATGTGTTCATCACCGCCCATGACGCGCTGATCACCAACGGCGAACTGAAAGCAGGCCAATCGGTGTTTATCAATGGCGCCTCCGGCGGTGTGGGCATGGCCGCCATCATGATTGCGGCCGCACTGGGTGCCAGCCCTGTGATCGCCTCGTCGCGGTCGGCGGCAAAGCTGGACCGCCTGGCGGGCTTCGGGGTGGACGCTGGCATCAATGCATCCCGTGATTCGCAAGTGGAAACCATCATGGCGGCCACCGGCAAGCGTGGCGTGGACGTCATCATCGATACCATCGGCGGCACGGTATTCGAGGACCACATCAAGAGCCTCGCGGTAAAGGGGCGCCTGGTCAATCTCGCGAGACTGGGTGGGGCTAGCACTGCACAGGTCGATATCAACCTGCTGTGGCTGAATCGCCTGAAGCTGATCGGTGCGACGTTCCGCACGCGCACCGAGCAGGAACGTCTCGATTGCATCCAGGCATGCGCACGCGACCTGTTGCCGTTTTTCCGCAAAGGCAAGCTCCGCCTCCCGATCGACCGAACCTTCCCGATGGATTCGATCGCCGACGCCTACGCGTACATCGCGAGCGGCCAGCACATGGGCAAGATCGTGCTCATTGCCGATTAACTGGTGAAACTGGCCAGTTGCCACTGATCGCCAGGCCACGAATCCCCACCCGCGCGAATTGGCTCGAATTGGCCCCTGAAAGGGCATTGGCGCGACTCGCCAAATTGTGGCGCGATGGGTCAAGCGCGTGAGGCGGCTAGTGCCGACAATCAAATCCAAGCTATCCGCTGCCCGCTGGCGGGCCTGTCAAACTCATACGCCAAAGGAAAATTCGCCATGCATATCAATCCGCTCACCTGCTCGATTGGTGCCGAACTGTCGGGTGTGAGTCTCGCCGATGTGGCGCGGGACGATTCGCTGTTCGCCGAGATCAAGGCACTACTGTTGAAGCACCGGGTGCTGTTCTTCCGGGACCAGGACATTACACGCGCCGACCATGTTGCGTTCGCCAGGCGCTTCGGTGACCTGGAAGACCACCCTGTCAACAATACGGTGCCGGGATACCCTGGCCTGATCGAGATCTACAAGAGTGACAAGCGGGACCACTTCGAGAACACCTACCACACCGATGCGTCGTGGCGGGCGAGCCCGCCCAAGGGCGCGGTGCTGCGCTGCATTTCGTGTCCGGAGGTGGGTGGCGACACCATTTGGGTGAACATGGTGGACGCGTACAAGAACTTGCCGGAAGAGATCAAGCAGAAGATTGCGGGCCTGCGTGCCAAGCACGGGATCGAGCATTCGTTTGGCGCGATCATGACGACGGAGGAGCGGGAGGAACTGGTGCGGAAGAACCCGCTGGTGGACCACCCGGTGGTCAGGACGCACCCTGAGACGGGAGAAAAGATCCTGTACGTGGGGCCGTTCGCGACACACTTCATCAACTACCATACACCGGAGAATGTGCGCGTCGGGCAGGACAAGACCCCGGGCGCGAGCCTGCTGCTGAACTACCTGCTCAGCCAGGCGGCGATTCCGGAGTACCAGGTGCGCTTTCGCTGGAAGCCGAACAGTGTCGCTATCTGGGACAACGTGGCGACACAGCACTACGCGGTCAGCGACTACTGGCCGGCGCCGCGCAGGATGGAGCGCGCCACCATCAAGGGCGATCGTCCGTTCTGAAGATGTCGCGCGCGCCGTCCGGCGCGTCCCCACGCTCGACGGCTCGCCACTGCTTGATTCTGGATGGCGGCTTCGGCAAGACATCCAAACTTAACGAGGAACCCGGATCCATGACCTCCAGAAAGCTGCCCACGGTTGTGATTGTCCCTGGCCTTCGCGATCACATGCCGGATCACTGGCAAACGCTGCTGGCTGAGCGTATTCAGGAAATTGGAGGCGCGGCGCACATCGTGCCCCAGATCGACCAGGACAAGAGGCTGTGCAGCGCGCGAGTAGCCAACCTCGATCGCGTCGTGAGCGGCATCGATGGCCCGATCATCCTGGTTGCCCATAGCGTCGGGGTTCTGATCACTGTTCACTGGGCACAGCAAACGAAGCGCGAAATCAAGGGGGCGCTGCTGGCCGCGCCCCCCGATTACGACACGCCGCTGCCGGCCGGTTACTCCGATCCGCAGACGCTGGCAACGAATGGCTGGACACCGGTGCCGCGCGAGCGCCTGCCGTTTCCAAGCATCGTAGTCGGCAGCCGCAACGACCCTATCGGTGAGTTCGAGCGAATCCGCGAGCTCGCGCAGGCCTGGGGCAGCCGCTTCGTCGACGCCGGCGAAGTTGGCCATCTCTCGCCGGCCGATGGATATGGCGCGTGGCCGATGGCAGAGGCATTGATTCGGGAGTTTTAAGCAGCTGGATGGGCTTCAGCTGTCAGATGCAGTGAAGCCTGCGCGGACCATTCCATGACGGCAAGCGCCTATTGCAGCATGCCGGGAGGCAATACGCTCAACCCTGAAACACCACTCGACGTTGCCCTGCGTTGACTCCTGAGGACACCGTTCTCGTCGAACTCGAAAAGGACCGTGGACGATCTGATCTCCCCTCCGGCAAAGAGCGGACCAATGAACGGAATAAAGCTCTCAGGGTGGGTGTGGGAGGTCGCAAATGAATAGATCAGTATCGTTGATCCGTTATTCAGTGCCGCCTGGGATGTAGGCGCCCCAAGCTGCGCCGTCACGTCGTCAAGGGTGGAGAAACCGAGCATGAAGTCCGACAATTGCTCCTGCTTCACGTCGATGCCCGTCGATACACAGGCGACCAACATGGCGCAAGTCACAATCAGTGCGTGAACACGCTTCATGTCGCCACCGCGGTACATTTTGTGCCGTGACTGAAAACGTCCTGAAGGCCATCTTGCCAGCCTGGCCGCGCGTTGCATCCGGCACCGTATTCAAAGAATACGCCTTTGTTGAACGCTTCGCTGACGCTCCCGGTTGGCCACGCCTGGACAGCAGATCCAGGCTGCCAAGGGGAACGCCCGCGCCGAGGGATTTCCCTCACTGTCCTGGCAAGACGAGAAGTAAGCCGCCCCCCACAGGGGGCGTGAAACTGTCGTTTACGTCAAGCCTTTGACATTGCCCTCGGCCAGCCTCCAATTAAACCTGCGGATGCGCGGTCCCCGTAATGTAATGCTCCAGCTGCTCAATAATGAACCTCTGCTCCGAAATAATATCCTTCACCAGATCCCCGATCGACAACATCCCGATCAGCTTGTCCCCATCCATCACCGGCAAGTGCCTCAACCGATGCTGGGTCATCAACGCCATGCACTCATCGGTACTCTGATCCCCCCGCACATAAATCACCGCCGACGTCATGATGTCGCGCACAAACGTCTCCCGCGACGTGCGCTGCATCAGGATCACCTTGCGCGCATAGTCCCGCTCGCTCAGGATGCCGACGATCTGGCTCTCGCCGCGCTCGATCACCAGCAGCGCGCCGATGCCTTTCTCCGCCATCAACTGCAGCGCGGCATAAACCGTGGCGCCGGGAGGAATACTGTAGATAGCCTGGGTTGGTTTGGACTCAAGAACCTGCCTTGCAGTTTTCATACCCACTCCTTGTTCGATCCCAAAGGATTGCAAACCAGACCCGCGCGGAATAGCGGGAGCGCCTGACAGGGCACCTGCGCGTGCGCCGCTGCCTGTAGCTTTCAGATTAGCATCCCCCGCGCGCGCCTTACAGGGTGACGCACACGAATCTTTGTAAAAAGACAAAGCTGCCGAAAAGCGCTGCGCAAACCCGCCGGCAGGCGCTATAAAGGAGAGGGAGCGCGCTATATGGCGCGCGCACTGCGCAGGAGGGCCAGCCATGGCCACCGAGTCCGTTGCCGGAAAGCGCGTCATCGTCCTCTTCGATGACAGCCGTTGCATCCATTCGCGCCACTGTACGCTGGACCGCCCGGACGTCTTCGTACCCGGCGTGGAGGGCCAGTGGATCCATCCGGACAACGCCACCGCCGAGGAAATCGCCGAGATCGCGCACAACTGTCCGTCAGGCGCGATCGGCTACCAGACCCGCGACGACTCCCCGGGCGAGGCCGCGCCCCTGGTCAACGTGGCGCGCGTGCTTGAGAACGGCCCGCTGGCGCTGCGCGCCGCCATCGCCATTGACGGCCAGCCCGCCGGCTTTCGCCTCACGCTGTGCCGCTGCGGCGCGTCGCGCAACAAGCCCTTCTGCGACACCAGCCACGCCGGCGCGGGCTTCACCGCCAGCGGCGAGCCCGCCACCGTGGAATCGGCGCCGCTGGCGCAACGCGACGGGCCGCTCGATATCCACCCGATTCCCAACGGACCGCTGCGCATCAAGGGCAATCTCGAAGTCATCAGCGGCACCGGCAGAACCGTCAACCGCATGACCGAGGCCTGGCTATGCCGCTGCGGCCACTCGGGCAACAAGCCGTTCTGCGACGGCACGCACAAGAAGGTGGGGTTCAGGAGCGATCAGTAACATCGGCGCCAAGCGGCGGCGCATCTCCCAGCGCCAGCAGGCAAAGCCGCTCCATCTGCGTCACCCACGCCGCCCGCGATGACTCGTCGGCCTGCAGCAAGAGCCGATAGCGGCGCGCACCCCAGACCGCTTGCAGCAGGCTCTGCACGGTGGCGGCATCCGGCGCGCGCGGCAGATCCGGGCATGCCGCCAGCGTTTGCTGCCAGGTCGCGCACAACTCGTCGAACACGCGGCGATGATGCTTGGTCTCGGCGATGCGCGCCTCCAGCATCAGCATCTCATGCTCGAAACCCTCCAGCGCGGCATCGTCCGCGCCACAGGTCAGCCGCACCAGGCGCCGGATGCGCGTGGCCCAGTCCAGCCCGGCCGCGTTCACCGCCTCGGCGTCGATGCGCGCCAGCATCGACTCGATGGTGTGCCGCACATAGCCGGAGAGCAGTGCCTCCTTGTTGGGGAAGTACTCGTACAGGGTACCCACGGAGCAACCGGCTTCCAGCGCCACCGCGCGCGTGGTCACGCCGTCCCAGCCGCGCACGCGCCATATCCGAACAAAAGCCTCGTAAATGGCGTTCACGGTAAAGCGTGCGCGTCGCTGCGACGGGCGTTTCAGCGGCCTGGCCGGCGCTGGCGCCGCATCGGACGCGGCACCCGCGTTTCCGAACCCGGCGGCCGGCTTGCGGCGATACATTGGTGGCATCGACCTCGACGGTAATTAAGGAGACAAGATGGAACACACGGGCCAAGGCGACAATGCGGAACAATCGCTCAGGGTAATCCGCCTGCTGACTCGCAAGCATGCCCTAAACGAAAGCCGGCTGGAAGCGCGCCAGGAACGCATCGACGCCGCCCCCGGCGAAGTCCTGCTGAAGATCGACCGCTTCGCGCTCACCACCAACAACATCACCTACGCCGCCTTCGGCGACGCCATGAACTACTGGCAGTTCTTTCCCACCGGGCAAGAGGAATGGGGACACATGCCGGTGTGGGGCTTCGCCGACGTGGTCGCCAGCGGCGTTCCCGGCGTGGAGGCGGGCGAGCGCTTCTATGGCTATTTCCCTATCGCCAGCCATATCCGCATGCAGCCCGAGCGCGTCACCGTGCGCGGCTTCTACGATGGCAGCGAGCATCGCAGGCCGCTGACCTCCGCCTACAACCAGTACACCCGCGTGGTCAACGACGCCGCCTACGCGCCGGAGCTGGAAAACTACCAGATGCTGTACCGGCCTCTGTTCATCACGTCGTTCATGCTGGCCGACTTCCTTGAGGACAACCGCTTCTTCGGCGCGACCCGGCTGGTGGTATCCAGTGCCTCCAGCAAGACGGCCTACGGCACCGCCTTCTGCCTGCGCGACCTCCCCGGCATCTCGCTGGCGGCCATCACCTCCGGGCGCAACCGCCCCTTCGTCGAGGGCCTGGGCTGCTACGCGGAAGTGGTCAGCTACGACACGCTGGAAACGCTTGCCAACGACGAGCCCACGCTCTATGTGGACTTCTCGGGCGACGAAGCGCTGCGCGCGCGCGTGCATCACCACTTCGGCAGCGCGCTGGTGTACGACTGCTTCGCCGGCTCGGCGCAGAACACGGACTTCCTGCGCGACACCGGCCTGCCCGGACCCAAGCCCGAGTTCTATTTCGCGCCGGTGCAAATCCGCAAGCGCAATGCCGACTGGGGGCCCGAAGGCGTGAACCAGCGCTTCAATGCGGCGCAACGCGCATTTATCGATCACGTGAAGGCGCCGGGCAACGGCTGGTTGTCGCTGATCGAAGAGCAGGGCTTCGGCGCGGCGCAGGAGAGGATCGCCAGCCTGGTGGCAAGTGGGAGCGAGCCCAAAGAGGGGTATGTAGTGCGGATCGGATGATGCCGGTGCACTGATATGCGATGGGCCGGGGAGGCGCGGCGGACGAACATCGGGCTCGCCGCGCCACGATCACCCCCCCGTCACTCCGCGCTCTGCAGGTACCGCTGGCGCGCCTCTTCTTCCAGGCGCACGTCTTCCACTTCCTGCAGCACGGCTTCCACATCCACCGGCCGGTCATCCACCTCGACCCGCCCCGTCAGCTTCACGCCCGGATGCAGCAGGCCGGCCTGGTAAAGCGCCCAGATCTCCTTGCCGTACTGCGTATCGTTGAGTTCCGGCGCGAACTGGCCGAAGTAGAACGCGAGGTTGTCCACATCGCGTTCCAGCATCACGCTGGCATCGTTGTTGCCGGCGGCGTCCACCGCTTGCGGCAAGTCGATGATGACCGGCCCCTCGGCATCCACCAGGATATTGAATTCGGAGAGGTCGCCGTGCACCACGCCGGCGCACAGCATCAGGATCACCTGCCCGATCAGCGCCGCGTGGAACTCCAGCGCCAGCTCCGGGCTCAGCGCCACATCGTTCAGGCGCGGCGCGGCATTGCCATCGGCATCCACCACCAGTTCCATCAGCAGCACGCCCTCGAAGCACAGATGCGGCCTGGGCACCCGCACGCCCGCGGCGGCGAGGCGGTACAAGGCATCCACCTCGGCGTTGTGCCAGGCTTCCTCGGCCACCTTGCGCCCGTAGCGCGTGCCCTTTTCCATGGCGCGCGCCTGCCGGCTGCCCTTGACCTTGCGCCCTTCCTGGTAAGTCGCGGCCTGCCGGAAACTGCGCTGCGCGGCATCCTTGTAGACCTTGGCGCAACGGATCTCGCCGCCGCAGCGCACGACGTAGACCGTGGCTTCCTTGCCGCTCATCAGCTGGCGCACCACTTCGTCGACCAGGCCGTCCTCGACCAGCGGCTGCAGCCGCTTAGGCGTTTTCATCGGGATGCGCGGCAATGGCCATGCGCCATGCCTGTACGCACCCCACATCCGCGCATCGGGTACCGCAGCGTCGCCGCCACCGTTATTCCGTCAGCATGCGCACTTTCACGCGCTTGCCCTTTACCGTCCCGTCATTGAGCTTGCGCATCGCCTCGCGGCCGATCGAACGCTCGACCGCCACGTAGGTGGACATGTCCATCACGTTGATCTTGCCGATCTGGTGCTTGGCGTAGCCCGCGTCGCCGGTGAGCGCGCCGAGGATATCGCCGGGGCGCATCTTCTCCTTGCGCCCGCCGAGGATCTGCAGCGTGACCATGGGCGGCAGCAGGCGCTCGTTGCTGGCCGGGGCCAGTTCGGACAGCGGCTGCCATTCCATCTCGGTGCCCATGGCCTGTTCGATATTGCCCACGCGGCCCATCTCGTTCATGCTGGCCAGCGAGAGCGCCCAGCCGTCCTCGTCCGCGCGGCCGGTGCGGCCGATGCGGTGGACGTAGACCTCGGGGTCCGGCGTGACGTCGACGTTGATCACCGCTTCGAGCTGGGCGATGTCGAGGCCGCGCGCGGCCACGTCGGTGGCAACCAGCACGGAGCAGCTGCGGTTGGCAAACTGCACCAGCACCTGGTCGCGCTCGCGCTGTTCCAGCTCACCGTGCAGGGCCAGGGCTTCGAAGCCTTGCGCGCGCAGCAGGTCGACCAGGTCGCGGCAACGCGCCTTGGTGTTGCAGAAGGCCAGCGTGCTGACCGGGCGGTAATGGTTGAGCAACAGGCTTACGGCGTTGAGGCGGTCGCTGTCTTCCACCTCATAGAAGCGCTGGCGGATCTTGCTGTCGTCGTGCTGCTCCTCCAGCTTGATCTCGCGCGGCTTGCGCAGGAACTGCTGGCTGAGCCGGGCGATGCCTTCGGGATAGGTTGCCGAGAACAGCAGGGTCTGGCGCTCCTTGGGGCAGTGGCTCGCCACATAGGCGATGTCGTCGAAGAAGCCCATGTCGAGCATGCGGTCGGCTTCGTCCAGCACCAGGGTGTTGAGCGCATCCAGGTGCAGCGTACCGCGCTCCAGGTGATCCATGATGCGTCCGGGCGTGCCCACGGCAATATGTGCGCCATGCGCCAGGCTGTCGGCCTGGGGGCGCATCGGCGAGCCGCCGCACAGCGTCAGGATCTTGACGTTCTCTTCCGCGCGCGCCAGGCGGCGGATTTCCTGCGTGACCTGCTCGGCCAGCTCCCGCGTGGGGCACAGCACCAGCGCCTGCACGTCGAAACGGCGCGTATCCAGCCGGTTCAGCAGCGCCAGCGCGAAGGCGGCGGTCTTGCCGCTGCCGGTCTTGGCCTGCGCGATCAGGTCCTGGCCGGCCAGCGCGACCGGCAGGCTGGCGGCCTGGATCGGGGTCATGGTCTGGTAGCCGAGCTGCTCCAGCGTCGCCAGCGTGGCGGGCGAGAGGGGCAGTTTGGAGAAAGAGGCGCCGGCAGCGGCGGACGCTGCGGATTGGGTAGGGCTTGAGTTCATGCCGGATTATAACGGGCTTGCGCCCCTCCATCGTCTATCCACCCCTGGCATCGGCCTGCCATGGCGGCGCCTGCCACCCCAGCCGCGCCAGCAGCGCCTGCGCCGCCGCCGGCGCGCGCTCCTTGGCGCCGTTGATAAAGAAAACGAACACCTCACGCTTGCGCTTCGCCGCCGCCTTGCCGTCCACCCGCGGCAGGTCTTCCGGGATGCCGCCAGAGGCCCAGGCCCGCACCCGCTCGCCCCACGCATCGAGCGCCTTGGGCGCATAGCCGGTCTTCAGCTTCTCGCTGCTGCGCATCAGCCGCGCATAGACAAAATCCGCGGTGAGATCGGCGAAGGACGGAAACTTGTCCGAATCGGTGAAGACGGTGGCGGCCTTGTACTTGCGCGCAAGCTGGAGATAGTCCGGCGTCATGAAGCTCTCGTGCCGCACATCGAGCACATGGCGCAGTTCGCGGCCCTCGACCGAGGCAGGCAGCAGCGCAAGGAAGGCTTCGAAGTCTTCGGGGTCGAACTGTTTGGTGGGTGCGAATTGCCAGACGACAGGGCCGAGCTTGCCGCCCAGCTCGGCAATGCCGCTATCGATAAAACGCGCGATGGACTCGGCGGATTCCGCCAGCACCCGGCGGTTGGTGGCGAAGCGCGATGCCTTGAGCGCGAACACGAAGCCATCGGGCGTCTCGTCGCGCCATTTGGCGAAGGAGCTGCGCTTCTGGGTGCCGTGGTAGGTGCTGTTGATTTCGATGGCGGTGAGCTGGCGGCTGGCGTATTCGAGTTCCCGGCTTTGCGCCAGCCTGGCGGGATAGAAGTTGTCGCGCCATGGGGCGAAGTTCCAGCCGCCGATGCCGATGCGGGCGATGGCGCCGCCGGCGGCTTCGGGCGTCCTGGCGGCCTTTCCGGTTGTCTTCGCGCTTGCTTCAGCCATGCGTTCGCATCCTTTGTCTGGCGGTCGGTCCAGCAGTCGAAAGCGTCGGCGCGCGCTGGAAAGACTCAGGAGAAGCGCACGCAGTAAATCGGCGGCAGATGCGCCGAGAACAGCTTCCAGCGTTCCCCGCCGCTCTCCGAGATCCACAAGCCGCCGGTGGTGGAGCCCATGGCGAGGCGGTCGCCGCTATGGTCCACCGCCAGGCCGTGCCGGTAGACCAGGTCGTAGGCCGGCGCGTCGGGCAGTCCGTCGGAGAATACCTCGAAGCTGACCCCGCCGTCGCGCGTGCGCGTGACAGCCAGCCTGCCGTCTACCGGCACGCGGCATTCGTCCTTCACCGCCGGCACGAACCACGCGGTATTGGGCCGGCGCGGATGCGCCGCCACGGCAAAACCGAAGCTCGACGGCTGGGCATGCAAGCGTTGCCAGTGCACGCCGCCATCGCCGGAGCGGAAGATGCCGCCATGATGCTGCACCCACATGGCGTTCGGATGGCCGGCGCACTGCACCAGGCGGTGCGGGTCCTGGATATTGCCGTCCTCGCGCCGCTCCGGCGGCATGTAGTCGGCCACCATGCCGCTGGCGGTGCAGGTCCAGTTCTTGCCGCCGTCCCGGGTCTGCCAGACACCGCCGCACGATACGGCAACCGTGACGTGGCGGCTGTCGCGCGGATCCACGCAGATGGAATGGATCCCCGGCACATCGTAGCCACCGCCGAACCACTCGCTGCGTTCGGGGCGGTCCCAGAGCGGACGGTTCAGCGCCCAGGTCGCGCCGCCGTCGCCGGAGCGGAACAGCCCGCCCGGCAGGGTGCCGACCCAGAGCGCGCCGGGTTCATCGGTGCCGCCCGCTTCCATCGACCAGATCTGCTGCAAGGACCACGGCACCGGGGCCGGCGGGCCGGCCTGCGCCGTATCTCCGGTTTGCGCAGCGGCGGGTACGCCGTCCGGGGCGGATTCGTGGCGACGATCCGGCTCCGGCTGAGGCGGATAAACCGGCACCGAGCACACGCCCCACTCCGTGCCGCGCGCCCTGCGCCGCCACAGCTTGACGCCAAAGTGCCCAAGGTTGAGTGCCGCGTACAAGGTGCCGTCGCGCGGATCGGCCAGTACCATGCTGACCGGCTCGCCCAGGAAATGCACCGAGTCCTGCCGCCATGCGCCGGCGCTGTCGCGCCGCAATATGAACAAGCCCTTGCGCGTGCCAACGAAAAGCTGATCGCTCATGCTGGACTCCTGTCTACAGCGGCATGCCTTCGGCGCCCTGTTGTCAGCGGCCTGTTGTCAGCCTGTTGCCAACGGCAGCTTGCGCTGTCAACCGCCGGACAGCGCCTGCACCACAAAGATCTGGCTGCTCTCGCCCACGCGGTCGCTCAGGCGGCGGCGGTCGCGAATGGCGGAGCCATCGACAAACACGGCCAGGTGCCGGCGCAACTGCCCCTGATCGTCCAGGATATAGCCGCGCAGTTCCGGCTGCTCACTGAAAGCCCGTTCCAGCGCGGCACACACGGTAGCCGCGCAGACCTCGCGTTCCGGGCTGGGGACATGGCGCTGGATGGCGGCGGCAAAGACAAGACGTGGCATGGTTGCTGGCTAGCGAGGGGACCGCTGGCAGAGTATGCGAACGTCTTGCAGTGTAGGAAATCCTGCGGGGAGTGCGCGTGCGATCGCACTCCCCACCCGGAACGGATGCACTATCGGTCACGCCGCGCGCATCCCGCAATGCAACACGCTTCAGGCGGCCTTCCCTTCCTGGCCCTGGCGCAGCCGGGTGCTGGCAATCGCAGCCAGCACCAGCATCCCCGCGATGATCAGCAGGCCGTTCTTCGTGCTGCCCGTGGTCTGCTCGATCACCCCCATCACGGACGGGCCGATAAAGCCGCCGACCAGCCCGCAGGTGTTGACCAGCGCCAGCCCGCCAGCCAGCGCCACGCCGGCAAGACGGGACGACGGAAAGAGGAAGATGACCGACTGCACCACGAAGAACATCGATGCCGTCAGGCTGAAGCCCACCATGGCCACCACTGGCCCGGCATACGCCGCGAGCAGCAGGCCGGCGGACATGACGGCAAGCCCCGCGATCAGCATGCGGCGGCAGCGCCGCGGGTTGCTGGCGAAGCGCGGCAGCGCCGCCGCGCCGATGGCCGCCGCGATCCACGGCACGGAATTGAGCAGGCCGATTTGCAGCGGCGACAGCTTGCCATAGGTGCCGATGATGCCCGGCAGGAAGAAGATCACGGTGTAGATGCTGATCTGGTGGCAGAAGTACACGAAGATCGCGAGCCAGATCTGGCGATCGGCCAGGCAGCCCCGGAACGAATGCCCGACGTGCCCGGCGGCCGCTTCCTCGGCTTGCTCCGCCGCCAGGCGGCGTTCCACCTCGCGGGATTCTTCGGGCGACAGCCAGGTCGCGGTGGCGGGGCCGTCCGGCAGCTTCTTCCACACGACAAATGCAAACGCCACCGCCGGCAGGCCTTCCAGGACGAACATCCACTGCCAGCCGCGCCAGCCCAGCACGCCGTCCATTTGCAGCAGCGCGCCGCCAAGCGGTCCGCTGAGGATGTTGGCAATGCATACGCCCAGCAGGAAGTACCCGGTCGCGCGCGCCCGCTCCTTGCGGCCGAACCAGTATGTCAGGTAGAGCATCACGCCGGGGAACAGGCCCGCTTCCGCCGCGCCGAGCAGCAGGCGCATCACGTAGAACGAGGTCTCGCCGCTGACAAAGGCCATGCCGGTGGACAGCAATCCCCAGGTGATCATGATGCGCGTGATCCAGAAGCGCGCCCCTACCTTGTGCATGATCAGGTTGCTGGGCACTTCCAGCAGCGCGTAGCTGAGAAAGAACAAGCCCGCGCCCAGGCCGTAAGCCGCCGCGGAGATACCCAGGTCGACCGCGATGTGGCTCTTCGCCAGCGCGATATTGGTGCGATCGAGGAAGCTGATCACATAAGCCAGCACCAGCAGCGGCATCAGCTTCCTGAACAGCAGCGCGTTCAGCGAGCGCTGATCGGCAAGCGGCGCTTCTCGTGCGGTTTGCACATAGGTGGTAGACATGAATGGTGTCTCCTGTCGGCGGTATATGTTTTGTTTTCGAAGGCAACGGCAACAGCAGCAGCGTGGCGCCGCGCAAGGCGGCGCCGGCACTCAGAACGCCACGTTGTCCGCGCCCTTCAGGCCGAGGATCTCGCGCGCCTCGTCGGGCGTCGCGACATCGATGTTCAACGCCTCCAGCACGCTGCGGATACGCAGCACCTGCTCGGCGCTCGAAGCCGCCAGCCGGCCGTGGCCGATCCACAGCGAATCCTCCAGGCCGACCCGCACGTTGGCGCCCATCGCTGCGCCGATGGTAGCCAGCGGAATCTGGTTGCGCCCGGCGCCGAGGATGGACCAGCGGTACTGGTCGCCGAACAGCCGGTTCGCGGTCCGATGCATATGCATCAGGTCTTCCGGATCGCCACCGATGCCGCCCAGGATGCCGAACACCGACTGTACGAACACCGGCGCCTTGACCAGCCCGCGATCCAGGAAATGCTTCAGGTTGTTCAGGTGGCTGATGTCATAGCACTCGAACTCGAAGCGCGTGCCGTTGGCGTTGCCGATCTTCAGGATATTCTCGATGTCGCTGAAGGTGTTCTTGAAGATCAGGTTGCGGCTGTTCTCCAGATGCTCGCGCTCCCATTCGTGCCTGAACTCCTTGAAACGCTCCAGCATCGGGAACAGGCCGAAGTTCATCGAGCCCATGTTAAGCGACGCAAGTTCCGGCTTGAAGGTGGTGGCAGGGAGCATGCGCTCCTCCACGGTCATGTGGGGGCTGCCGCCGGTGGTGATGTTGATCACGGCATTGGTGGCGGACTTGATCTTCGACAGGAACGGCCGGAACAGCTCCGGATCCTGCGACGGCCGCCCGTCCTTCGGATCGCGCGCGTGCAGGTGCAGGATGGCCGCGCCTGCCTTGGCCGCGTCGATGGCGGCAGTGGCGATTTCCTCGGCGCTTACCGGCAGGTGCGGCGACATGCTGGGCGTGTGGATCGCGCCGGTAGGGGCGCAGGTGATGATGGCTTTGGATCGGGCTGCCATGGCGGGCTCCGTATGAAATCGGTTGGTGGGGGTGCGCTCAGCTAAGGGCTTGGGTCAGGCCATCGACCACCAGTTCCTGGCCGGTGACGTTGGCGGCCAGGTCGCTGGACGCGAACAGCACCATGTTGGCGATGTCGCGCGCCGTCACCATGCGCCCCAGCGCGGCTTGCGAGGTGTAGGCGCGCGTGACTTCCTCCAGCCGCTTGCCCAGCGCTTCGGCCTTTGCCGCGATGACCGCGCGAATGCGCGGGCCATCGACCGCGCCGGGCAGAATGGCATTCACGCGGATGCCGTCCGCGCCGAGTTCCAGCGCCAGCGATTTGGTGAAGCCGATCACCGCCCACTTGGACGCCGAGTAGACCGAGCGCCCGGGCATGCCCAGGTGGCCGGCGGCCGACGACAGGTTGACGATGGCGGCGTTATTCCCCCGGCGAAGGCGCGGCACCGCCAGGCGGGTGCACAGGAACTGGCCGGTGATATTGACCGCGAGCGTGCGCTCCCAGTCAGCCAGCGCCAGGGTCTCCACGCCGCCGGTGGGGCCCGCCACGCCGGCGTTGTTCACGAGTACGTCCAGGCCGCCGAGGGTGCGGTCGACGGCCTCGAACAATGCCGCCACGTCGGCCTCGCCCGACACGTCGGCCCGGCAGCCATGCACCGCCGGCAACTCGGCCGCCAGCCGCTCAAGGCTGGCGCCCTGGACATCGCACACGAGCACGCTGGCGCCCGCCTGCGCGAAGGCGCGGGTGATTTCCAGGCCGATGCCGTCGGCGCCCGCGGTCACCAGGACCCGCTTGCCCGCCAGAGAATTGTCATTCCACATATTCGTCAGCTCCATCCATGAGGCGATATTGCTCCATTGGCGCCATGTTATATCTGTGATCACAGATCGCAAATCGGGAATACCCTATGTGCTATGATTTCCGCATGTCCCTACCCGAACTTGTGACCCCTTTGAAGCGCCAGACGCTGAGTGCCGACGTCTATGCGCAATTGAGAGAGCTGTTGATCAGCGGCCACATGATGCCCGGCGAACAGATCTCGCTGCGCAGCACCGCCGCCGCGCTGGGCGTGAGCGTGATGCCGGTGCGCGAGGCGGTCCACCGGCTGGTGGCGGAGCAGGCACTGGAACTGACGCCGAACCGCGCGCTGCGCGTGCCGGTCATGAGCGTGAGCCAGTTCCGGGAGATCACCAGCATCCGGGTCAACCTGGAAGGGCTGGCGACGGAGCAGGCGGCCGAGCACCTGAGCGATGCCGCGATCGTGCAGATCACCGCCCTGCACGACCGCTTCGCGGAAGAGATGGCACGGTCCAAGCCGGACAGCTCGCGGCTGATCTCCGTCAACAAGGAATTGCATTTCGCCGTCTACAAAGGCGCCGGCATGCCGATGCTTTTGCAGATGATCGAAGCACTATGGCTGCGCATCGGCCCGATCCTGAATCACGACCTGCGCTCCGGCTCGCGCCGCGTGGGCGAGCAGGTGGCCGTCAATCATCACGCGCGGCTTGTTGAGGCGCTCAAGCGCAAGGATGGCGTGGCGGCACGGGCCGCACTGCAAGGGGATATTGAAAGCGCGGCGGAATACATCGTCTCCGCGGGCGTGCTGCTGGCGGCGGATGCGTTCGATGAACCTGCATCCGGCCCGGACAAGCCGGCGCCAGCAACTGCGCGGCGCTCACGCGCCGCTGGCACAAGGCGCCCCGCCTGAACCTGCACGCGCCGGCACAGGCGGTTCGCCAGCGCGCGCTAAGGCATGGATTGGGGCGGCGCCCCGACAGCAATCCGCGGCTATGCGCGCCAGGCGACATCCGCATCCAGCGGATACACCGGCCGCGCCAGCCGCTGAAACGGGAACTGCGCGTAGCGCGAACTCGTCACGCCGCCGCCATCGCACTCGACCACCGCCTTCGCGATCGGCACGAATACCGGGCGGCAGTACATGCGCGATTTCAGCAGCAGGAAGCGCTGCGCCAGCGGGTCCACGCCGATGTGGGTGAAAATGCCAAGGTCCCAGTGTTCTTGCGGCGTCTCCGTCACCACCACCTGCGCCGCGCCGGTATCGAGCAGCGCGGTGCGGCCCATGCGGATGCGCAGGCCGGGGTAGGTAGGACCGCTGATCACGTATTCCCCGTCGCTGATGGCGGAGACGCTCCCGCTCAGGGTCAGCGGCGTGGGATAGACGCCGAGCTGGCTAAGCGGCACCTTGTTGCCCACCGGCAACGTGACGCTGGCGCCCACGCCGGCTTCGATCAGCGCGGCTACCGCGCGCGGGTCGCACACCGGCCCCACCGCGATGCCGGACAGGCCCTGGCGCAGCGCTTCGCGCAGCACCGCCATATCGTCGCAGGTGCCGCCGGACATGCAGTTGTCGCCGTGGTCCAGCAACAGCACCGGCCCCTTGCCGTCGGCAGCCGCCAGTTGCGCGGCACGCGCAATGGAATCCGCCAGCGGCTCGCTTTCATAGACGAAGCCGGCGCGCTCGTTCCAGATCTGCGCCGCGAGCTTGTCCGCCGCGGCTTGTGCCGCCGCGGCATCGCCATCGGCCACCACCAGCACGCTGATGCAAGGCGCCGCGATATCCGCCAGCCCGAAACCGGCCAGCACCGATACCGCCAGCATGCCACCGGCCTCGGCCTGCCGGGCCGCCGCCACCGCGCGCTGCATGGCGCCCTCGCCGGTGTTGCTGCGCAGCGTGTGCGTCACCATCGGCAAACGCCGCCATGCGAGCGCGGGCCGTATCCGTTGCCGCAGCATGCGCATCAGCAGGCGGCCGGCGTGCTCGCCGGTTTCGTACATGTCGACGTGCGGATAGGTCTTGAAGCTGACGGCGATATCCGCGTGCGCCATCATCGCCTGCGTGACGTTGCCGTGCAGGTCCAGCGCAATCGCGACCGGCACATCGGGCAGCACCTTGCGCAAACGCGCGAGCAACTCGCCCTCGCCGTCGTCGCTGTTCTCCGCGACCATGGCGCCGTGCAGGTCGAGCATCACCGCATCGCAGCCGGGGGCCGCGCTCACGATGGCGTCGCATAGCGCGGTATACGCATCGGCCGCGACGCGCCCGCTGGGGTTGGCGCCGGCCGCGACCGGCACCACTAGTTCGGCGCCCGCCGCTTCGGCCAGGTCGATGAAGGCGCCGATGGCCGTGCGCGTGCCCTTGCTGGCCCTGTAAGCGTCTTCCCCGTAGCGGGGATCGAAGGACGACAGCGGCGTCGGCACCGGCGAAAAGGTATTGGTCTCGTGGTTCAGGCGTGCGATCAGGATCTTCATGACGGGCGTCAGGACAGGTTGGCGGATTCGAGCATCACTTGCAGCAGGACATTGCAGCCCGCCTCCAGGTGCTCGGGCCTGGCGTCTTCGATCTCGTTATGACTGATGCCGTCCTTGCATGGCACGAAGATCATCGCGGCCGGCGCCACGCGCGCGAGATAGACCGCGTCGTGCCCGGCGCCGCTGATGACGTCTATCTCCGGCAGCTCCAGCCGCCGCGCGGCGGCGCGCACGGACGCCACCATGCGCGCGTCGAACGGCTGCGGCGGGAAGTACACCACCTGTTCGATGCCGATGCTTAGCCCGGTACGCGCGGCCAGTTGCGCGGCGGCTTCGCGGAAGGCACGGTCCATCTCCGACAGCGTGGCATCCGTGTCGGAACGCAGGTCCACCGTCATGGCAATGCGGCCGGGAATGACGTTGCGGGAGTTCGGGTGCACTTCCATGCAGCCCACCGTGGCGCGTCCGTGAGGCTGCCGCTCCATGGCAATGCGGTTGACGATGCCGACCAGCTCCGCGCTCACCAGCATGGCGTCGCGGCGCATGGCCATCGGCGTGGGGCCGGCATGCGCCTCCATCCCGGTGACGACCACGTCGTACCAGCGCTGGCCCAGCGCGCCCGTGACGACGCCGATCGGCACATCGCTGGCCTCCAGCACCGGACCCTGTTCGATATGCGCCTCGAAATACGCGGCCACCGGGCGCCCGCCAACCGCCTCGCCGCCGGCATAGCCGATCGCGGCCAATGCCTGCCGCACGGAAACGCCATCGCGGTCGCGCTGGCCCAGCACGCCGTCCAGCGCGAACTCGCCAACAAAGGCGCCGGAGCCCATCATGACCGGCACGAAGCGCGAGCCTTCCTCATTGGTCCACACGACGACTTCCAGCGGGTGCGCGGTCTGCACGCCGGCATCGTTGAGCGTGCGCAGCACTTCCAGCCCCGCCAGCACGCCGTAGTTGCCATCGAACCTGCCGCCGGTGGGCTGGGTATCGATATGGCTGCCGGTCATCACTGGCGGCAGCCCGTTGTTCTTGCCCGCCCTGCGCGCGAACAGGTTGCCCACCGCATCCACCCGCACTTCGCAGCCGGAGGCCCGGGCCTCCGCCACGAAGAAATCCCGGCCGAGGCGGTCCTGCTCAGTCAGTGCCAGCCGGCATACGCCGCCTTTCGGCGTCGCGCCGATCTCGGCGAGCCGCATCAGTGAATCCCACAGGCGCGCGCCATCAATGCGAAGGCTTGCCAGGGCAGGTTGGTGCTGCGTCAACATAGTGCTTCCTCTCGCTTTCACTGCTTATGCTCGTGCTTGTAGATGTCCGGCGGATCAGGCCGCAAGGCCCACGCCGAGATAGCGGTCCTTGACGGCCTCGTCCTCCCGGAACGCGGCATTGCTGCCGCTGTAGACCACCGTCCCTTGCTCCAGGATGAAATGCCGGTCCGCCAGCTGCATGCAAACCTCCAGGTTCTGCTCCACCAGCAGGATCGAGACGCCGGCCGCCTTGATCATCTTGAGCTGCGCCACGATCTCCTCGACGATGACCGGCGCCAGGCCCTCCACCGGCTCGTCCAGCATCAGCAGGCGCGGGTGGTTCATCAGCGCGCGGCCGATGGCGAGCATCTGCTGCTCGCCGCCGGACAACTGCGCGCCGCCGTTGCGGCGCCGCTCGCGCAGGCGCGGGAAGATGCGGTAGATATCGTCCAGCTGCCACGGCGACGCCTTGCGCGCGCCGAGCTTGAGATTCTCTTCCACGGTCAGCAAACGGAAGATGCCGCGATGCTCGGGCACCAGGCAAAGACCGTCCGCCGCGATCCGGTGCGGCTCCATGCAGGCGATGTCGCGGCCCTGGAACAGCACGCGTCCGCCGCGCGGACGCACCACGCCGGCGATGGCCTTCAGGGTGGTGGATTTGCCGGCGCCGTTGCGGCCCAGCAGGGTGACCAGTTCGCCGGCGCCCACCGCCAGCGATACGCCTTGCAGCACATGGCTCTTGTCGTAGTAGCCGTGCACGTCCTGGACATCCAGCATCGTCGTCATTTGCCGCCTCCGGTGATCATGTTGCCCAGGTACGCGGCCCGCACGCGCGGGTCATTGCGCACGGCGTCAGGCGAGCCTTCCATCAACACCTTGCCCTGCTGCATCACGGTCACGGTGTCGGAGATATCCATGACGATATCCATATTGTGTTCGATCAGCACCACGGTGTGATCCGCGCTCAAACCGCGAATCAGGTGCTTCATCGCGGCCAGGTCGTCGATCCCCATGCCGGACGTCGGCTCGTCCAGAAAGATGGCGCGCGGCCTTGCGGCCAGCGCCATGCCCACTTCCAGCCGCCGCTGCTGGCCGTGCGACAGCGTGCCGGCTTCCGCATTGGCGACGCGGGTCAGCTCCAGCCGTTGCAGCACGCCGTCCACGGTATCCGCGCAGGCCAGTTGCCCCAGCGGCCGCCGCCAGCAATCCATCGCGCGGCGCGGGCTAGTTCCGAGCGCCGCCAGCCGCAGGTTCTCCCGCACAGGGAGATGCGTGAACAGGCTGGTCACCTGGAACGAACGCGCGATGCCGCGCTGCACGCGCTGGTAATCCGGCTCGCGTGTCACATCCTTGCCGTCGAAGACGATGGTTCCCGCGGTCACCGTGCCGGTGCCCGTGAGCATATGGAACAGCGTGGTCTTGCCGGCGCCGTTGGGCCCGATCACCGAATGCACGGTGCCCGGCATCACCCGCAGGTCCACACCGCCCAGCGCGTTGAACTTGCCATAGGACTTGGTAATCCCGCGCGCTTCCAGAATCGCCGTTGTCATGCCTGTTCCTCCTGTCCGATCGGCTTCGCCGGTTCGCGGCTCATCTTGCGCCACAGCATCTCTCCCAGGCCCCAAAGCCCGCGCGGAATGAACAGGCTGACCGCGATCAGCAGGAAGCCGAGCAGCATCAGCCAGCGCGGCCACAAGGTCGACAGCCAGTCCGACAGCAGCACATAGAAGGCCGCACCCAGCACCGAGGCAAAGGCGTTGCCGGTGCCGCCGATCACCGTCATGATCAGGATCATCTCGCTGGTGTGATAGTCGATATTGGTCAGCGGCGCGATGCCCATCAGCATGGCGTGCAGCGCGCCGGCCAGCCCGGTGATCGCCCCCGACAGCACGAAGGCCGTCAGCTTGAAGTACCTGACGTTGTAGCCGACCGCCTGCGCGCGCTCCTCGTTGTTGCGGATCGCGAGCAAAGTGCGGCCAAACACGGACTCCGTCACACGCAACACCAGGAAGAACACCAGCAGGAACAGCACCGCCACAAAAGCGTAGAACTGCCACGGCCCGGCCAGCGAGCCCAGCTGGGTGCCGAACAGCGAGACCGGCGGGCGCGGAATATCGAGCAGGCCGTTGTCGCCACCGGTCAGGTCCGGCGTGGTGTAGGCGAGGAAGTAGAACATCTGCGCGAATGCCAGCGTGAGCATCACGAAGTACGTGCCGCGCTGGCGAATGGCGAACCACCCGACCAGCGCCGCCGCCGCCGCGCCCAGGACGATGGCAAGCACCAGCGCCAGCGGCAAAGGCAGCGCCAGGCGCGTCAGCGCGATGCCCAGGCCATAACTGCCGAGGCCGAAGAAAATGCCCTGTCCGAAGGAAAGCAGTCCGGTGTAGCCAAGCAACAGGTTGCAGGCCATCACCGCCATGGCATAGACCAGCACTTCGGTGGCCAGCGTGCCGGAGCGCATCGTAAGCGGCAGCACCAGGGTCACGCCCAGCGCCAGCAGCCAGAAGCGATAGCGTTTGAGCATCTCCATCATCCTCTCCCGAGCAAGCCATGCGGGCGCAGCAGCAGCACCGCGGCCATGGCCACATAGATCATCAGCCACGCGCCTTCCGGCCACAGCGTGCTCATCAGGCTTTGCACCACGCCGACCAGCACGCCGCCCACCAGCGCGCCGGTGAAACTGCCCAGCCCGCCCACTACCACCACCACGAACGCCACGCCCAGCGCCTCCACGCCCATGAACGGCTCGGCCCCCCGGATCGGCGCGGCCAGCACGCCGGCGATGGCCGCCGTGGCCGCGCCCAGCGCGAACATCAGGCTGAACAGGCGGAAGATGTTGATGCCGAGCAGCGACACCATCTCCGTCGATTCACTGCCCGCGCGCACCGCGCTGCCCAGGCGCGTGCCTTCCAGCAGCCACCACAAGCCGACCGCCAGCAGCGCGGTGAAGCCGATCACGAACAGCCGGTACTTCGGATAAACGAAGCTGCCCCACATCACCACGCCCTGCAGCGATTCGGGTGGCGCCACGTTGACGCCGAGCGGGCCCCAACTGGTGATGATCAGCTCCTGCGCCACCATCGCGAGGCCGACCGTTACCAGGATATGGAACTCATGCGGAAGCGCGTACACGTGCCGCAGCATGACCTTCTCGGTCAGCCAGGCAAAGGCGCCGACCAGCAGCGGCGCGGCGACCAGCGCGACCCAGAAATTCAGGCCAAGCTGCAAGGCCTGGAAGCAGAGGTAAGCACCGAGCGCATAGAAGGCACCGTGGGCAAAATTAACGAAGCGCAACAGGCCGAAGATGATCGACAAACCCACTGCCAGCAGGAAGTAGAGCATGCCGATGCCAACGCCGTTGACCACCTGCAACAGGTAGACGTTCATGGGCTTGAGCGGAAAGCTTGGACGGGAAGGATGGCCCTGGTGCGCCCCGATGCCGGGGCGCACGGCCTGTAGCTTGCAGGCGGCCCGTCAGGCCATCTTGCACAGGGTCTTGTCGACGGGCAGGAAGGACTTGCCGGCGCTGATCACCTCGGCGTAGTCGTCCTTGTCCTTCATGCGGCTCTTCGCCTTGCCCTTGAGCAGGTAGTAGTCCTTGATGACCTGGTGGTCGGCCGCGCGCACTTCCTCGGATCCGGTCAGGCCGTCGTACTTCATGCCCTCGATGGCGGCCACCACGGCCTTGGGATCGGCGGTGCCCGCCTTGATCATGCCGTCCAGCATGATCTTGGTGCAGATATAGGAACCGGCCAGGCTGTAGTTCGGATTGCTCTTGAAACGCGCGTTGCTCCGTTTGACCAGGTCGCGGTTCAGCGGCGAATCCGCGCCATGCCAGTACTGCGCGCCGAAGTACACGCCTTCGCACAACTCCGGCCCCAGCGATTCGAACTGTTCCAGCCCGGACGCCCAGGCCACCAGGATCGTGGTGTCCTTCTTCATGCCGAAGCTCGCCGCCTGGCGCAGCGTGTCGGACGACTGCTGGCCGAAGTTCAGGATCAGCAGCACATCCGGCTTGGCCGCCAGCGCGTTGGTCAGGTAGCCGCTGAATTCCTTCTCGTTGAGCCCGTGATAGCTGTTGCCGACGTGCTCGATGCCCTTTTCCTTGAAGACGTTCTTTGCCGCCGACAGCAGGCCCTCGCCGAACACATACTGGGGAGTGATGGTGTACCAGCGCCTGGCCTTGGGCATGGCCTCGATCAGCGGCCGCACGGTGCGCTCGATGGCCCCGAAGGTGGGCACGGACCAGCGGAAGGTGGCGCGGTTGCAGTCCTTGCCGGTGATCTCGTCGGCACCGGCTGTGGTGACGAATACGCCGCCGAACTTCTCCGCCTCCTTGCCCATGGCCAGCGACTCCGACGACAGGATGCCGCCGGCAAAGTAGCGCGCCGCGTTCTTCTGCGCCAGCTCCTGCATCTTGCGCACGGCGGTGGCCGGCTTGCCTTCGGTATCCAGCACGCTGTAGCGCAGGCTCTTGCCAAGCACCTTGTCGTATTGCTCCAGCACCAGCTTCATGCCCAGGTCGGCAAACTTGCCGTTGGCCGCGAAGGGGCCCGACATCGGCACCGGGCAGCCAAGCTCGATCACGTCACCCGCGGCCGCCAGCGCGGAGCGGGCGTGCACGAGTGCGGCGGGGACAGCGGACAACGCCGCCAGCTTCAACAGGTTACGACGATTCATGTCTCACTCCTCTCGATGGGGATAGCCACCCAGGATGGCCGGTAGCCGCCGCGTCAGGTGCGCGGACATCCTCCAGCCTTTTATGCTATTTATCATGATAAATAGGTGAGACGATAGTAGGAGGCGCTTCTTTCAAAGTCAATAGGAGGAAACGCAGCAAGGCGTACGCAGGCGACGCGCACCAGCGGCGCTGGCGGCGGCAATCGCAGCCTGTAGAATTGGACCCGGCGTGGCCTGGCCGGCAGCAACAGACTGGACCGGCGGCACGCGGCAATCAAAGGGATGGAAACAACATGGCACCGCTACGTGGCGAAGGCGCCAGGACGATCGAGATTCGCAAGCAGAAACGCGCCGACCTGGTTGCCGAAGAACTGAAACGCCTGATCACGCAGAAGAACCTGCGCCCCGGCGACAAGCTGCCGCGCGAGATTGCCCTGCAGCAAATGTTCTCCGTGAGCAAGAGCACGATCCGCGAGGCACTCAAGTCGCTCGAAGTGCAGGGGCTGGTCAGCGTGAGCACCGGCCCGGCGGGCGGCGGCACAATCGTGGAAGTGCAACTGGACCGCACCTTCCAGCTGATGCAGAACTACCTGTTCTTCAAAGACATCGGTATCGCGGATATCTACACCGCGCGCAAGCTGCTGGAACCCGAGCTGGCCGCGGGCGCGGTGCCACACCTGACGGAAGAGGATTTCGCCGCGCTGGAACGCACCATCGACCAGTGCGACCCGGCCTCCGCCGCCGCGATCGATCCGCTAAACCAGCGGCAGGAAGACCTGAGCTTCCACGACATCCTGGCGGCCGCCAACCCGAACCCGATGCTGCGCTTTTGCTGCGAGCTGATCAATGAAATGATCCGGCACCTGGTGGTGTTCGGCAACGACACGCCAACGTGCGAACACGAGCGCTTCGGCGCGGCGAACGTCAAGTTCCACAAGAAGATCCTGGCGGCGGCGCGGGACCGCGATGTGGAGAAGGTGCGTGCGCTGATGCTGTCGCATATGGAGGAATGCACGCGTTATGTTACGCGGATGAATGGCAAGATTAATGGGCGGTTGGTGTTGGATTCGGAGATGCCGCGGCGGGGGAAGGGGGGAAGGGGGGGGTAGGGGTGGGGGTATTGGGGAAGGGCTGCAACTTCAACTTCAACTTCAACTTCAAAAGCTTAAAGTCAAAGGCGGTTTCACCCCCCTGCGGGGGGCGACCTACTTTCTTGTCTTGCCAAGAAAGTAGGCAAAGAAGGCGCGCCGGATGGGGCGACACCCCCTCGGGATCCGGCGAAAAGAGCGGCCGGGACCCAAACTCGCATCGC
>NZ_JBFTOX010000076.1:0-39721 GCF_056398185.1 Cupriavidus sp. 05L310
GGCGGGACGTCGGGCATTGGCCTGGAGTTGGCGAAGGCCTTCCATGCCTTGGGAAACAAGGTCATCATTGCTGGACGCCGCAAAGCACTTCTGCGGCAGATCTCCGCGGAGTATCCCGGCATCGATGGCGTCGAACTCGATATTTCCGACGCTGCCGACATCGCGCGTGTGGCGAAGGACTTGATCTCGGACTATCCGACGCTGAACGTTCTGATCAACAACGCGGGCATCATGCCGTTTGACGACGCCTCCACCACCGTCGAGGATGCCACGTCTCGCAGCATCCTCGACACAAACCTCCTAGGCCCAATCCGCATGACATCGGAGCTCGTCGAACATCTGAAAGGTCAATCGCGCTCGACGATCATTTACAACACGTCGGTGCTGGCGTATGTCCCGATCGCCACTAACGCGGTGTACTCCGCATCGAAAGCGGCGCTGCACTCTTATGCCCTGTCGCAGCGCTTCATGCTCCGCGCGACCAACGTGACAGTCCAGGAGATCGCACCGCCTTGGGTCGACACCGACCTCGTCAAGAAGAGCGGCGATCCGCGTGCCATGCCCTTGGACGCGTTTATCGAAGAAACCATGCGCGGCCTCGCGACCGAAGAGCATGAGGTGTTTGTCGAGTCCATTCGCGCCATGCGCGATAACCCGGGACTCGGCGAGCATCAGCTGGTTCACGACTTCAACCAACACATCGCCGATAACCCCATCCCGGTTTAACGAGAAGCCTGGCGCCCCGGCCCGGAGTGCCAGTGACCACGCGCAGGAGAAGATCTGTGTCACACAATCGAAGGCCTGCGCGCGCAAGCGGTCCCGGACAAGGGCTACGACGCCAACGCTTTCGTGCAGTCGATTCGAACCGCAGGAAGCAAGGCCGTCATTCCGCCACGCTCGAACCGGATCAGCAAGCGACGCTATAGCCGCGCCCTGTATCGCACTCGCAATCTGGTCGAACGCTTTTTCAACCGCATAAAGCATTTTCGCCGTGTCTCCACTCGGTATGACAAGCGAGCTGACAGCTATCTCGTCTTTGCATCGCTTGCTTGTGCCTTCGGACCATTGGTTAAATTGTGAACAGACCCTAGAGAGTGTCCCGCCTCGTAAGGCGAAAGGCTTAACAAGATGACTACCTCTGGATCGGCGCCGCTGCGCGCCTCCAATCCACGCCTACGGTCGATGCTGGAGGCACCGATTGTTCCAACGGTTCTTCGCATGAGCGTGCCAAACATGCTCATGATGTTGGCCCAAGCGTCAACTGGGCTGATTGAGACATGGTTTCTTGCGAAACTTGGCACGGATGTACTGGCAGGTGTCGCTGTTGTCATACCAGTACTAATGCTAATGGGCAACATGTCGCAGGGGGCCATGGGCGGTGGGATATCAGCAGCCGTGGCTCGGGCTCTTGGGGCCGGAAACCAGACCTTGATAAATCAGATTCCGCGGCACGCCCTAGCCATCAACGTTCTTATTGGCGTAGCATTTGCCGCCATGCTTTTGACGTTCCAGAGGTCACTATTCTCGCTTATCGGCGCAAAGGGGGCGGCGTTGGATGCGGCTTGTACTTATGGTCGTGTGCTGTTCGCAGGACTGCCGCTGATGTGGGCGATGAACGCACTCGCCAGTGTTATTCGGGGGACGGGGAATATGTCATTCCCTGGGATGGTGATCTGTGGAGGAGCAGTCGCTCTAGTGCCATTGTCTCCTTGCCTCATATTTGGTTGGGGTCCGATTCCCCAATTAGGAGTAGCGGGCGGAGCGTGGGCTTTGGTGCTTTATTACGCAGCGGGCACCGCGATATTGGGGTGGTTCTGCCTCTCGGGGCGTTGTGCCGCTCAGCTAGTGGGAGGCGCAGTGCATTGGTTACCGATACGTAGCATTTTGGTCGTTGGCGCATTGGCATGCATAAATCCGGTACTTACAAATGCATTGATTGCGATTACGACGGCCCAGGTTGGTGGGCACGGTGGCACTGCAGCTCTAGCAGGCTACGCAACGGGTGCGAGGCTAGAGTATCTGCTGATCCCAATAGCTTTCGGCTTTGGAGCGCCTATGGTTGCGCTTGTGGGAGCCAACATTGGCGCAGGTCAGATCGACCGCGCGCGGCGTATCGCACTTATCGGTGGATTTATTGCCTTTTCATTAGCCGAACTAATTGGCCTAGTTGCAGCCTTTCGGCCTTCCGCATGGTTGCGGCTCTTTGGAGGAGATGAACATTTGCTGGAAGCGGGCGTCGCCTATCTTCAGATGGTAGGTCCGTTCTACGGCTGCTTTGCCCTGGGCTTTTCCCTTTACTTTGCATCTCAGGGCGCCGGTCGACTCAAATGGCCACTCGTGGCCGGAGCGCTACGCCTCACCCTGTTCGCCGGTGTTGGCGGCTTTGCGTTGTCTCAAGGCGCAAGCTTGCAACAGTATTTTTCCTTTGGTGCTCTCGCAATGCTCGTTTACGGTACCTTCATACTGTGGGCAGTCGCAAAAGGAAATTGGGGTATGGGGGGCGTTAGAGACCGATAGTCGCCCCTATTGCAAGGGGGTCGACAGACTGTCGCCCCTATTGCAAGGGGGTCGACAGACGAAAGTGTCGTACGTTTTAAACAAGCATGTAATTCGATCGTCGCTAGTCAGGCGGGCTTCAACGCGCCGCAGACATTTACGGCGATACCGTACTTGTTCGAGAGCTTCTCTGTTTGTGCCAAAAGACGTACCTCGTTACGCGCGACAAGAATCAAGTCACAACCGCGGCTGCTAAATGGTCAGCATAGACTGCGCCGATACCCGAAGATCCGCCGGTCACAAGCGCGGTTCCGATTGTAAAGACATTTCCTATCCATTTTTTTGTGAAAATTGCGTGCCAGATAGGCTCGAAGAGAGAGCGATAGTCTCTTTCGCTCCCCAATGTGCGACGTATTGATGCAGTTTCTGAGCATGGTTGGCGCCTCAAAAGCGCGCTCGAGACGGTCGGTACTTACCTCCTGCGCCTTTGCGCGAAATTGACAAAAATGGCATGTTCGCGAGGCTCTGGGAGCCACGTTGTAGGTTGCATCCAATCGATTCATTCGTGTCAAGAAAAGATGACGTGAGTCTCATTATCCAAGGCAATTAATTCACTATTCAGAGAACTGATACGAACCGTCAAGTTGCACCTGCGATACTTCAACATCTTCCCCCGGCGTATCGCGCCATTGGTGGCAGCCTGTTGGGAAAACCCAAAAACGTCCAGGCAAGGCCCGCGAGGCCTGCCGTCTGCATCAAGGAATCCAATGAAAAAGCTCACGACCGCTTTCGGCGCGCCCGTCGTCGACAACAACAACATCCAGACTGCCGGCCCGCGCGGTCCGGCCCTGCTGCAGGATGTCTGGTTCCTGGAAAAGCTTGCCCACTTCGACCGCGAAGTCATTCCCGAACGCCGCATGCACGCCAAGGGCTCGGGCGCCTATGGCACGTTCACCGTCACGCATGACATCACCAAGTACACGCGTGTCAACCTGTTCTCGGAAGTCGGCAAGAAAACCGACCTGTTCCTGCGTTTCTCGTCGGTGGCCGGCGAACGCGGCGCAGCCGATGCCGAACGCGATATTCGCGGCTTCGCCATCAAGTTCTATACCGAGGAAGGCAACTGGGACCTGGTGGGCAACAACACGCCGGTCTTCTTCCTGCGCGATCCGCTCAAGTTCCCCGACCTGAACCACGCCGTGAAGCGCGACCCGCGCACGGGCATGCGCAGCGCCGAGACCAACTGGGACTTCTGGACCAGCCTGCCCGAGGCCTTCCACCAGGTCACCATCGTCATGAGCGATCGCGGCATTCCGCGGAGCTGGCGTCATATGCACGGCTTCGGCAGCCACACCTACAGCTTCATCAGCAAGGACATGCAACGCCACTGGGTGAAGTTCCACTTTGTGACCCAGCAGGGCATCCAGAACCTGTCCGACGCCGAGGCGGCCGAGGTTACCGGACAGGACCGCGAGTACCACCAGCGCGACCTGTACGAAGCCATCGAGCGCGGCGAGTTCCCGCGCTGGAAGCTGTTCGTGCAGATCATGCCCGAGGCCGACGCCGGCAAGTATCGCTACAACCCGTTCGACCTGACCAAGGTCTGGTCGAAGAAGGACTACCCGTTGATCGAAGTGGGCGTGATGGAACTGAACCGCAATCCGGAAAACCATTTCGCCGAGGTGGAGCAGGCCGCGTTCGCGCCGTCGACGATCGTGCCGGGCGTCGGTTTCTCGCCGGACAAGATGCTGCAAGGCCGCCTGTTT
Source organism: Cupriavidus sp. 05L310 (assembly GCF_056398185.1). Lineage (NCBI taxonomy): Bacteria > Pseudomonadati > Pseudomonadota > Betaproteobacteria > Burkholderiales > Burkholderiaceae > Cupriavidus > Cupriavidus sp. 05L310. The sequence continues at coordinate 4,263 of NZ_JBFTOX010000076.1, forward strand.
TCGTATGGCGACGCCGAGCGCTATCGCCTGGGCGTGAACCACCACCTGATTCCGGTGAACTCGCCGAAGGCCGCGAAGTACGTCAACAGCTATCACCGCGACGGCCGCGGCCGCACCGACGGCAACGCGGGCGGCACCATCGGCTACGAGCCGAACACCCGTGGCGAGTGGGCCGAGCAGCCGGACTTCCGTGAGCCTCCGCTGTCAGTCGAAGGCGCCGCCGACCACTGGAACCACCGTGTCGACGACGATTACTTCTCGCAGGCAGGCGACCTGTTCCGCCTGATGTCGCCGGCCCAGCAGCAGACGCTGTTCGACAACACGGCCCGTGCGATCAAGGGCGTGTCGAAGCCCGTGCAGCAGCGCCATATCGACCACTGCACGCAGGCCGATCCGGCCTACGGCGCTGGTGTTGCGGCAGCCATCGAGAAGATCGAAGCCAAATAAGTCTTTGGTTGCCTCTCCCGCTTGCGGGAGAGGCCGGGGCGGAGGGCGGGTGCACCCCGCCCTCCCTGCGAGAACCACGAAAGCCAGGAAAGCAAGACGAGAACACAAGACGGACCAGACCCAGACATCCACCATGACCGCCGATGAAGAAGCCCGCATGATCGCCGCGCTGGGCCAGGTTTTCGACCTGGCGCGCAATGGCGACGCGGCCGCGCTGGCGGCGCTGATCAAACGCGGTATGCGGCCGAACCTGCGCAACGAGAAAGGCGACAGCCTGGTGATGCTGGCCGCCTATCACGGCCATGCCGACGCGCTGCGCATGATGCTGGCAGCCGGCGCGTCACCCGACACGCGCAATTCGATGGGGCAGACGCCGATTGCCGGGGCTGCCTACAAAGGCTACCGGGACGTAATCGAAATCCTGCTGGAACACGGCGCGGACGTCGAGGGCGCTTCGCCCGACGGCCGCACTGCGCTAATGGTCGCAGCGATGTTCCAGCGCGCGGAAATCGTCGAATTGCTCAAGGAGCACGGCGCCGACCCGGAAGCGCGCGACGAGCGCGGCATGACGGCGGCCGACGCCGCCACATTCATGGCTGGCCACACGGGCCGGCCGGCGCACTGATACTTCGGTCGTTGGCCGCTGGTCAGCCGCGACCGACGAACGAGCATCTTCGTCGCCATCACGGTCATGAACTGCACGTTGGCGTCGCGCGGCAGGTTGGCCATGTGCAGCAACGAACTGGCGATGTGGGACACGTCCATCAACGGCCCCGGACGAACCTGGCCATTGGCCTGCGGCACCCATGCGCGCCATGCGGTTGGCCATGTCGGTGCCCGCATTGGCCGCACGCAAATCATAGGGACGACCATCGATTGCCCGGCGCTGGGCAATCGATGGTCGTGGCATCGCCTACAAGGCGTTGATAGGTGTTTGTGCCGATATTGAGCAAGCTCGCTTGGAGCTGCTTCTACCAGAGCAGCCGGGCGAATCGGGGCCGCTGAACCTCGTGTGCGCGCACCGTAAACAGTTTTCACCTGCAGTGCGGTACCTCCGTACAGCGCTGCGTTGAGCGGTTGAATCCGCAGTGTGGATGAAGGCGTTCAGCATCGAGATCATGGAATCTGCGTGAGTCGGCTGATCGCCAATTTGGCAATACCTGAATGATTTTTGCTAATTGTGTGAATGCTAGGACCTTGACGTCCGCCTCGAGATCCAGCTTATGGCGCCAACGTTTCGAGGGTTCTTCGAGAAAACCGACTAACGCCGGCACCCCGGGGCCAATGCCTAATCAGATCCCAAATTGACTGGACCGTGCTTGTTGGGACGTGGTCACACATGAACGGCGTGCGCCGAGCAGAACACATTAACCGTCTGCATCGGGAGGGACATGTTGAAGCGGTTGCGTTGGCGATTGAGTGTGATGACTAATCAGGTCGGACCGTGACTTGCTAAACCTGTATATGACAAAGAGCTTCGAGCTCTTACGGGAAATCAGGTGCGAGTCAGCGAATTTCATCGGGGCCCGCAGCCTATCAGGGCTGCAACCAGGCCGAATACAAAGCCGCAACCCAACCTAGTCAGGTCAGAGCGCACAAAAGCCTCGCAAACGGGAGGCGTTCATATAGAGGCATATCAGCTCTTTGTCGGTGAGTTCGAGACATTCACTCGCCCGTATCGCACGCTCACGCTGCTGCTCCAGAATGAGGCCTCCGGGTCCAGCGTACCGAACATTCGCGTGCCAACAATGAGCCTCGAGTGCGAGCCTAAGCAGATCTGGCTTGAATATCGGGGAGGCAGGGCACCCACGCGATCGCTGCACAGGGTTGGCGAAGAACAGTTCAGAGAGGCACAAATCGCAACAAGGAAGAGCTTGACATTTTCCTACTGTACAGTAGACTAACAAACTCATTGGTACGAGTTCTGCGTAAGACAAGCCTCGCTCGATCAGACTTCGTGTAGTCTGATTTGCCCCAAGAGGGGTTTCGCATGACGGCTCATGGCGATGTCTCGCTGCGCATCGGTGAGCGCGTCCGCGCTTCGTTTCGATCTTTCGGGGCGCGGGAGCTTCCCTATTTTGTGGCCGCCGACTCTGCCGAAGGCAAATAACTCGAGGAGACTTCCCATGACGACTTCGCTTCAGGCCGCGTTGGCGCCACGTTCCATTGCGATCGTGGGTGCTTCACAGAATCCGGACAAGATCGGTGGTCGACCGGTTGACTACCTGCAGCGCTTTGGCTTCAAAGGGCGCATCTACCCTATCAATCCCACCCGCTCAAGCGTCCAGGGCTTGAAGGCGTGGCCCTCGATCGAGGAACTGCCGGAGGCTCCGGATCTCGCAATCATCGCGGTACCGCGGAACGAGGCGATTGAAGCGGTGCAGAAGTGCGCCCGCATCGGAACAGGGATCGGAATCGTCATGAGTTCTGGCTTTGGCGAGGGTCACTCCGTTGAGGGAAAGACTGCCGAGCGCTCGATGGTCGACACCGCTCGCGCGGCGGGCATGCGGCTGATCGGGCCGAATTGTCAGGGGCTTGCAAACTTCAGCAATGGGGCTCTAGCCACATTTTCGACGATGATCAAAGAGTGTCCGCCCGCTGACGGACACATAGCGATCCTCAGCCAGAGTGGGACGCTGGGGATGGCGCCGTACGGGCTGCTTCGGCGCCGGGGGCTGGGCATCCGGCACGCCCACGCAACAGGCAACGACGCGGATGTCACGATCGCCGAGTTGGCGACGGCGGTCGCCGAGGATGAGCAGGTCCGACTGATGCTCCTGTATCTCGAGGGCATGCCCGACCCGCACCAGCTTCAAAAGCTCGGACGAATCGCTCAGGAGCGTCGTCTGCCCGTGCTCGCGCTGAAGTCCGGGCGTACGGCCGCCGGTAAAGCCGCCGCGCTATCGCACACCGGTGCGCTAGCAAGCGAAGACCGTGTGGTCGACAGCTTCTTTGAGCAACATGGCGTCTGGCGTGCGCACACAATGGAGCAACTGGTCGATGCCGCTGAGATGTACCTGAAGCGCTGGAAGGTGGGTGGCCGGAGCATCGTGACGGTGAGCAATTCTGGAGCGGCAGGGGTGCTTGCTGCGGACGCAGCCAGCATGCATGGGATGCAGATGGCCAGCTTCGACCCTTCAACTCGACAGTCCCTCGCGGCCATTCTTCCAACCTTCGCGAACGTTACCAATCCGGTCGATATCACGGGTGCTCTGCTCACGGATAGCAGCCTCTTCAGCAAGGCTCTCGACGTCATCGCGCGGGATCCAAATGCTGACGCATTTCTCGTTGCATTTCCGGTCGCCGGAGCAGGCTACGACGTCGAAGGCTACGCGGATGCGGCGGCGCGTTTGGAAGCCAGCACCGGAAAGCCGGTTGTGGCAGCCACGCCGCAACCGGACGTGGCGGCCTTGTTCCGTGAACGCGACGTACCGGTTTTCTCCTCGGAAAGCAGTGCGGTATCGGCGCTCGACCGATTCACGCGCCACCACGAGCGTTTGGAGTTAGCGCGCCATCGACGTGCTGGTGCGTACCTCGATCCCGTCCCCGTCATGACTGAGCGCCGTGAGCCCCTGATGGCGAACGAGGCACAGAGTCTTGCGCGCATCGCGGAGATGGGGGTACCGGTTGTATGGCACCGACTGTGCATGACCGTGCAGGAGGCTTTGGCGGCGTTCGCCGAAGCGGGGGACGCGGTTGTCGTCAAAGGTTGTTCCAGCAAGGTCGCTCACAAGAGCGAGCTGGGTTTGGTGCGATTGGGGTTGCGTTCGCAGACGGAAATCGCGGAAGCCTTCGGCAAGCTGCAACAGACACTCGCCGATCTTGGTCTGCCCTTTGAAGGCGTCATCGTTGCCGCGATGCGAAAAGGTGGGCGCGAGATGATGATCGGTGCTCACAGGGACCCGGTTTTCGGTCCGGTTGTCGTTATCGGAGATGGTGGCAAGTACGTCGAAGTCATGCCGGACAACCAACTTCTATTGGTTCCGTTTGGACGAGCCGAGGTTATCGAGCGACTACAGCGTCTTCGTATCGCTCCCCTGTTGGGTGGAGTGAGAGACGAACCCGCTCTTGATGTCGAGGCCTACGTTGACGCAGTGATGTCGGTTGGACGACTGATCGCGGGATCCACCGACGTTCAGAGCGTCGATATCAATCCGATCCTGGTCGGTGCGGTCGGTGACGGCTGTCGCGCGGTCGATGCCGTAGTGCTGCACAACTGAGTCCAGCGTAGTCCGCAAGCAGCGAAGAAGGAGCTGTGATGAAGAAGGGTTTGGTCACTCGCGACCGGGTACTGATCACCGGTGGGGGGGCAGGTATTGGCGCGGCGATCACGGCTGCGTGCCAGGCGCAGGGTTACGAGACGATCGTTCTGGATCGCGCCGGCGGATTGATCGATGTGGATCTCGCGGATGATGATGCGACCGCCGAGGCGTTGAAGCTAGCGCTGGAGGGCGGTCCGATCACTCGGCTGGTCAACAACGTCGGGGTCGTACGTCCTGCATCAATCGCAGACCAAACCTTGGTAGATTTGGACCTCGCAGTCGCACTCAACCTTCGCTGCGCCCTTCAATGCATGCAGGCAGTTCTACCTGGTATGCGGGAAGCCGGATTCGGGAGGGTGGTCAACATTTCTTCCCGTGCCGCGTTGGGCAAGGAGATGCGCAGCGCGTACGCGGCCACAAAGGCCGGCCTCATTGGGATGACCCGGGTTTGGGCCCTTGAGCTGGGGCAGCACGGCATCACAGTCAACGCTATCGGCCCCGGTCCGATTCGAACTGCGCTGTTCGAGGCCGCGAATCCGCCCGGAGCTCCCCGAACGCAGGCGATCGTCGATGCGATACCGGTTCGCCGGATGGGAGAGCCGGAAGACGTCTCTCAGGCTGCCTCGTTCTTTCTTGATGGGCGCAACGGCTTTGTCACCGGACAGACGCTCTACGTGTGCGGAGGAATGACGGTCGGAGTTCCGCCCGCCTAGCTGGATAGTGGATCCGAGCCGGCGTTGACTCGCAGGACTGGGCGACAAACGGCGCTACCGATTGAACCAGGAGACAAGACATGAAACGTTCGACTTCCAGCATTCCGGCCGCGACGCGTCGGCGCCTGATACTGGGCGGAACCGCCGCCGCGCTGGGCGCGGGACTCGGTGTCGTGCGAGCTGCTGACACATTGCCTTCAAGACCCATTCGCTGGATCGTGCCATACGCTGCGGGCGGGCCCTCCGATGTGTTCACTCGGCCGATTGCTGCCGTCGTCTCGGAGATTCTTCGGCAACCCGTGATCGTCGAGAACCTTGGCGGCTCCGGAGGCAATATCGGCTGCGCTCGAATCGCGCGAGCAGCTGCTGATGGCTACACGATCGGACTAATCAGCACCGGCACTCATACGATCAATCCACACATCTACCCGAAGCTATCGTTCGACCCACTATCGGACTTCACGCCGCTGACTTTGGCGTGCCGGTATGCCAATCAGTTGATCGTCAATTCACAGAGCGGGATACGAACGGTTTCCGATCTTGTCGCCCGGGCGAAGGTGCAGACCGTCTCCTATGGTTCGGCTGGCATTGGCGCATCCAATCACCTCTCGGGTGAAATCCTGAGCCGAGTCGCGGGTGTGCCGCTGGTGCACGTCCCGTTCCGCGGCAACGGACTGGCGCTGGCCGCGTTGATGGCAGGTGACATCACCTTCATGTTCGACATGCCCACGAACTCACAGCCGGCCGTGACTGCGGGGCGCGTACGTCAGCTGGCGGTCACGACTGCCAAGCGGTGGTCCTTCTTGCCCACGATACCGACGATGGCCGAGGCGGGCTTTGGCGGATTCAACGAGGTGGGAGCCGACCTGTGGTTCGCCGTGGCGGCGCCTCCCAGGCTGCCCGAGGACATTCGTTCGCGTCTGTATGCCGCGCTGACCGAAGCGTTGCGCTCGCCGCGCGTCAGCAAGACGGCCAACGAGCAGCAGTTCGAAATCTGGACAAGTACACCCGAAGACCTTGTTCGGGAGATCCACACCGGCCTAGATCGCTGGGGACGGATCGCACGAACAGCGGGTGTGAAAGCGTGACCCCATACCTGAAGCGTTCGATTCGCAATGCCGGGCTAGATCCCGATAACCTCCCGGCTTCCGGGGGGCGCGCGATGAGCTTCGTTAGCGGCGAGAGCAAGCCCAAGGCTTGGAAAGACATCTGGGGCGCCGGACAGGGTATCGGCGCTGTTCGAGAGGCCGGCGCGGCTGCGTCTCTCATCGCGTGCCTCGCGCTTGAATACCAAGTGGCGCGATCCCGCCTCGGTCTCGGTGACTTGGCTTCAGGGCAACCTGCCTCGGCATTGCAACCGCTTCAAAAAAGACATTACGACAGACTTTCCCTCTGAATAATTGGTGCCGCTTTCAACCGTCCGGCCACGTTAAGTGGCTTAGGAAATGGGAGACGTGCGCCTTCTCGAAATACCGCAAAGGATTGGAGGCATGATGAATAAACCTGCCGTGCTGGCGCGCGTTGCGTCCGGCTGTGTCGGTGTATCGCTGTTTTTAGCATCGTGTGCGGCGAATTGTGTTGAACTCTACGGAATCGTAGATGCATATGTCGGTTCAACGAAGCCTAGCGGTGCCGCCAAGAGCACGATTGGAGTCGAGAGCGGGGGTATGACAACTTCGTTCTGGGGATTGACAGGCACGGAGGACCTGGGCGACGGACTGATGGCAAATTTTCGGCTGGAAGGCTACTTTCTGACGGATACCGGAGCGAGTGGTCGCAGTCCCACGGACACCATGTTGTCACGCAATGCCTATGTTGGCCTGGAGAAAGCCAACATTGGTGAGGTCAGGCTCGGTCGGCTCAGGAACCCTTTCTTCCTCGCCACAACTCAGTTCGACCCCTACGGATCATCAACCAAGTTCTCTCCATTACAGAATCCGCTCTGGGTGCAGACCTTCGGACGCTACGTTGCGGGTGATTCGGGTTGGAACAATGCCGTTGGATACTACACGCCGGATTTTGGTGGATTGTCGGGGCGCTTTCTATATTCGCTTGGTGAGGCGGCCGGCACAAATTCAACCAACAATTTTGGCGCCATGCTCTACGTCGACCGAGGAAAGTTTACGGCAACCGCAGCATTTCAACGTGTAAAAACCGGTCCGGGCTTGCCTATTGGGAGCTGGGCACAAGACGCCTTTACACTCGGCACAGCATACGACTTCGGGGTTGTCAAGGGATTCCTCGAGTATGTGGGTACGCGGACAAGCGGCGGTACCAAACGAAGCACGGATTCGTTTCAGATTGGTGCGACCTACCCAATCTTTAACGGAAAGATCATGGCATCGGTTGTGCAGACCAATATTCGCCCCGAAGGTCAGGCGGATTTCAAGCGTCGGGACTATGCGATCGGCTACTTGTATCCACTATCGAAGCGGAGCGATCTCTATGCGAACGTCCTTTACGACAAGCTTAGCAACAGTGGTGGGGGGATAAGCACGGGTTTTGGAATGAGGCATAAGTTCTAACGCTGTAGCAATATGCGAGGCGGCCAGTAAATAATTGAGGCTCTATGCCGATTTGAGTGGAACTTGACGGCCGGCGCGATAGCGTTTAATCCCTTGATCACGCGACGCGGCGGGACACAAGGGGTTTTGCGGCAAATGTTTTAGCCTGGACATACGGAGGTAGGCGATGGCCACGAAGTTCTTCACGGTTCGAAATCCGCGCGCGGCCCGCTTGGTTTGTTGGAGCATGCCATTCATCGCCTCGACATAGGCATTGCTGCGGCCGTCGAGCATGCCGCGCACGACGCCAGGCAGGCGCTCCTTGAGGGTCGTGGCCAGCCGCTTGAACGGCTCAAGCCGACAACGCTTCGCCCATGAGATCCAGCCCTTGAGCATCTCCTTGGCTTTCTGCGGACAGTTACTCTTCACGGCCACGCTGTAGGTCGTACGCAACCCCTCCTTCAGGCGCCAGGCGCGTGCGCTCTTCAGGTTCGAGCGCTGCAACCGGTGCATCGTATTGATTTGATCCTTGTTCCAGTCAGCGTGATCCCGACGCATGCCCCACATCAAGCCTTTGATCGTCTTGCGCTGCGTCCCCAGCGCAGCCCGCACGACGTCCGGCTGTTCTCGCATCTCTTCACGCCGCACCTCGTCCATCGCCTCGTTGGCCAGGGCGATCACGTGGAACCGGTCGAAGCTGATCTGCGCGTGCGGCAAGGCTTCGGTGACGCCCTTGATATAAGCTGCCCCCATATCCATGCAGGCGTGCCTGATCTCGTCAGGATTGCCGCCGTGCGTGACCAGGTCGGCCTTGAATTCGGTGACGGTCTTGTGGTCGCTGCCCTCGGCCATGAACAGCAGGCGTTTCGCTTCCAGGTCATGTACCACCGTGACGTAATCATGGCCGCGTCTGATACTGGTCTCGTCGATGCCGATAACCTTGACCCCGTCCATCGTTTCCCTGGCGCGCGCCGTCCCGACATAGTGTTCGATCCGGCGCCATAGCCGCCTGGCGTTCACTCGCAACAGGGAGGCCGCCTGCGCGACCGGCAGGGATTGGCATAGCGACAGGCCCAGCGCCTCGAACAGCAGGGTGAAGCCGCTGCCCGGCCGCGCCCACGGAACATCCACCGCAGTGGTCTTGCCGCAGGTACTGCAATCGACCCGCGGCACGTCGGCGTGCAGCCACGCCTCGTGCTGGAAAAAATCGAGATGACGCCAGTCACGTCTGACCCGATCATGGATGCCTTGTCCGCTCACCCCACAGGCTGGACACGGCAACTTCTTCGCGTCGCAGGACACTTCGAAATCGATCCGGCGTCTGCTTGTATCGAGGTCAACTTTGGATACCATCCACGGAGCTTGCAGACCCAACGCGGAAGTAAACAGGGCTTCAACGGCGACACTCACAGACGATTCCTCGATTCAGATAAGGGCGATTACTGCCTACCACCACTTCTTCACAACGAGTTGAACATCGGTTCACGAAGAATCTGATGGGAAACAGCGGAGGCCATTATGGTACTTGATGTCAAGTTCCACTCAAAACGTCCTTGGGCCATAATTGATGCGGTGGTTGCTCCGCTTTGTTCACATTCAACTATATATAGCATTGTACTAATTGGTTGTATTTCTTGATTTATCGCTGTTGCGGTCTAGAAAAGTATATTAATAATAAAACTAAATCTGAATTTACATGCTTTTTTTGCCTATCAGACGCGCCCACAAAGAGTAGTCTTCTGAAATGGCGCCATTCAGCGACTTGCTCAAGAAGTTGATGACCTTCATGCGAGCCGCATCCTCGTGCTTTGCACGGCTTCGCAACGGGATCTTGCAGAACGCGCGCGGAACCTGCTTGGAACGCTTTTCGCCCGGGATTTTTGATGATGCAGTGTAAGCGTCTCGCCGTCCCACGTTGCCGGTTGAGAGCGGTTGTGAGAGAGCAGACGCGCTCAGCGTGCGGGACGCCAGTTGTGGGGAAGCAGCTCGTCGATGCGGCTGTTCAGGTGGGTGGGCAGGCGGGTCAACACATCGGTGATGTAGGCCCATGGATCGTGGTTGCGTAGCATGTCGTAGGCATCGCGAAGCTCATTCTCGAAATAAGTGGTGGTGGGAAGTACCATGATCAATGCGTAGCAGAAGAGGATTGAGCCGACGACGTGATTGCGTGTGTCTCAAATATGCGAGCGAAGTCCGGATACCAGAACGGACTCTCGGTGTTGAAGAAGGTGTACGAACGGCCTTGAATCGCCAGCGCATTCCCAAGATCCGACATTTCCTTTTTACCGACGAACGTAGCGCCGATCACGTCTGCCATTTCGGGCCGATTCAGGCGTACTGACACGAATTTGCAAAGCAGAAAACACGCTGCCTGGCCCGTTATCTTGCTCCGCAAGCGCCGCTAGTTCGGTCCCTGAGACGGCTTCCAGGCCCATCACGAGCTTACCGCTCAACTGCCGCGTGGCTGCATCGGATGCCATTCGCATCGCACTTTCCAAGAAGGTATGTCGCTTCATGCTCTGGATTGCAATGACAGAGAGACCGCGTCCCCGCGCAGGTTCAGTGAAGTGGCGCACGTTTCGAGTCCGAGTGAGCCACTCAAGCGCTTCGCGTTGTACTGCCCGTGCATTGACGCGATGGCAGCAGCATATGATGCAGGGAAATCGCGAACTTCGATTTGTGTGCCGTCAGCCCGCACACCCGACTTTCCACTGATCGTCGTCGAAGCGGCGGCCTTTGTCGTTCGACACTGACTTGCATTCGACCTCCAACCCGGAAGGGCCCAGACCCTCAACAAACAAATCAAATGACGGTGCATCGCCGACACGATTGTCACCCAGGGTCAGCTCATTGTAAATCTCGGACGCCTTGATCCGCGCGGCCGCCAGGCAAACCAAGAGCCCATCCCACGGCAGATTGCTTAGGAAACGCAGAGCGCAAGCGCAGACACGCTGTACTTTGCGCAGCGACAAATCAAATAACTGCACGCATGAGACCAGGTTGATAGTGAGATAGCCGACATTGCCGGAAATGCCGTGGCGCTCCAACGTGGCCTGGGCAAATCGCGCCGCTTCAGATTCGGGACCCGCCTGAGCTTAATAGACGCTTGCCGACGATCGGGGAGGCCGCGTGTCCCAAAACGTCCGCAAGCTGCAGTCTCACTAGCGGCTTGAAGATAAATGGGATCCATGAGAGGATCCCATTTACGCCTTGGGCGAGAGAACGTGTTGCCGCGGCAAAGCACACAGACACGGACGCACACGCTGCGCGCGTCCATTCGGTGGCAACTAAGCCTGGTTTGCCAAGCCGAGGCGATGTCGTGCAGCGTGATATTCCTCACCTAGACGCGCGACCAACGCCTTAGCGGAGGTCACCTCACGAACTACACCAATTCCCTGTCCTGCACCCCAGACGTCTTTCCACGCCTTCGCCTTACTTTCCCCCTCAACAAAGTTCATGTCACGCCCTTCGGAGGTCGGTAGGTTGGCTGGGTCCAATCCGGCATTACTAATCGAACGCTTAAGATAGTTCCCGTGAACTCCGGTGAACAGGTTCGTATAGACAATGTCATCAGAGTTCCCGTCAACAATTGCCTGCTTGTACTCTTCAGGAGCACGCGCCTCATGGGTTGCGATGAAGGCAGACCCGATATAAGCAAAGTCGGCGCCGAGAGCCTGGGCCGCTAGTACGGCGTTCCCGGTCGACATTGCACCGCTCAATGCCAAGGGGCCGTCAAACCACTCTCGAATCTCCTGAATCAGTGCAATCGGACTCTTCACGCCCGCATGGCCACCCGCGCCGGCCGCCACGGCAATTACCCCGTCAGCACCCTTCTCGATGGCTTTACGTGCAAACGTGTTGTTGATGACATCGTGGAACACGATGCCACCGTACGCGTGGATTGCCTCGTTGACCTCTGGGCGAGCGCCGAGCGATGTAATCACAAGAGGCACCTTGTGCCTGATCACAACCTCCAGGTCCTGCTCCAGCCGGGCGTTTGTTTTGTGCGTGATCAGATTGACTGCGAACGGCGCCGCTGGAGTTGCAGCTTGACTATCGTAGGCGGCAAGGCGCTCGCGGATCTCGCTGATCCATTCATCGAGCTGAGACTGCGGCCGCGCGTTCAGAGCGGGCACAGATCCAACAATCCCTGCTTTACATTGCTCTACTACAAGCGTTGGATTGCTGACGATAAACATGGGCGAGCCAATGATCGGCAGCGCCAGATTGTCAAAGATGGCAGGCAGTGTGCGCATTTATGAAACTCCAAGTGGGTGAGGCAGCGATTACGCCGATCGTTTGATTGGCTCAAACGCCAACGGCTGTTTCGCGCGGAAGCGTGAGACGGCGTCGTGGTGCTCGTTCGTGCTCATGGCGATGGCTTGGGCCATTGATTCGAGTTCAGCCAGAGTGCGCGGATCAGTCTCGAACGAACGATTCAGAATCGCTTTCGTCAAGCCAAACGCAGGTAAGGAGGCTTGTGCGAGGCGACTCGCAAGATCTACCGCGCGCTTAAGAAGTTCTTCCGCGGGAACGATCTCATAAACGATTCCCAGATGTCGGGCTTCGTCGGCCTCAACAGTGCGGGCGCTGAAGACCAGCTCCTTAGCACGCTGGAGACCGATCATGCGGGGAAGCAAATACAGGCCGCTGAGGTCTGGTATTAGGCCAATCCTTGCAAACACTTGCGAGAACCGGGCCGTCGGCGTCGCGAGGATGAAGTCCGCGACAAGGCACAGATTGAAGCCACCGCCAAAAGCAGGACCATCGACGGCAGCGACAACCGGAATCTCAAGAGCAGCGAGCTTCGAGCACCAATTGTTCAGCTCGGCGACTCGCCTACGTGACTGTGGACCAGTACGCTCTTCGCCCATCGACTGCAGATCACCGCCAGCGCAGAAGCTCCCTCCGGCACCAGTGAGCACGACAGCTCGCACCGAGCAAGCCGTACGCAGATATTCCGCGACACTCGCCAAATCCTCGCGCATACGCATATCAAGAGCGTTGCGCGCCTGGGGCCGATTCAGCGTGACGATGGCGATGCCGTCACCGACTACCTCGAAGACGATGGCTTCGTACGATGATGGGGAAAAAGGAAGTGAGTCTGTCATAGCCGTCTCGATGGAAAGTCACTCAATGACCCGTGAACACGGGAGGGCGACGCTCAATAAATGACTGTCGCCCCTCTGCAGCATCCTCGCTCGAGGACAATCGCTTCTGCACATCCAGTATTTCTGCCACGGCCGCCAGCGGCCCTTCCTCGATCGATTTTCGTACGTTCAACCGAGTGGCGACAACCGCAAGCGGCGCTTGCTGCGCGATGCGCCGGGCAAGCGCCAGCCCTTCAGCAAACTGCTCCCCCGCAGGCACAACCTTCTGCACAAAGTTGAAACGAAGGGCGTCAACACTATTGAACTCAGTCCCTGTAAGGAGAAGATAGAGAGCATTACCCGATCCGCATCGCTGTGCCATGCGCATCGTGGCGCCACCTGCGGCCATGATTCCGCGGCCCACCTCCATTTGGGTGAAGCGGCAATTATCGGCGGCGACGACCATATCTGCTGCGAGCATCAGCTCTACTCCCACGGTAAAGCAGATGCCTTGGACGGACGCAACAACGGGCTTGGTCCGACGCCGGTAGCCAGGCAAGCCGAGGTCGTGCGCTTCCACGAGATTCTGATCACGCGGTACCGGCCGTTCCCCTCGCTTCTGGTACTCGGCGAGCGCGGGAAGATCCATGCCCCCGGTGAAGTGCTCGCCGACAGCATAGAGTAGACCGACTCGGAGGTCGGGATCGTCGTCGAGCCGCGTGTAGGCTTCGGCCAGCTGCCTAAGCATCACGGGTGTGATGCCATTGCGCTTCGAGGGACGGTTAATCCCGATCAGCAGAATGCCATCGACTACTTCGGTGTCGATACAGCCTTCGGCGGGCGGAGTGGTATTGCTTGGTGTCATAGGGTGTCTCCTCGATGACAGTGAGAATAGGTAAAGGCTAAACAGGCGGCCTGCGAAAGAGTGTCATTCGGCAGTAGGGCCTTGTGAAGGTACTTCAGACGACGAAATGGCGCTTAGGACCATAGACTACTCAGCACGGGGCGATGCTTTGAGTTGCGTGGAATCGCCGAGTCTTGCCGGTCGGCGAATCGATTCTGTCGAGCCAAAGCGCCAATCAATCCTCTTCAGTCTCGTGCATTCGGTGCAATGAAATAGGGTGTAAGCCTTCCGCCGAACTGGCGAAAGGTCACTCGTGCCATGTCTCCAACTTGCAGCGAAGAGTCTCCGTGCGCCATCATTCGGAATCCCTCCTCCGCGTCGAGCAGCATGATCGCGTAAGGGCCCAACTCGGCGAGCTCTGGCGACGGTGCCCTCGTCACGGTCGTGGCGGCATACACTCTCGCATGACCACTTGCTTGCAGCCGGCTCGGTCGCTTGTCGCCGCAATTTGGACAAAAGGAGCGTTCGAAATACCAGGTGTGTCGGCAGCTTTCACAAAGCTGATATGCGATGCCGGGCTCGCCAGTAGACCAATCGGCAATAGCTACGGTGCTCAATGGACTCTCTCCAGGAATGCCGTGACATGCGACGACAGAACACCGCCGTCGCAGTGTATGAGCGCGAGCGAGGCGTCGCGGACCTGGCGATTAGCAGCGCGCTCAGTCATTTGCTGATGTGCTTCGACCAGATGCGCGATCGCTCCGCCGACGCCGCAATGGCCGTAGCTCAGGAGTCCTCCATGCGTGTTAAGGGGCAAGTTGCCATTGATATCGAAATCCCCATTGCGGGCGCGCTCGGCGGAGCCACCACGAGGCGCCAAGCCGAGTTCCTCGAGCAATATGGCTAGCGTGATGGTGAAGCTGTCGTAGATTGCCGCGTATCGGGCATCGGCGGCGAGAACGCCTGTGCGCGCGCTTGCTTGTTCAAGCGATGCAGCAGCGCCGAACATTGTCAGATCATGGGCGGCAGTGACATGCTGGTGGGTATGGGCTTGGCCGCAACCCAATACGCGAACGCCGAACGCAGAGGTACGTTCGCGACTAACGACAAATGCTGCAGCGCCGTCTGAGACAGGACAACAATCCAACAGCTTCAGGGGAGACGCGATGCTGCGCGAGTTCAGCACGTCATCAATGGCGATTGGCTCTCGGCGATGAGCACCGGTATGCAATTTGGCATTGCGGCGCATCGCGACAGCTAGCTCAGCTAGGTCTTCCTCCCGTAACCCAAATCGATGCATGTATCGAGAGGCAACGAGGGCATAGTAGGCAGGAATAGTTGCGCCGAATGGTAATTCGTAACGCGGATGTCCAACCTGTGCCAGATTGCGTAGCGCCTCATCTGGGCTTTGGCCACTAAGCCTGTTCTCTCCTGCGACCACAAGCACATGGTTGCACAATCCGCCATTTACAAGCTCGTGGGCGAGCATCAGCATTGCGAGACCGGTGGCACCACCCACTTGCATACCGTGCGCGTAGCTCGGCGATAGGCCAAAATGCTCCGCGAACACGGTGCTCAGCATGAGATGGGGCATAGTGGTGGAGTAGCCACAAAGCAATCCATCCACCTGCGATCTAACAAGCTGAGCATCAATCAGCGCAAGTTCTGCAGCGTCCGCCATCAGCGCAAGCGTGTCCTGCCCTGACAGCCGGCCAAATGAGGTCAATCCGACACCTGTGATCCAACTCACTGGCACACCTCGGCAATTGCGGTAGAATCAGAGATCATACTGGTAGGTAGATATATGAACCGTCGTCGGATGGATCGCGCCATGACGCCGAGTCGATGACGTCGTTCGTCAAAATCTGGTACTGCACGGTTCTATAGTCTACTATCCAGTATGAATAAGTCAAGGTAGTTAGCAGCGACTGATCAGAACTTAGGAAAAGACATGACCACTCAGAAGAAGAACTCGCCGGGATCTCGCGCCGGAGCATCTCAGGCGCGACCGGCTCGCAAGCAGACAGGGCGGCGCAAGCCGATACCTGGCGATAGCGAGGAAAGGGCGGTCGTTCCCACGAGTATTGACGCGGAGCCATCCCTCCAGGATGAGCTTCGCAATCTGAAGATCGAGCGCATCCTGCAGGCGGCTGCCAAGTTATTCATGGAGCATGGATTTGTTGGCACGACCATGGATGCGATTGCCGAACAACTGAAGATGACCAAGCCGTTCATCTATCAGTACTTTGACAACAAGCACGCGGTACTTGCCGCCATCTGCGATCGAGAACTGCGGGAGTCGTTATCGATGCTGAATGGCTCGACGATGAGCGGGGGTGCACCGGTCGAGCGCTTGAAAGATTTCATCCGCACGGCGATGCGTCGCAATATCGTCAACCGAGGCCTATGGACGCTTATGGCCGCTGAGGAGAAGCATCTTCCGAAGGAGATGCTGGTCGACATTCGCGGATTAGAGATGGAGTTCCATAAGCGATTGAGTGCCATCATTGAAGACGGCGCCGCACAGGGGGTGTTCCTTACAGATCAGCCGCAACTCGCTTCTCGTGCGGTCATGGGGATGACGCAATGGGTCCGACGCTGGTACCGAACCAACGTCGATCCAGCGCCGGAGGTAGTGGTGGAACAGTTCTGCGAATTTGCGCTCCGTATGCTGGGTACCCCAGCGGAGTACACTCATGCTGGGTGACGACCTATCTGGCTTGTCGAGCGACTCCGGCGATCACCGTTTGTCCGTGATCATTGCGCACCCACACCTCTAGTGAGTCTGCATCAATCATGCTGCCGCCGGCGGTAACGCGGTCTCCAAGGCGTACGGGCAGCTGAAATCTGATGTCCAAAATCCAACTCTCCGGGCGCGTGGAGGGAACCTGTGCCAGCGCCTGCCATAGCACGCCTAACGACAGAGTGCCGTGAGCGATCTGTCCTTTCATTTGCGATGCAGCTGCAAACGCTGCGTCCAAATGGATGGGATTGAAGTCGTCGGTTAGATGCGCGTACGCTAAAACGGCTTCAGGGGTGATGTGCAGCGAGAGGGGTTCTAGTTTCATCGTATAAGTCCTAGTTAGCGTGCCCACAGGGCCTTGTGGACGCCTTCGAAGAGCGTGCGATCGGCCGCACCGCGGCACTTCATTTCTAGGTCAACCCAGAGCCTTCCATTACGTGCCTCCTTCGCTCCGCAGTGCACGGATGTCAACACTCGCTCGCCCACGCGTGGCAGCGCATGAATCGTAAAGCGTTGGGCTGCGTGGATCCCGCCAGGGGGGCGAACTGGCATCGTCGCCATGAACGCACGGATGGAAATCACCGACAGAAAGCCTGCTGGTACGTCTCGTGTTGGAAGCGGCGCGCCATAGAGTTTGCACCATGCCTCAACCAGTTCAGGCGTCAGGGCCAATTCATGGGTGCCATAGCAGCGGCCTGGCCTCAAGGCGGTGAACTCCAGTGCACTTGCGGCCTCATCGTTCGCGTGGCCCCCCTGGGTGCCGTGCGGATGAGCGTCGGGAAAGAAAAACTCGATCGTCATGCTGCCTCCTATCTGATGTCATCATACTATCAAGTAGATAACACAACTGCAAAGAATAAATATCTTGCATTCAAGTAGATCGTTGGGCATACTCCTCAGTAGCTTGACCGACACAGAGGCGCCTGTCGTGTGCCACGGAGGAGAACGATCATGACCAAAAGCCGCTGGGAACGGCGCCCCGATGGATCCAACTGGGGAGACTTCGGCGTTGACGATCAGTTGGGGCGCCTGAACCTGCTGACGCCTGAGAGAACCCGGGCGGCAGTTGCCGAGGTGCGAGAGGGCAAGAGCTTTTGCCTAAGCCTTCCCCTCGATCTACCCGGGGGCAATATCCTGAACCCGAATCGCCACCCGCCGCAGTTAAGCCCTACCCGCAGGCATGGGCGACTCGGTCTGAATTTCCGCCTGGCCGATGTCGATCCTCTGAGGACGGATGTGCTGAGCGATGACGTCGCGATCCTGCACCTCCAATACTCTACCCAGTGGGATGGGCTTGCGCATGTCGGAGCTATGTTCGATGTACTCGACGACGGCGTGCCGCGCCCTGTCTATTACAACGGCTTCGCAGCGGGCGAGGACATTGTTCTGATCGATGGATGCGACGAGTCGCAGGTGGAGTCGCGCGCTTTAGCGCTCGGCATTGAGCATATGGCGGCTAAGGGCGTTCAAGGTCGCGGCGTGATGATTGATCTGCTCGCAAACTTCGGCGCGGGGAGACGACTCATTGGTCTGTCTGATCTCGAGTATGTGCTTGCCAAAGATGGTGTGACGGTCGAAGAGGGGGACATCGTATGCCTGCATACCGGTTTCGCGGACGCTGTTCTAGGCATGCAAGGTAGCCCCGACATTGCAGTACTAGAGCAGACCGGCTGTGTACTTGATGGGCGGGACTCGGGTCTATTGCAATGGATCACGGACTCCGGCGTTGCCGCCATTGTTGCCGACAACTACGCGGTCGAAGCCTATCCCGCGCGTGGCTTGGGTGATGTCTGTTGCTCGGCGCTACCGCTTCACGAGCATTGCCTATTCAAGCAGGGGATTCATCTTGGTGAGTTGTGGCACTTAGGTCCGCTTGCCAATCATCTGCGCCGGCAAGGGCATTCTCGATTTCTGCTGACAGCGCCACCGCTTCGACTGCCTGGCGCAATTGCTTCCCCGGTTACCCCTATCGCCACTGTTTGAGCGCGATGCAGTTTTGAACGATTACCCTATTCCAAGAAAGGTATTGCGATGAATGATATTTCGGCTCTTCCGGTTTGCATCATCGGGGCAGGATCTTCCGGTGTAACTACGGCAAAGGCGCTCCTCGAGCGCGGTGTGGCATTCGATTGCTATGAGATCGGATCCGACATCGGTGGGATGTGGCGCTATCAAAACGATAACGGGATGTCGTCCGCATACCGCAGCCTGCACATTGATACCAGCCGACGCAACCTTGGTTACTCCGACTATCCGATCCCAGACCACTATCCGGACTTTCTCTCTCACTTTGAAGTGATCAAGTATCTGTCGGACTATGCGGATCATTTTAAGGTTCGACCTCACGTGCGCTTCAACACAAAAGTCGAGAGCGTAAGTCAGGATGCCGACGGAGCGTGGAGAGTCACACTCCACGACCGCGAATCGAAGCGATATCGCGCGGTGATCGTCGCGAATGGTCATCTTTGGGATCCGCGGTGGGCGCGCTTCAATGGCGAGTTTCAGGGCGAGAGCTTGCATGCGCATGATTACAAAACGCCAGAGCCTTTTCTTGGAAAGAACGTGCTTGTGGTGGGCATCGGAAACTCGGCGGTGGACATCGCGGTCGATGTCTGCAAGCTTGCGAAGAACACTTATATCTCGACTCGTCGCAGTGCATGGATCATGCCGAAGTACATCATGGGGCTGCCGAGCGATCGATGGTCGTCCTTCCTAGGCTCAAAGCTGAAACTGCCTACGCGCATGGTCCGAACCACCATGAAGCATCTGATGTACCTCGCCGTGGGCGATCAATCCCGCTTCGGCGTTCCGCGGCCGAAGCATGCAATCTGGCGCGAGCACGCGACGCTTAGCCAGGAACTGTTGCCCTATGTGGGCCACGGTTGGATCAAAGTGAAGTCGAATGTGAAGGAACTGATCGGCGAAAAGGTGTGCTTTGAGGATGGTAGTGCCGCAGAGGTCGATACCATCATCTACGCAACCGGCTACAAGACAACCTTTCCCTTTATCGACCAACGCGTCTTTAAAGTGGACGACGGCAAGGCAGATCTTTATCGACGTATGGCGGTTCCTCACGCACCAGGGCTTTACTTTGCGGGACTGGTGCAACCGATCGGGCCGACGATCCCACTAGTCGAGATCCAAGGGCAGTGGCTTGCGCGTGTACTTGCAGGCCATGTCAAACTTCCTACCCGTGGTGTCATGTATCAGGAGATCATGCAGCACAAGCGCGCACTCGAAAAGCGTTACGTGGGGTCCGCGCGCTACACGCTCGAGGTTGATTTCAAAGAGTACGCTGCACAGATGCGCTCCGATATGAGCAGCGGACGGGCGAGGGTGTGATGGTCGCGGTCACTAAAACAAGCTCCTCTTATGTCGATGCACCATTGGTCATCGGTGTGCCGCGTGAAACGGCTTCCGGAGAACTCCGAGTGGCTGCGACTCCGGAAACCGTAAAAGCGCTGGTGGCACAAGGGTACGTCGTCCGTGTCCAAACAGGGGCGGGCACTGCGGCAAGTGCACTAGATTCGGCCTACGAGGCCGCTGGTGCAAGTGTCACGGATGCCACGAACGCTTTTGATGCGCAATTGGTGTTGAAAGTAAGAGCTCCGTCCGCCGGCGAGCTGTCAATCATGCGGCCGGGAGCGGCTCTGGTGGGAATGTTAAACCCTTTTGACAGTGAAGGCCTTGCTCGCATGGCTGCCGCTGGTTTGACCGCATTCGCGCTTGAAGCAGCGCCGCGCACTACGCGCGCACAACCCATGGATGTCCTTTCGTCGCAAGCGAATATCGCTGGTTACAAAGCCGTGATGCTCGCGGCGAGCAACTACCAGCGTCTGTTTCCTATGCTAATGACCGCAGCGGGAACGATCAAAGCCGCACGTGTTGTGATTCTTGGCGTCGGCGTCGCGGGACTGCAGGCAATAGCAACGGCAAAGCGGCTGGGAGCCGTGATCGAAGCCTCCGATGTACGGCCTTCAGTCAAGGAACAGGTGGAGTCGCTAGGCGCAAAGTTTATCGATATCCCCTACGAGAGTGCTGAGGAAAGGGAGGCTGCCGAAGGGGTCGGGGGCTACGCGCGCGCGATGCCACAATCGTGGCTCGATAGGCAAAAGATCGAAGTGGGCCGGCGCGTGGCAATGGCCGATATCGTCATCACGACAGCCTTGATCCCAGGCCGCGCCGCGCCGACACTGATCACCGAGGACATGGTCCAGTCGATGAAGCAAGGATCGGTCATCGTCGATCTTGGCGCGCCCGCGGGGGGGAACTGTCCCCTTACGGTGCCAGGCCAGACAATCGTCAGACATGGGGTCACGTTGATCGGCGAGACCAACCTCCCATCCTTGGTCGCGGCAGACAGTTCCGCGCTCTACGCGCGAAACGTACTGCAGTTCTTGAAACTAATACTGCCGACCGGTGTTTCCGCCGTACAAGTCCCGCACGATGATGACATCGTCGAGGCTTGCTTGATGACACATGGCGGCGAGATCAAGCGCCGCTGACCGGAGTTCCAAAACATGCATACCGTCTCACCTACTCTTATCAATCTCATTATTTTCGTGCTCGCCGTGTATGTGGGCTATCACGTCGTGTGGACCGTCACACCGGCGCTGCACACGCCCTTGATGGCCGTCACCAATGCGATCTCTGCGATCGTCATCGTCGGTGCGATGCTTGCGGCGGGTCTCACGGAAAGCGGCGCCGCGAGAGCGGCTGGCGTGCTGGCCGTCGCTTTGGCGGCAGTCAACGTGTTCGGAGGGTTCCTTGTAACACGCCGAATGCTCGAGATGTTCAAGAAGAAGGGCAAGGCTGCGGCCAGCATCGAACGAGGTGCGGCATGAGCATGAACGTCGTCACGCTACTGTACCTCGTCGCGAGTGTCTGCTTCATCCAGGCACTGAAAGGCCTGAGTCATCCGTCTACGTCAATTCGTGGTAACAGCTTTGGTATGGTGGGCATGGCAATCGCCGTGCTGACCACAGCGGCATTGATCGTGACGCTGGCTGGCTCGCCCCTCGGCCTCTCGTGGGTCATGTTGGGCCTGATTGTCGGAGGAAGCGCAGGCGTCTATCTCGCGCGTCGGGTGGAGATGACCAAGATGCCAGAGCTTGTAGCTTTCATGCATAGCTTGATCGGCATGGCCGCAGTGCTGATAGCCTTTTCCGCAGTCACGGAGCCTGCGGCCTTCGGCCTGGTTGATGAGGGTAATGGGATCCCTCCCGGCAATCGCCTGGAACTGGCGTTGGGCAGTTTTATTGGGGCCGTAACTTTCGCCGGATCGATCATCGCATTTGGAAAGCTATCTGGCAGATATCGATTCCGGCTGTTCCAAGGGGCGCCAGTAATGTTCACTGGTCAGCACGCGCTTAACCTCACATTAGGTCTGGCATGCGCGTATCTTGCAGTCGAGTTTTGGAGTAGCCAGAGCGTGATGGCGTTCGCGGTCCTCACAATGATCGGCCTCCTGCTCGGCGTGCTGCTAATCATTCCGATCGGAGGCGCGGACATGCCCGTCGTGGTGTCGATGCTGAACAGCTACTCGGGATGGGCCGCTGCTGGAATTGGATTCAGCTTGAACAACAGTATGCTTATTATCTCGGGCAGCTTGGTTGGCAGTTCGGGAGCGATTCTGAGCTACATCATGTGTAAAGCGATGAACCGAGCATTCCTGAATGTCATTCTGGGAGGGTTCGGGAGCGACGCCAGCTCTGGCGAGCAATCGACAACGACGCAGCGCACCGTGAAAAGTGGTAGCGCCGACGATGCTGCATTCATCCTGGGAAACTCGGAAACGGTGATCATCGTGCCCGGATATGGGTTGGCCGTTGCTCGCGCTCAGCACGCGACGAAGGAGCTTGCGGCAAAGCTTACGGAAAAGGGAGTCTCCGTGCGCTATGCGATCCACCCCGTTGCCGGACGTATGCCCGGTCATATGAACGTGCTGCTGGCCGAGGCAGAGGTTCCGTACGATCAGGTCTTCGAGATGGAGGACATCAACAACGACTTCGGACTGGCGGACGTGGCCATCATCGTTGGTGCAAATGACGTCGTCAATCCGGCGGCCCTGCAAAAGGGAAGTCCAATTTTTGGCATGCCGATTCTTGACGCTTATAAGGCGAAGACGGTGATTGTCAATAAGCGCTCCATGGCAACTGGGTATGCAGGCCTGGATAACGAACTTTTTTACATGGACAAGACGATGATGGTCTTCGGCGATGCCAAGAAGTTCGTTGAGGACATGGTCAAGGCAGTCGAATGAAAGACGCATTCTCGACCTCCTCCGAGAGCCGGATGCATCTACTTCGGGCTGCCGCGGAGTGTTTTATGGAGCGCGGTTTCCATGCAACCAGCATTGATGATGTGGCGCGACGGATACGGGCGACCAAGGGCCTCGTGTACTACCACTTCCTCTCAAAGATGGACTTGTTCTTCGAGGTCTATCGGGTCGGAATGGCGGCGTTAACTGAGGCCGTGGCGGCTGCCCGCAAGACAGAACATGCCGGGTTGCCTGCAGTGACAGCCATGCTCGAGGCTCATGCATTGACAATGTTTGAGTATCACGCTTTCGAGCATGTCGTCGCGCAGGGCGTACAGTTACATCGATTCAGTGCGATGACATCGGTGCAGCGGATGACCTTTGATGAATTGGTTGCGAGTCGCGATCGTTTGGAGCAGATGTACAGAACGGAGGTTGCGGCTGCACAAGCAGATGGTTCGGTGTCAGGTGACACCGAACCATCGATTGCCGTGAAAACAATTCTCGGAGGGATTCAGTGGTCCGTGATCTGGTGGCGACCCGAGGCAGATCAGGGATTAGAGGCGCGGCTTGTCCTTGCTCGGCAAATGGTTCGGACGTTGATCCGAGGCCTTGAGGTGCGACGCTAGTCTGAGTGACCTGCGCCTGAGCGTGAGTTCGGCACGAGAGTCAGCCCCGGGTGCACAGAATGCAATCCGGGGCATCTTCCTATTCTCAGACTCCGCGTCGGCGTGAGCCGGGCGCCGGAGGATTCGAGGGCGCGCCGGCAAAGCATTGGGCGATTTGCATCCATTGACGGGCAATCTCACCTTCTACGCGCAGCGACGTGTCGGCCAGGTTGCGGACCTGAGTGACGACTTGGCTGAATTCCGACGCGTCACCCTCAATCATGTCTGTGGTGTTGTACGCGTTCCATTCCCAGATGGCGCCCGATGGCGCTGTAAGGCGAACTCGCGGCGGTGCATCGGGGGCCGGTAAGCCGCGATTGACATAGGCCCACTTGAACGTTTTTACGCCCAGCGTGGCAATCGGCTTCAGCCGATCTGTCGCCGCTCGTTGAAGATTCAAAGTGTCATAGATTTCTTGGCTGTGCGCCCAATTTTCCATCTGGCGCGCTGCCGCAAAGGATGGGACAGTCATCGGCGGACCAGCCCATGGAAGCTTTTCTTCTGGAGTCCGCATACTTAATCGACGGCTCATTTCGTGTGCCTGTTCGATCCAAACCTCATAAAGCCCTCTCCCGAAAAGTCCTGGGAAGCGATGTCGCGATTCCTCGATCGGGGTGGCACCGGCATTGCGGTGTCTCATCATGTCCTCGCGCAACGTGCGGAAGGCTTCCTCGGACGTCGTCGACGCGATTCCCATGTAGTCGCTGGCATACAGATGCAGAACAACGTCGTTGATTGTCCAACTCTTGAAGGCGGTGACACGTTCCCAATCCGTGGAAGCCAACGAGGATAGGAGACTGGAAAGCTCCTCGACTTCCTCATTCAAGCATTCGATCTCATAAAGCACAACTGCTCCTTGTGGGGTTAAATCTGGTGGGACGCTGGCTTAGCCATTCCGCTTCTCTATCGAATCAATCGGACTGCCGCGCACGGCGCCAGAAGCGATTAGCGCGTCGATTTCGTCTTGGCGGTACCCGGCTTCGCGCAGTACGGCGCAGGTGTGGGCGCCAATATGGCCGGATGGGGGCCTACCGGCTGGCTCTGGGCGCCCATCGACGAGAATGGTCGAGCGCAGCATTCGTACACGGCCTTCGTCGGGATGATCTTGAGGGGGCTCCACGAGGCCAACCGCGCGGAGGTGTGGATCATCGAGCAAAGAGTCCAGGGTGTGACATGGCATGCAGGGGATGTCGTACTCTCCCAGGATCTGCAGCCATTCGCTCGTTGTACGCTGTTTGAGCGAGTCAGTGCGGATGGAGAACCAATCATCAACGTGGCGGAAGCGAGCGGTGGCCGTGGCGAAGCGAGGATCATCGAGTAAATCTTCGCGTCCGAGAGCACGAAGCAGTGAGCGCGCCTGTGCGTCAGTGTTGGCAGTAAGGCTGATCCAGCCATCGGCTGTTGCCATGGGCTGATTGTGTGGGCTCAGGATGCGTCGATCACCAATCGGCCCAAGTGGGGGATCAAAGCTTGCCGGTCCTAGATGCTCCTGCAGGACCATTGCGGCAAGGGTCTCGAACATCGGTACTTCGATGGTAGCCCCTTCACCCGTACGACCCTGGTGACAAAGAGCGGCAAGAATGGCGCCCGCGGTGATCTCGCCAACCACATGGTCCGCCATCATCAGAGGGACGTAGGAGGGCTTTCCGTCGCGCGCCGCGAAGACCGCCGCAACGCCACTTGCACCTTGTACGACACTATCGTAGGCGGCGCGACCGCGGTAAGGTCCCGGACCGAAGCCCGTAATAACACAATGCACGAGGCGAGGGTGCAGCGCACGCGCGGAAGCTGCATCTAGCCCCAAGCGGGCTAGCGCGTCTGGCCTGAGATTGGAGACGAAAACGTCGCTCGTCTCGAGCAGACGCTCCATGATCGCAGCAGTGTCGGGATGTTTTAGATCAAGCGCGACGGCACGCTTATTCTGATTCAGGTGCAGGTAAGTTCCAGCATGACGGCCACTGGGGGAGGGACCGCCCAGTGTGCGTAAGAGATCGCCTTCAGGCGCTTCGATCTTTGTCACGTTGGCCCCGTACTCGGCGAGTCGTACGGTGCAGGCGGGGCCAACGATGACAGAAGTCAGGTCCAAGACGCGGATTCCATCCAGCAGTTTTGATGTCACGGTTCTCTCCCTGGAAGTCACTGAGGCTGGATTCCTGCGTCCCGCACCTTGATGCGCCAGACCTCGAGTTGTTGCTTCATATACGCCGCGAGCTCTGTCGGAGTGGCTGGTGCCGGCTCCGCGCCTGCGGCCGCCAGCTTTTCAGCGGTGCCTTTGCGACCGAGCAGTGAAGTGATCCGCGTGTTCAGGGCTTGCACGATGGGGGTTGGCATCCCGGCTGGTCCCATGATGCCCAGCCAACTAGGTAGGTCGAAATCAATCGACAATGACTCAGAAACCGTGGGAAGTGCGGGGGCCAAGGTACTGCGTTTGGAAGTGATTACAGCTAGTGGTCGAACTCGATTACTAGCAATGAGTGAGGAGGCGGAGCCGAGATCGCCAATCATGAATGCGATATGCCCACCAATGAGGTCAGTCATAGCTGCAGGCGTGCTCTTGTAGGGTACGGCGCCTGCTTCGAAATGCCCGAGGTTGGCGAGTGTCGACGCAGCTACTTGCCCAGTGGCATTTGCGTAGCCATACGAAATATTGGTGCGTTTTGCATACGTGACCAACTCCCGAACATTTTTCACGGGAAGCTCCGCACTGACGAGTACGATGAACGGCATGAAGCTCAGGCGTGCGACCGGGGTGAAGTCCTTAATGGGGTCGTATGGCAGCTTCTTAAAAATGAAGGGGTTGATCGAGCTCGCAGTGTTCGTTGTCAGGAGCAACGTGTAGCCATCCGGAGTCGCCTTCGCAACATACTCCGCAGCTAGGATCCCCGATGCGCCTGGCCTGTTGTCCACAATGAAGGGTTGGTTGAAGGCGGCCTGGAGATCTTCCGAGACTAACCGGGCGTGCTGATCGCTGGCACTACCCGGCCCGAACTGGACCACGATTCGAACTGGTTTGCGAGGCCACGGGTCGCTCGCAAAGGCGGGCTGTGGCCAGCGCGCTAGCGCAAGGGCCGCCGCCAACGTGCCGCCCCTCTGCAGCAATACCCTGCGCGACGGTCGCTCGAGGTCTGGGCCCGTGTCGCCGAGCAGGCTAGAAAGCACTTTCATTACTTGTCTCCGTTGATAGGTCGCCCTGGCCGCGAACCGGTATGTGCTGGTGGCGGCTGTTCAATCCTTGTTGCTCGATTTATACTAGCAAGGATATTGTACTACTTACAAGTATAAGTTCTACTCAAGGGAAGAAATCCCTGCATGAGAAGGCGCGGATGCCTCGCTATGTGCCGGGGCGCCTTCCTGAAACTGAGAGACCCCCATAGTGTGAATGAGTCGCAGGCGCGTTTGAAGTTAGATCTGCCTCACCTTTAACGTCGACCACGCCGCAGCTCGATTGCACGAGCGATTTCGATTAGTCGAGGTCCTACGTGTTCGCAGAGTCAACTGAGAAATCTGTTGCGGCCCAGGCGGCACTAAGAGCACTAAGTGCCATGATCGGTAGCCCACGGCCAAGGTTGAGCTGCACAGTGACGGTATTGACGTCCTTGACCGGGTTGCCGATGCAATCCACCCTAGTTAAGCCTCAACAGGCCTTATAGGCGGCATGTCGATGAGGCTTATGACGAGGCGGTCGAGGCTTGGCGCGATCCGGTCGCACGCGATGGATACGTGTTGCGATCAAGGTCAAGGTTTCATTCAGAGCAGCCTTGGCCCATCGCAGGCCGAGCAGCACCGCAGGCAGGACACGTTTGAGGGCAGTGATGGCGTAGGTCCGGTTGATCCGATGGTCCGAGTCAATGTCATGTTCCTGCGCGGCGGTGAGGCAGCACAGGGCGTGTAGGTTGTCGCAGAGGATTTTGGCACCGAAGTCCTGCCTGGCGGCCAACTGTGAGAGGCCGGACAGGTGTTCGAGTGCCATGCGGTGTTTGAGACGTTTAAACGCCTCCTCCAGGCGCCAGCGCTGGTGATAGAGATCGCGGAAGGTGGCAGCCGGATAGCGGTGCATGTCGAGCAGATTGGTGATGAGCACGCGCACCTTACCGGCTGGCGAGATCTGCCGGATCAGCCGGACGGTTTGTGGGGTAGCCGCACATTCATAGTCGCGCGCGTCATTGCGGGCTGGAGCCGGGAGCGTGACGATGGCCTCGTCGCGGCCGGAGCGGACGAAGTGTCGCACGGCGGTAAAGCCGCTGCCGTCGGCGCGCATGCAGAAAGGGATTTTTCGTTCGTTGAGCACGGCCACCAGCCAGCGGGCGGGGTAGTCGCGGTCGAGCAAGAGCAAGTCGTCGGATTGCAGGCGATCCAGATGCTCGAACAGGATCTGGCGTTCGTTCTCGTGCACGCTATGCAGTGAGGCGGCGAGCGTGATCTCGGCACCGGGCAGGTACAGGCCGAAGGCGAGTTGATCGCGGGTGGCGGCTCGCGGGAGATGGCTGTGGCGGATGGCGAAACGCAGGTGTGAGGCGTCCGCGGCGACCAGCCGAAAGCCATGCCAGCGCGGCAAATGGTTGGACACTTGCTGAAGCAGCCAGTCATTGAGGTGAGCAAAGACATCGCCGCTGAGTTTGCTGCGAGCCTGAGCGAAGGCTTGTTCACTGTAAGCGCGATTTTCTCCGCACGTAGCGTTGACGCCCCGAAAGGCGCAGGATTGTGCCCGCGATTTTTTTCGTGGGCACAATTCATGGACGATAGCGATTTTGACTTCCTGCCGCTGCGAGTGACCAATGTCGGCGCCAACGGGAAACGCAGCTACGACAGGCAGGGCAAGCGAAGATTGATCGAGGCTTGCCTTGAACCCGGCGTATCGGTTGCCAGCATGGCGATCCGAGCCCAGGTGAACACGAACCAATTGTGGCGCTGGGTCAAGCAGTACAAAGCAGAAAGACAAGGTGGTATTGACATGGATAGCGCCGTCGAAGGCGCGCCATCGGCCTTCGTTCCGGTAGTGGAGGTTCGCGGCGTACCTCCTCAAGCCCAGCGGTCACGGCCGGCATCGCCGGAATCGACTTCTGTTCCCGTGCCGCAATCTTCATCTTCGCCACAATTGGCACGCCTGTCGGCACGGCTGCCAAACGGCGTAACCATCGAGCTCGAATGCACACCGAAAGATGGGCCGCTCGTGAAGGCGATGATCGCGGCGCTGGGGGACACCTGATGTTCCGCCTCGACGCTGACCTGCGGGTCTATCTGCACCGCGAGCCTATCGACTTCCGGGCCGGCCTGAACAGTCTGGTGACGCTGGTCGAGCAGTCGATGCAACTCGATCCGTTCGCCCGGGCCGTCTTCGCGTTCCATAACCGCGGCCGCAATCGGGTCAAGCTTCTGCTCTATGACCGCTCTGGATTCTGGCTCCTGATGAAGCGTTTGGAAGCAGACCACTTCGCCTGGCCACGCCGCGAGCAGGCGGTGATGGAACTCACGACCGAGCAACTGCACTGGTTGCTTGAAGGTATCGACATCGAAGCCGTTCGCCGACACCCTTCGCGGCGCTACCGGCACGCGAGCTGAGTCAGCGTGAGAGAGGCCAGGGTGCGGGCTCTGGCCATAGGCTTCGCGAGGCGGCTGCTCGCCAGGGCATTGGCCGATACCATTGTTTTGGATTCGACGTAAACCTGTTGGCGATGCGATTGCACTATCGTGAATCGCATGCCTGCACATGACCTCACCCCTGATCTGCCGCCTGACGTCCAGGCCTATATCCGCGAACTCGAGAAGAAAAATCTGGATCTCGAGTCGCTAGCCCAGCAACTCTCGCAGCGTATCGAGCAGCTCGAAGAGCAGTTCCGCCTCGCGCAGCTCAAGCGCTACGCGCCGAGCAGCGAGAAGCTCAAGGATCGGGTGTTTGACGAAGCCGAGCAGATCGCCGCGACAGAACCTGCTGGCAACGATCCCGATGACGCGTTCACGCTGCCCGATACGGGACTTCCGGAAGTCAATGAGTCTGCACACCGCAAACGGGGACGCAAGCCGCTGCCGGCGTCGTTGCCGCGCCAGCGCATCGAGTACGACCTGCCCGAGGAACAGAAAATCTGTCCATGCTGCCAGAGCCCGCTGCATCGCATGGGCGAGGAGACGAGCGAGCAGTTGCACATCGAGGTAAAGGTCTCGGTGTTGCAGCACGTACGGTTCAAATACGCGTGCCGCCATTGCGAGCGCAACGCGGAGCGCACGCTGATCGTGGTCGCGTCGATGCCAGTACAACCGCTGCCAGGTAGCAACGCGAGTCCGGCGATGATCGCGACGGTGACGACCGGCAAGGCAGTATGACTTTCCGTGAGGCATAGGCTGGCCTGCCGTGGGAGTAAACGCGGGTTAGTCAGTATGACTCCCCTGGGGCAAGGGCTGGCCCGCCGTGAGGAATCAAACGCGGGTTAGCATGTCTGCCAGAGCCGCATGGTGTGGACAGGGCCACACCCGGCGATTTCCAGCACGGAGGCCAGCATGGAACACGATAGCACGCTGTATGTGGGTCTTGACGTCCATAAGGACTCGATCACGGTCGCCTATGCACTCGGCGCGGGCGAGGTCGAACTGCTTGGCAAGATCGGTACGTCGCAGGCCGATATCGATCGCCTGTGCAAGCGCCTGCAGTCCAAAGCACGCCGGATCCGCATCGTCTACGAGGCGGGCCCATGCGGATATGGCCTTTACCGGCAGCTTGCAGGGAAGGGATTCGAATGCATGGTGTGCGCGCCGTCGCTGATCCCGAAGAAACCCGGCGAGCGCGTCAAGACCGATCGGCGCGATGCGGTCAAGCTGGTGCGATCGCTGCGCGCCGGCGACCTCTCGGCCGTGTACGTGCCCGGCGTCGAAGACGAAGCATTCCGGGATCTGTCACGCGCCTGGGTCAGCGGCAAGGACGATCTGAAGCGCGCCCGGCAACGGCTGAAGGCCTTTCTGCTCTCGCATGGGGTCCGCTACAGCGGCAGAGCTGACTGGGGACCAGCGCACCGGCGCTGGATAAGCGAATTTGCGTTCGATAGCGCGTGGCAGCAACTTGCCTTTGACGAATATCGACGTGCTATCGAGGACCGGCTCGCGCAATGCAGCCGTCTCGAAGCGGCCCTGCGCGAGGCAGTGGTCAACTGGCGCTTCTACCCGGCCGTACTGGGCTTGCAGGCCATGCGCGGCGTGCAGTTCACCACGGCGATAGGCATCCTCGCCGAGTTGGGCGATCTCTCGCGCTTTGTCCATCCGCGCCAACTGATGGCCTGGCTCGGTGTGACGCCCGCCGAACACTCGTCGGGCGAAAAACGGCGCCAGGGCAGCATCACCAAGACCGGCAACAGCTATGCCAGAAAGCTGCTGATCGAGGCCGCCTGGAGTTACCGGCACCCGGCACGTGTGAGCCCCGAGATCCAGCGCCGGCACGAAGGCATCCCAAAGGCCATCGTTGACCGTTCCTGGGACGCCCAGGTTCGACTATGCCGGCGCTATCGGAAACTGGCCGCACGCGGCAAGACCCCGAACATTGCGGTGGTTGCGGTGGCCCGCGAACTGAGCGGGTTCATCTGGGACATCAGCCAGCTCGCCATGTCGCTTGCCGTCCCGAACGCGGCCCAGACAACGTAACCCAGCGCTTTAGGTACCACCAACCTATCTGACCCTACTGTGGAGCCAGTTTCCTGAAGGCGGCGTAGCCCGGCACACGAGCAACCCGCGACGATGCTAGGCAACGGATTTCATCCGACTTGCGGCGTTAGATAGCGGCAGGCTCATTGGGCGGACCTCTGTAATGTGGTAACCAACCCGCGGATATCAGCGTGATCCACCGTCGAGACTTACTGCTACGTCGCCCTCAGGAAATTGGGGAACAACATGCAACTGTGAAACTGAATCAAACCAATCCCGATTGACACGGGGAGTCATATCAGCATTACTGCCATAGCCGCACGGTGTGGACAGGGCCACACCCGGTGATTTCCCGCACGGAGGCCAGCATGGAACACGATAGCACGATGTACGTCGGTCTGGATGTTCACAAGGAGTCGATCACGATCGCCTACGCGATCGGCATGGTTGACGTAGAACTACTGGGCAAGATTGGTACCGCGAAGGGCGATATCGATCGCCTATGCAGGCGGCTGCAGTCGAAAGGGCGACGCGTGCATATCGTCTACGAAGCGGGTCCGTGCGGTTACGGGCTTTACAGGCAACTGGTAGAAAAAGGGTTCGACTGCATGGTCTGTGCGCCGTCGCTGATTCCGAGGAAGCCTGGTGAGCGTGTCAAGACAGATCGACGCGATGCCATCAAGCTGGTACGCGCGTTACGTGCAGGTGACCTGTCGGCAGTGTACGTGCCCGGTGTCGAAGACGAGGCGTTCAGGGATCTGGCCCGTGCGTGGGCCGCCGCTAAAGACGACCTGAAGCAGGCACGGCAGCGGCTAAAATCGTTCCTGCTGCTGCACGGTGTGCGCTATACCGGCAGCGCCAACTGGGGGCCGGCTCATCGACGCTGGCTGAGCACCCACTCATTCGCCAACGAGTGGCAGCAACTCGCGTTTGAAGAACATCGGCGCGCGATCGAAGATCGGCTGGCGCAATGCAACCGTCTCGAGGCAGCTTTGCGTGAGGCCGTAGTCAACTGGCGCTTCTATCCGGCCGTACTAGGCCTGCAGGCCATGCGTGGCGTGCAGTTCACCACCGCAGTGGGCATGCTCGCCGAGGTGGGCGATCTCTCGCGCTTCGACCATCCACGTCAGTTGATGGCCTGGCTCGGCGTGACGCCTTCCGAACACTCCTCAGGTGACAAACGGCGCCAGGGCAGCATCACCAAGACAGGCAACAGCTATGCACGAAAGCTGCTCATCGAGGCCGCCTGGAGTTACCGCCACATCGCACGGATCAGTCGGACGATCCAGTGCCGTCACGACGGCATCCCGAAGGCCATCATTGACCGCGCCTGGGATGCACAGGTTCGACTGTGCCAGCGATATCGCAAGCTGGCTGCGCGCGGCAAGAACGCGAACATCGCGGTGGTCGCCGTTGCCCGCGAGCTGGCGGGGTTCATCTGGGACATCGCCCAGCTCGCCATGTCGCTCTCTATACCGCGAGAGGCGCCAGCAATGTAAAACAGCACTACGTCAACCACAGCCCTACAACCACAGGAGGAGTTTCCTGAAGGCGGCGTAGCCCGGTACCGGAGTAACCCGCGTACGTACTTCGTGACGGCAGAGTACAGGCCGATTCGCGCGGTAAGAAAGCGGCAGGCTCACGAGACGGACATCTGTAATGCGGTAGCCAACCCGCGGATATCAGTGTGATCCACCGTCGAGAATTACTGCTACGCCGCCCTCAGGAAATTCAAAGTCAATGTAGAACTGAAAACCGATCGCAGTTGACAGGGAAAGTCATATCAGGCACGTGGATGGCACGCCGCTATACCGGATGGAAGACGCGCTGGCCCGTGCGTGCATTCCGGCGGGCCGCGGCACGCTGGCGAACTGGATCATCAGGCCTGCCGAACTGCACTACAGCCGGTTGTACGAGGCGATGCGCCAGACGCTGCTGTCGCAGCCGCTGATCCACGGCGACGAGACGACGGTGCAAGTGCTCAAGGAAGAAGGCAAGACCGCGCAGAGCAAGAGTTACATGTGGCTCTACAGAAGCGCACAGGACTGCGAACAGCCGGTGGTGCTGTTCGACTACCAGCCGGGGCGTGGTCAGCAATATCCGCAGGCGTTTCTCGCCGGCTACGAAGGCATGCTGATGACCGACGGCTACAGCGCCTGGCGCACGCTCAAAGGCGTCACGCACTTCGGGTGTCTTGCCCATTCGCGACGACTGTTCGTCGACGCGCACAAGGGCCAGAAGAAGCCCGGCGGTCGCGCACAGCAAGCGCTCGAGTACTTCAAGGCGCTGTATCAGGTCGAGACACTTGCTCGCAGAGAACTGCCAGAGGGCGAGACACGGGCCGGCTACACCTACCGGCTGCGGCAGGAACACAGCGTACCGCTGCTGGAGGCGCTCAGGAAATGGCTGGACGAACTGGCACCGCAGGTTCTGCCCGAAAGCCTGCTGGGCAAGGCGATCAGCTACACGCGCAATCAGTGGGAATACCTCAGCCGCTATGTTATCGACGGGCGTGCGCCCCTCGATAACAACGTGATAGAGCGAGACGTGAGACCCTTTGCAACCGCGAGAAAGGCATGGCTCTTTGCAGACACGGTTGCCGGTGCGAAGGCGAGTGCGATGATCTACAGCCTGATGCTCACGTGCCGCGCCTGCAACGTCGAGCCGTACGCGTATCTACGTCACGTTCTCACCGAGCTGCCGCAGCGTGCGGCGGACGCCGACATCAGCGACCTGCTGCCGTTCAACTACGCCAGACAGCAGAGCGCAATGACGAACCCCGGTTGATGACATGACAGGGCGCCGGCACTGCCCCGGCGCGCGATTCCTGGTACCTCCATCGGACATTGCCGATCCTGCTCGAGGGTCGCAATACGGCCGAGCCCGCCTGTTCGCCGAGAACGACTCTCAATACAGTGTGCTCAATTGCGCGGTTACTGTTCACTGATGCACCGGCACAAAGTGTTCTGGCCGACGAGCTCGACGTGGACTGGAAAAACGTGCGGTCAATGCTGGCCCCGGCCGGCGATGCTTACCGCGATCCGGGCTTCGGTATTCAGATGACAGGCGGCTCTACCGCGCTGATGCATTCGTTTACGCAGTATCGCGAGCTCGGCGCGCGCGCTCGGGCGATGCTCGTGACTGCGGCGGCCAAACAATGGAATGTGGACCCCGCCAGCTGCGCCGCCGTGGAGGGGGTGGTCACATCGGGTACGCATCGCGCCACCTATGGTGAGCTCGCCAATGCGGCCATGAGTCTGCCGGTGCCGACGACCGTGGTATTGAAGGACCCGTCGCAGTTCCGCCTCATCGGCAAGCCAATGCCGCGCCTAGATGCCGCCTCGAAGCTGCGAGGCGACCCCGTGTTCGGCATCGATACCCGGCTCAAGGACATGGTTGTGGCCGTGGTCGCGCACCCGCCCCGCTTTGGTGGCAAGGTGAAGTCGTTCAACGCGGAAAAGGCGCGCGTGATCAAGGGCGTTGTCGACGTCATGCAGGTGCCCGCGGATCGCGGCGGCTCCGGCGTGGCGGTGGTCGCCAACGGATACTGGGCGGCCAAGCAGGGGCGTGACGTGCTGCAGATCGAATGGGAGGACACGGGCTCGAAGGTCAGCACGCAGGCGCTTTACGAGGAATACAGCAAGCTTGCGATGCAACCGGGCAAGATGGCGGTCCCGCTGGAGAGTGGCGACGTGCAGGCGGTCCTCGCGGGCGCTGCGCGCGTGATCGATGCCGAATATCGGCTGCCGTATCTCGCGCACGCGCCGATGGAACCGCTCAACTGTACCATGCAGGCCGAGATTAGCGGCAATATGGCGACCAGCGTCACGGTCTGGGTTGGCTCGCAATTTCAGACTGTCGATCAGGCGGCGATCGCCCAAACGTTGTCGCTGCCGGTCGAGACGGTGACGCTGAATACGATGATGGCCGGGGGTGGCTTCGGCCGGCGTGCCGTGCCGACGTCGGACTACCTGGTCGAATCGGCAGGCGTACTTCGCGAGTGGATTGCCAGAGGCCATGCCGAACCGCTCAAGGTCATGTGGAGTCGCGAAGACGATATCAAGGGCGGCTACTATCGCCCGCTACATGTCCACCGCGCGCGCATCGGCTTCGACGAAAAGGGGCAGGTCGTAGGTTGGCAGCACGCGATCGTCGGCCAGTCGATCGTCATGGGAACCCCATTCGAGCCGGTTCTCGTGAAGAACGGCGTGGACTCGACCATGACCGAAGGCATCGTCGAGAACGAATACGCTCTGCCGATGCAGGTGACGGCTCATCACCCGAAGGTCGATGTCGCGGTGCTCTG
>NZ_JBFTOX010000077.1:0-38260 GCF_056398185.1 Cupriavidus sp. 05L310
GCCGGATGGGGCGACACCCCCTCGGGATCCGGCGAAAAGAGCGGCCGGGACCCAAACTCGCATCGCCTTAAGGCGATACTCAAACATGGGTCCCTCTTTTCCGCTCTTTTCGCCGGATCCCGAGGCGCCCCATACGGCCTGGTACACCTGCACCGCTCGCTTCGCATCGCGGGACGGTGTGGCCCGCCCTTGGGGGCGCTCCACACGGCTACCAATCGTTGGTTTGACGGGCTAGCTCCTGCGAACTGCCCCCCGCCCGCAAGCGTGGGAGCAACCCAGCGGATAGCAAGTGGCAGCCGGCGCATGGAAACTGGGAGTTTGGCGTCCGAAGAGCCAAGAGATTTCGGCGATGGGCGATATCGCCAGATCAGCGATTCGGTGTAGCCGTGTTTACCGCCCGAGGGGCGGCAAACACCGTCCCGCGATGCGAAGCGAGCCGTGCAGGTGTACCAGGCCGTATGGGGCGCCTCGTCGGCAGGCAAAAAGAGCGGAAAAGAGGGGGCCATGTTTGAGCATCGCCTTAAGGCGATGTGAGTTTGGCCCCCGGCCGCTCTTTTTGTCTGCCGACGAGGGGGGGTCGCCCCATCCGGCGCGCCTTTTTTGCCTACTTTTTTGGCAAGACAAAAAAGTAGGTCGCCGCCCCGCAGGGGTGGTGAAACTGCCTTTGACTTTAAGCTTTTGACTTTGACGTTAAGCAGTTGCAGTTGCAGTTAAACCCCACCCCCTCCCCTAATCCAACAAATACGACCGAAGATACTCCGGCATCGTAACCGCCCAACGCAACTCCCGCTCAATCCGCTGCCGCAAGGCATCACTAGCCGCCGGCTCCCCGTGCACCACGAAAGTCCGCCGCGGCGCGCTGCCGAAGCCGCCCAGCCATGTCATCAGTTCGTTGGCATCAGCATGCGCCGAGAGCGAAGTAATCTGCGCCACCGAAGCCTGGATCACAACCTGCTTCCCGTGGATCCGCAACTCCCGCATCCCCGACGCCAGCGCGGCACCGCGCGTACCGGCAGCCTGGAACCCCGACAGCAATATCGTATTGCGCGCATCCTGCCCATACGTCTCCAGGTGATGCACCACCCGCCCTCCGGTAGCCATGCCCCCGCCGGCCAGGATGATCTTGGGCGTATGGTCGCGGTTCAGCCAGACGGACTGCTGCATGCTCTGGATCAGGATGGCCATATTGCAGGCTGCCGCGCAGGCGGCGCGGTCGATCCGCAGTTCGTCCGGGTGCAACGCAAAGACCGTGGTGGCGTCGATGGCCATCGGGCTGTTGAGGTAGACCGGCACGTGCGGAACGCGGTTCTGCTGGCGTAGCTTGTAGAGGCAGTACAGCAGCGCCTGGGTGCGCCCGACGGCAAATGCGGGGATCACCACGCTGCCGCCGCGGCCAATGGTGCGGCTGACGATTTCGCCCAGCGCGTCGAACGGATCGTCCGCGGGATGGGCGCGGTCGCCATAGGTGGACTCCACCAGCAGGTGATCCGCCTCGCGAACGATCTCCGGGGCGCGCATCACGATGTCCTGCTGCCGCCCCAGGTCACCCGAGAATACGATCCGCTTGCCGTCCACATGCAAAGTGACAATCGCCGAGCCGATGATGTGCCCTGCGCGATGGAACTCCGCCTCCACGTCGGGCGTCACCCTCACCCGCGTATCGTAGTGAAACGGGTCGAGCCGGCGCAGGGCGCGCACGGCATCCGCGCCGTCGTAGAGCGGCAGCGCGGGCTGGTGGCGCGAAAACCCCTTGCGGTTGGCGTAGTGCGCATCCTCCACCGCCAGATGCGCGCTGTCGGGCAGCAGGATGTTGCACAGCTGGGCAGTGCCCATGGTGCAGAACACCCGCCCTCGAAAGCCGTTGCGCACCAGCAGCGGCAGGTACCCGCTATGGTCGATATGCGAGTGCGTGAGCACTACCGCATCGAGCGTGGCCGGATCGACCGGCAAGCGGTCCCAGTTGCGCAGGCGCAGTGCCTTGTAGCCCTGGAACAGTCCGCAGTCCACCATGACGCGGCTGTGGCCTGTGTCGAGCACATACTTGGAGCCCGTGACCGTGTCTGTGGCGCCGAGAAATTGCAGTTGCATGGCGGCGCCCTGTCAATGCGACAACAGCAGTGGCACCGGCGCCTGATACATCAGGGTGCGCGTGGTGCCACCCATGACCAGCTCGCGCAAGCGCGAGTGCCCGTAGCCTCCGGCCACCAGCATGTCGGCTCCCAGCGCGCTGGCCGCGTCGAGGAGGTTGGCGCCTACCGGCCCCGCCTTCTGCACGTTGCGCACGCCGGCAACAATGCCGTGTCGCTGCAGGTAATGCCGCAAGCCGGCCACCGGCTCCGAGTCTGCCTGCGGCTCGCCGCGATCGTCCCACACGCCGACGACGGTGACGTGGCTGGCGCGCAGCAGCAAGGGCATGGCATCGGCCACGGCGCGGGCCGCCTCGCGCTGCCCATCCCACGCGATGACCACGTGCCCGCCATGCAGCCGCCTGAACTCCGCCGGCGCCAGCAAGACCGGGCGGCCCGCGTTGAGCAGCACGTACTCGGCCGCCCCGGCGCCTAGCAAGGACACATCCTGCGTTGCCACCGGCCGGGCCATCACCACCAGGTCGGCGACGCGGGCTTCCTGCGCCACGACCCAGCCGGTTTCCTCTTCCACCGCGCGATGCGAGTACGGCACGCCCGGCGCGTACGCTTTCATGGTTTCGCTCAGCAACTCTCCCTGCAACACCGCTTGGGACAGCAGCCGGCCACGGGAGGCCGCCAGATGCCGCGCGGCGTCTTCGCCGGCGTCACGGATCGGATCCATGCGCAGGCCGGTGGCGCTGACGCCGGTGATATGCGCGCCAAAGGCGGCTGCCAGGTCGGCGGCCATCCTGATGCGAGACGCGCAGGCGGGATCCGCTCCGAGCGCGACCAGCACGGTCCGGTAGTCCATGATGTACTCCGTGTATTGGCGAGCGCGCCCGCGGGCGGACCCGGAAGACGGCGATATCAGCGGATGGTCACGCGCTGCTGCGGCGAGGCCTCCTTTTTGGGCAGTACCACCCGGAGCACGCCGTTCTCGTAGCTGGCATCGACCTTGCTCTCGTCCGCCGTGCTGTCGAGCGTAAAGGCGCGTTGCATCGACCCGCTGTAGCGCTCGCGCCGGATCACGCGCTCGCCGTCCTTCTGTTCGGAAGACTTTTCCACCTTGGCCGAGATCATCACCGTGCCGCGATCGACGGATACTTCAATATCTTCCTTCCTTGCGCCGGGAATTTCCGCGACCAGTTTGTAGTCCTTGTCGGACTCGGTCACATCGACCTTGAACGAGAACCCGCCTTCATTGCTGCCGCGAAAAGCGCGCAACATGCCTTGCAGCATGTCACCCACCGGTTCGATCGATAGCGGGTCGTAAATTCGCACGTTGCTCATTGTCGCCTCCTTGCAGTGAAGAGCCCAAATCGGGATCGGGCCCTTACTTCATGGTGGCACAGCGCCCATATCGCACCTTGTTCCAGATCAAGCGCGGCGTCCTGGGTGCCAGGCGCTAGATATCCCCTTCGTCGAACAGGCGATGGTGGATCGCGTAGCGCACCAGCGCCGCCTCGCTGGGCAACTTCAGCTTCTCCATCAGTCGCATCTTGTAGGTGCTCACCGTCTTGGCGCTGACGCAGAGCCCGGCGGCGATCTCCGTAAGCGGCTCGCCCAGTACAAGGCGGCGGTAGACCTCCATTTCGCGGTCCGACAGGCGCAGGTGGGGATCCTCGCGGTGCTCGTCCTGCAGGCTGTTGGCCAGTTTCTCGGCCATCGCGGGGCTCACGTAGATGCCACCGGCCGCGACCTTGCCGATGGCGCTGACCAGTTCCGTGGCCGCGCTTTCCTTGGTCAGATAGCCCGCCGCCCCCGCCCGGAACGCGCGCACCACGTATTGCTCCTCGGCATGCATGGTTAGTACCAGGATACGCAACTCGGGCTGCTCCACGCGCAACTGCCTGATCAGTTCCAGCCCGCTGCGGCCGGGCATGGAGAGGTCGAGCAGGATGACGCGGGGCTTGCAGTCGCGCGCCATCTGGAGCACGGCGTTGCCATCCACCGCCTCGGCCACCACCTCGAAGCCGCCTGCGCGGCTCAGGATATGGCGCAGGCCGTCGCGTACCACGGCGTGGTCGTCGGCGATCATCACGGGAATCATGTGCTTGCCTCCACGCTCGAGGTCAGGCCAAGCGGGAAGCGTACGGTCAGGCAGAAACCACCGCCTGGTGCCTGCCTGGTCGCCACTGTGCCGCGAAGCAG
This sequence comes from Cupriavidus sp. 05L310, assembly GCF_056398185.1. Classification (NCBI taxonomy): domain Bacteria; kingdom Pseudomonadati; phylum Pseudomonadota; class Betaproteobacteria; order Burkholderiales; family Burkholderiaceae; genus Cupriavidus; species Cupriavidus sp. 05L310. The sequence continues at coordinate 4,278 of NZ_JBFTOX010000077.1, forward strand.
CCGTGCGCGCTCCCGGATCCCGACCAGCCCCAGCGATACGCGCTCGCCGCCGGCTGGCGGCGTGGCGGCATTGCCGCGGCCATTGTCCCGCACTGTCAGTTCGTAGTGGTCGTCCTGGCGAACCAGTTCGATATCGACCCGGTCGGCGTGGGCATGCTGCACGACATTGCTGAGCGCCTCCTGCACGATACGGAATACCGCGGTGGCCGCGCGCTCGCCAACGTCTTCCTCCTCCGCGGCGTGGGTGATGACGGTGATGCCATAGCGCGCGGAGAACTCCTTCGCCAGCCATTCGATCGCCGGGATCAGGCCAAGCTCGTCCAGCAATGCCGGGCGCAGGTCGGCCGCGATGCGCCGCACCGAAGCCACGGTCTCGTCAATCACAAGGTGCATGGCGGCGGCCTGGTCCAGCAGGTCAGGAGGCGTTCCCGCGTCCTTGAGATCACTTGCAAGGATCGCCAGGTCCATCTTCAGCGCGCTCAGCCGCTGGCCGAGGTCGTCGTGCAGTTCGCGGGCAATGCGGCGCCGCTCGTCTTCCCGCGACGCCTGGACCCGGTCGGACAACTGCTGAAGCTCTTCCCGCGAGCGCCGCAAGGCCGCCTCCGCCCTCACCCGCTCCGTGGTGTCCCGCAGGATGACGGTAAACAGCTTGCCGCCACCGTCCTGGGTCTGGGAGATCGATGCTTCGATCGGGAACTCCGTTCCGTCCTGGCGCAACGCATGCAGCACACGCTGCTGGCCCATCTGCCGTTCCGTGACCCCCGTCACGCCGAAGCGGCGCACGTGCGCCTCATGCGATACACGGAAACGCGCCGGCATGAAATCCCCAAGCGGCTTGCCGATCGCCGCTGCGGCTTTGCAACCGAAAAGACGCTCCGCCGTGGGGTTGAACAGCACGATGTGCTGCCCTTCGTCCACCGTGATGATGGCCTCCATCGACGAACGGATGATCCCTGCCAGCCGGGCTTCGCTTCCCTGGGTACGCGCCAGGTTCTCTTGCGCGGCGCGCCGCAGCCGCCGCAGGCGTACCAGCAGCAAGGCCAGCATGACAGCCACCGCCAGGCCCCAGGCACCAAGCATGGGCGCGGCAAGGCCGCTTGCCTCGGGAGCGAGCGCGGAGACGAACCAGAGCACCAGCAGCATGAACAGCAAAAGCATCGCGCCGGCTGCCACCAACTCGCCAAGCGTGGCGTACAGCGATGTCTTAGGGGAAGGCGGGTCCGGTGGTGGAGGCTGATTAGTCGCCATGGCTGGTCGCGAAATGCTCCCGGAGGCTCCCGGAGGGTCAGCGAGCCCCGCGGGGATCGCCGCAGACTCTGCTGTAAAGGTAGCCGATTTGTGCGAAATGCACACGCTGACCGGGATGCGCTCGCCATTCTGCGAGGCCGAAGTGGCTGGCGCTATCGGCCAGATAGCTGAAGGCCCTTGTCAGGTTTCCCTGACAAGGGCCTTCTCTTTCCGGACGACACTCTCAGCCGTCCCTTCTTTCCGGCTGCCCCGCCGTTCACCATACTCGGACACATGAACCTGCCCGCCCGTCCTGCCCCCCTGACCGTGCTGTTGCTTGAGGACTCCACCCTCATCGGCTCGCGGCAGACCAGGATGCTGCGATCGATCAGGGAGCTGGAGTTGCTCGCCTTGGCCCGGGATCCGCGTGCGGCGCTGCTGGCAGCCCAGATCCTCCTGCCCGACGTCGTCATTCTCAGCCTGGGCCGGTACGGAGGATCCTGGCTGAAAGTGCTGGAGGAACTGAAGCGGATGCGCCGCCATGCAACGGTGGTAGTCCTGAGCAACTGCTCGGTGCCGCCGATGCGCAGCGCCTACCTGCAGGCGGGCGCATCGCTCTTTTTCGACAAGACCATGGAGTTCGACGCGCTGCGTAGCGCGCTGCTCCGCCTCGCGGCGGACAAAAGAGCCGCGAGAACAACAGAACCGGAAGACGCCACGGCATAGCCCGCGCCGTCCTTTACGCCGGCAAGACGCAGCGCCGGCGCCGACAGCAAGAGCGCACCACAACCGTGGCCAGCCGAACCGGCGGGGGCCAGAAGACAAAGGAAACTGCCATGTCAGAGTATCTGCAGCGGGAAGCACCGTCAGACGCGCACATAGGATTCCTCGACGCCGAGGTCCTCGCGTCCCCGCACGGGGATAGTGCGCCACCTGCCGGCGTGGCCCACAGGGCAAACTGCTCAAGCTGCGCAATGCGCGCCATCTGCATGGGCGGCAACCTGAACGATGCGGATCGCTCCAGGCTCGATACCATGATCCATAACTGGCGCATGGTCCGGCGCGGCGAGGCGCTTTACCGCGCCGGCGACGCGTTCCAGAGCATCTACGCCCTGCGCTCCGGATCGTTCAAGACGGTGGTCTCGCACCAGAACGGCTGCGAACAGGTGAGCGGCTTCTTCCTCACTGGCGAGACGCTTGGGCTCGATGGCATCTGCACCGAGCACCACGCCTGCGACGCCATTGCCCTGGAAGACAGCGCCGTATGCGTGATCCCCTTCCACCTGCTCGAAGCGCTCTGCCGGGAAATGCGCTCCCTGCAACAGCACGTGCACCGGATGCTAAGCAGCGAAATCGTGCGTGAATCAGGTGTCATGCTGCTGCTCGCCAGCCTTTGCGCCGACCAGCGCGTGGCGGCATTCCTGCTCAATATCTCGGCGCGCCAGCATGCGCGCGGCTACTCCCGCAGCGAACTCACCCTGCGCATGACGCGCGAAGAAATCGGCAGCTACCTGGGCATGAAGCTCGAGACCGTCAGCCGCACCTTGTCGCGCTTCCAGCGCGACGGCTTCATCGATGTAAAAGGCAAGCGCGTGACACTGCTGGATCTTGACGCGCTGGACCGGATCTAGGCCGGATCCGGAAACCTGGCAAGGCGCGCGGCCCCCGATATCCAGCTCGTGCGGCAGCGTGCGCGCCCGCCTGGGCCCAATGCCAGGAATCGTCAGCAACCCGGCCACCGAGCCCGGCACCTCCCCGTGCAGACGCAGCGGCATCGCCTGCACGCTTTCGCGCAGGCCGCGCACCACGCGTGCCGCCTTGTGCCGGCTTGACGTCCGTCAGGAATATGCGTGGTTCGGCTTGCGGCTGCAACCGCAATGCCTAGACTGCAGAGAGTCGATGCGGCGGGCTCACGGGCGGGCTCGCCGCTTTCGCCGTTTCCGTCGTTTTCTTTGCTCTCGCCCCGGGGGGGCCATCCATGACCATCAAACAGATCATTTTCCCCAAAGCCCGCCCCTCTTATTGCCCGGCCGCTCTCTCTCTGGAATGCCCTGTCAGCGTGAACGGCACGCCAGCCAGCTACGCGATCACGGCCGAGGCGCTGGAAGACCACTTCGGTGCGCGCTCGCACCGGCCGGAGGACCTGATCCAGGCCTTCGAAGGACACCGCGACGATATCGAAGGGGTGGCCCGGCAACTGTTCGAAATGACCGCGGCACACAATATTGTGCTGCACAGCGGTCATTTTCGCTTTGCGGTATAGCGCACCCGCGCCGGCACGCCCGGGTGGATCATGGCATTGCGTGAACTGACCAGCCGCCGCTTGGACGACGGGGCGGAAGAGCACTGCGCGGCCCGGGACATCGTGCGGGCCGGGCGCGCGCGGATGGTGGCGCTCAGCGCGCCGCGGATAAGGGGGGACCGGAAATTGCGGGTGCCAGCGTGAACGATGCCCCCGGACAAGCGGCTTGCGCTGGATCAAGTGCTGGCGGCGGGGCTGGCGGATACTCCGGTCAACACCGGCCAGGCGCACGGCTGAATTCCGATCTGGCGCCCTCCCGTGCCCGCGCAAGCACGGATGCACCCCAACCGCCCCGACCACGATGAGCATCCGCAACCTGGAACACCTGTTCCGTCCGCGCTCGGTCGCCGTGATCGGCGCGTCCGGGCGCCCGCACAGCGTAGGCGCCACCGTGTTGGCCAACCTCTGTGCCGGCGGCTTTGCCGGCCCGATTTACGCGGTGAACCCGAAGTACCGGGAACTGAACGGCCAGCCCTGCTACCACCGCCTCGCCGCGCTGCCCGATGTGCCCGATCTGGCCGTGATCTGCACGCCGCCCGATACGGTGCCGGGCCTGATCGCCGAACTCGCCGGACGCGGCACCCTGGCCGCCGTGGTCCTGACCGCTGGACTCGCGCGTGCGGCCGGATCCAGCGGGGAGACGCTGCAACAGGCGATGCTCGGCGCCGCCAGGCCGCACCTGCTGCGCATCCTCGGTCCCAACTGCGTGGGCCTGATGGTGCCGGGGCTGGGGTTGAACGCCAGCTTTGCACATGCGCCCGCCCTGCCCGGCAAGCTGGCCTTCGTCTCGCAATCCGGCGCGCTGACCACGGCGGTGCTCGACTGGGCGCGATCGCGCCAGATCGGTTTTTCGCACTTCGTCTCGCTGGGCGACAGCGCCGACGTCGACCTGGCGGACGTACTCGACTACCTCGGCAGCGAACCGGACACGCAGGCGATCCTGCTCTACGTGGAAGCGGTCAGGTCCGGCCGCAAGTTCATGTCCGCCGCGCGCGCGGCCGCGCGCAACAAGCCCGTGCTGATCATCAAGGCCGGGCGGGTTCCCGAAGGCGCAAAAGCGGCTACCTCGCACACGGGCGCGCTGGCGGGCGCCGACGATATCTATGACGCGGCGATACGCCGCGCCGGCATGCTGCGCGTGTATTCCACCGAGGAAATGTTCGATGCGGTGGAGACGCTTGCGCGTGCGCGGCCGCTGGCCGGCGATCGCCTGGCGATCATGACCAACGGCGGCGGCGCGGGCGTCATGGCTACCGATGCCTTGATCCTCGGCGGCGGTCGGCTGGCCACGCTGGAGAACGGCACGCTCAAGCAGCTGGACAAGGTGCTGCCGCCGACCTGGTCGCACGGCAATCCCGTCGACATCGTCGGGGATGCTCCCGTCGAACGCTATGTGGAAACCCTGCAGCTGCTTGCGGCGGACCCTGGCGGCGATGCCATCCTGATCATCCACGCGCCCACGGCGATCGTGCCCAGCAGCGATATCGCCATCGCCCTGACAAGCAAGCCGTTGACAGCATCGCGCCCCGTATTTGCGAGCTGGCTTGGTGGCGACTCGGTGGCGCACGCGCGCCAGATCTGCCGGCACGCCGGGCTCCCCACCTACGACACGCCAGAGCAGGCGGTGCGCGGCTTCCTGCAGGCCGTGGCCTATCGCCATAACCAGGAACTCCTGATGGAGACGCCGCCATCGGTGCCGGCCGGCCCCGCGCCTGACACCGAACGCGCGCGCCAGTGCATCCGCGATGCGCTAGCCGCAGACCGGCCGATGCTGACAGAGCCCGAGGCCCGCACCGTCCTCGCAGCCTATGGCATCCCCGTAGTGGAGACCCGGACCGCCGGCGATATCGACACCGCCGTCGCCGCCGCCGAAGCCCTCGGCTTTCCGGTTGCCGTGAAAATCCTGTCGCGGGATATTACGCATAAATCGGATGTGGGCGGCGTGGCGCTGAACCTGCAGTCGGCTGGCCAGCTGCGGCAGGCCCTGGAGCGCATGCAGGCCCGCATTCGCGGCGAACAACCCCGGGCCCGGCTCGATGGCTTCACCGTGCAGCGTATGATCAGCCGGCCAGGCGCGTTCGAACTGATCGTGGGCGCCACCACCGATCCGGTGTTCGGCCCGGTGGTGCTGTTCGGCCACGGCGGCACCGCCGCGGAGCGCATCGCCGACCGCGCCATCGCCCTGCCGCCGCTGAACGTCAGCCTGGCGAAAGATCTTGTCAGCCGCACGCGGATTGCGAAGCTGCTCGACGGCTACCGGGACCAGCCGCCAATCCGGCACGACGCCCTGTACCAGGTCCTGATGCAACTGTCGCAACTGCTGTGCGACCTGCCGGAAATCGTTGAGCTCGATATCAATCCGCTGCTGGCCGATGGCGCCGGCGTGCTGGCGCTGGACGCGCGAATCGGCGTGGCCCCCGCCATGCAGCCTGGGGCCGCCCGCCTTGCCATCCGCCCCTATCCCAAAGCGCTTGAGGAAACGGTGACATGGCACGGCGCACCATTGCTGCTGCGCCCGGTGCACCCCGAAGACGAGCCCGCTTACCAGGCATTTTTCGCCGCCCTGGCGCCGGAGGATATCCGCATGCGTTTTTTTTGCATGATCCGGCAGCCGCCGCACAGCCAGCTCGCACGCATGACCCAGATCGACTACGCACGCGAGATGGCGTTCGTCGCCGTCAGTCCGGCAGGCAGCGGGCCGAAGGCCATCCTGGGCGAAGTAAGGGCCGTGGCCGACCCCGACAACCTGCGTGCCGAGTTCGCCGTGACGGTGCGCTCCGACTGCAAGCGCCAGGGCATCGGCGGCCTGCTGCTGCGCAAGATGGTGGCCTATTGCCGCGCACACGGCACGCGGGAACTGGTCGGGACCACGCTGGCGACCAATACGGCGATGCTCCGGCTCGCCGAAAGCAGCGGCATCCACGTTCTGCGCGGCGACCGGCCGGCCAGCGACGGCGTGGAACTCCGCCTTTTGCTGACGGAGCCATCCGCGGCCAATGCGCCATGACCGGTCCGCCCCGCCATGGCCGGCTCCTTTGGCGAGCAGAATGCGCAAGCCGTCGTGATCGCCGAACCCTTCTAGCGCGGCCGAAGTGCGCGCGCCCTTGCTACAGCGCGCCATTGGTGTGATCTACCTGCCAGAATCGGAGCGAGCAAGCCACTATTTCGCCGCCGCCATTGCAGCGGCTGTATTGCGGACTCACCTTGCGGACACCCCTTGGCGGGTCCGGACGCGGGAAAAACCGGCGAGGTTCATCGCCTGCCGCCCGGCGCCCCGAACATGTGCTCCTGCTTGCGCTGGCATGGCGTGCAGCGCCTGGCGGTGGGGTACGCTTGCAGGCGCGGAAAGGGAATGGGCTCGCCGCAGTCCTGGCACGCGCCGTAGCGCAGCTTGCCGATGCGCGCCCGCGCCGCTGCAATGTCGGCCAGTTCCATGCGGTAGTGCTCGGTCATCGCATCGTCCATGCGCTCCCCGGCGGTCTGCCCGGCAAGTTCGGCGTTGCCGCCCGGCTCGGCGCCCGCGGACACAGTGCGGGTCACGGCCACCGCATCCATCTGGCCGCGGATCCTTTGCTCGATGCCGTCCAGCAAGGCAACCAGGCTGGAGAGTTGCTCTTTGGTCAATTCGGACATGGTGCACTCCCGGTGCGCGTCGAGGCGAGTCCACTCAATGATGCAATGACGCCGGGCCAGCGGCTTGCGCCAGATCAAATGTCGTGATGCGGATCTTGTCGCCCCCAGCGGCATCCCGGATAACGCCGGGGGCGGCAGGGACCATGGCGCCGGCCCTGGGCTTGGGCGGCCGCCACCATTCGGATCCTGCCGCGCAGCCCGCGCAAAGGATGGCCGCAAGGCAAACCGCGAGGCCGCGCAAACGCGCGGCGCCGCTGCCCAAGCCCTCATCGGAACGTTTCATCCGCATTGCCGCTCTCCCGTCGCCGGCGCAGCGGCTGCCGGCATGAAGCATCCGCAGCGTTGCGCGCCAGACCCCTGTGCCGCTTCAATATAGGCGGGTAGCCGCCGCCCGGCTTGATCCCCGTCAAGCTAGCTTCCGGTGGCCCGCATAGCATGGAAGCATGACCTGTCCAGAGTGCAAACAGGGAGACAGCTACCCAGGGAGATCCCAGCATGGATTCGGCGGTACTCACGCAAGCCCTGATGTGCCCCGCGGCCTACCCGCACCCGGTAGACAAAGTCAGCCTCATCGAGACGCACATTTCGCAAGTCTTCCTGGCCGGCTCCTTTGCTTACAAGGTGCGCAAGCCTGTGCACCTCGACTTCGTCGATTTCTCCACGCTGGCCGCGCGTAAAGTGGATTGCGAGGCCGAAGTGGAATTGAATCGCAGGATGGCGGCGGCGCTCTATCTCGGCGTGGTACCGGTCGTGGCGGGGCCATGCCAGCGCGATGTCCGCGTGGAAGGTACTGGCGAGGCGCTGGAGTTTGCGGTGAAAATGCGCCGCTTCCGGCAGCGAGACCTGCTTTCCGCCATGGCGGAGACAAATCGGCTGACCGGTCTCCATATCGAAACGCTGGCCCGCCGGCTTGCGGCGATCCACCTGGCTGCGCCCGTGGCCGGCGACGGCACCGGCCACGGCACGCCGGCGCGGATCACGGCGGTGATGGAACAGGCCTTGGCCGGCGTCGCCGCTCTCGCCTCCGGCACGGCTGCGGCGGCACGCGTGGCGGCGCTCCTGCGCGAACGGGCCGCGGCCCTGCAGCCCGCGTTTGCCAAACGGCTGGCAAGCGGTCATGTGCGGGAGTGCCACGGCGACCTGCACCTTGGCAATATCGTCATGATCGATGGCGCGCCCACGCCTTTTGACTGCCTTGAGTTCGATGCCGGGCTGCGCTGGATCGACACGATCAGCGATACCGCCTTTCTCTTCATGGATCTGCTGCATGCTGGCCGGCAAGACCTTGCCTATTGCCTGATCAATACCTACCTGGAATGCAGCGGCGACTATGCCGGCCTGACCGTGCTGCCGTTCTACACGGCGGTGCGCGCCGTGGTGCGCGCGCGCGTGCTGCTTGAGCGGGCGCGCCAGCGCAGCGTGGGGGGAACCAGCACCGCCGAACAAGCGGCGGCGACGCAGGTGCGCTGCAACGATCTGCTTGCGCTGGCCTGTGGCGTCCTGACGCGCCGGCCGGGCGCGATTATCATCATGCATGGCCTCTCCGGCAGCGGCAAAAGCACCGTTTCAGAGCAACTGGCGCTGGCCGCGGCCATGGTCCGCGTACGCTCCGACGTGGAGCGCAAGCGTCTGCCGCGTGGCAACCCCACGCTGCGTCATGATCATTACTCGCCTGGCGATACCGCCCGCGTCTACCGGCGGCTGCTGGGAATCTGCCGGCTTGGCAGCGGCGCGGGCGTTCCGATGATCGCCGACGCGACCTTCCTGGCGCGCGAGCAGCGGCTGCGTTTCGCGTCGCTGGCCGCGCGCCGGGGCGTGCCTTTTTCCATCGTCGATTGCAATGCCGACCTGGCTACCCTGCGCGAACGCATCGCCACGCGCGCGCGCCAGGGCGGCGACCCGTCCGACGCGGACCTTCAGGTGCTGGAGTGGCAACGGCGCGCGCAAGAGCCATTGGGCAGCGACGAATGGGGCCATGTGGTGCGCATTGCCGGCGCCGGATCAGCCGGCTGATGCGGGTCAGGCCGCGCGATCGATGCCGAGCCGAGCCCGAAGCGATATCGCTGAACGAGGACCAGGTGCCGTTGCCGGCGCGGAATGCTGGGCTTTCCCGTCAGCGCCATAACGCAGTAAGCGCGGTAAGCGCAGTAAGCAAGGGCGCTGAGGCAACAACGCGGTAGCGCGCGGGCGCGGCGGCTCAGGCCTCTTTCGGCGAAAGCCACGCAGGCCGCTGCGCGCTCCCGGCACGTCCGTTCGCGGCTTCCACCTGGTCCGCGAAGGCGCGCAGGTCCGGCAGTGCCGCCCCGCTGGCCACCTCGCTCTGGCGCAGCGCCAGTACCGGCGACGACGGCGCCGCGGCCAGGCGGGAAACCTCCGCCGCCGCAGTGAAGGCGCCTTGCCGCGCCATCACGCAGATCACCGAGGTCTCGCAGGTCAGCGGCAGGTGGTCGCGCAGGAAGCTGCGCATGGGAGCGGCAAGGTGGCCGACCCAGACGGGCGCGACGATGACAAGCCGCCGGCACTTGTCCAGCGCCGGGCCGGCGTAGCGGTAGCCTACGCGCCGGTGCAGCACGATATCGAACACGCAGCGCGCATCGCCCAGCAAGCCGGCGCGGCTGGTCTGGTCGCTGACCTCCGCGAGCGGCCAGCCCGAATACGCCGCCAGTGCTTCCGCGGCCTGCCGGGCCGTTCCGGTGCGCGAGTAATAGACGATCAGGATGTCTTCCATCAATGGCTCCTCAACGCTGGATCCGGGTAGTCCGCGTGCCGGCCAGCGACAGGTTGATCATGATGCTGGCGTACTGCATGACATTCCCGCGCCGCTGGTGTGCCAGCAACCAGTCTGGGAAGCGTCCGGAGGGGGACCATTGATTCACGTCAAGCCAGTTGCCACGCTTTTGCCCGCTGACGCCCCGTTACGCCGCGGCCGGGGGCGCATGCACCAGCAGTACCGGCTGGCGGCATTGCCGCACCAGCCCCTCCGCCACGCTGCCCATCAGCAGGCGCCGCACGCCGCGTCGCCCGTGCGTGCCCACCACGATCAGCTCGGCATGCGTTTGTTGCGCCGCCTGCTCGATCGCGCTGGCGACGTCGCCCAGCGCCAGCGGCTCGTCCACGATCAGCGTCTTGCATGCCACCTGCTGCGCAGCGGCCTTGGCCTTGGCCTCGTCCAGCAGGGACTGCCCGCCTTCGAGCAGGCTGGCGCGCAGGTCTGTCAGGTCGACATAGCCAACCTCGTACCTGAGGTAGCTGTTATCGATGACATGCATCACGGTGACTTCCGAGCCCATCGCGGCGGCCAAGTGGAGAGCCTCCGCCAGCGCCCGGTCGGCCGATTCGCTGCCGTCCACGGCAACCAGGATCTTGCTGTACATCCTCTACCTCCCGCACCCGCGGCAAGCCCGCTTTCAACATTTCCAGTCTGGACGTCCGCGCGAAGTCCATGTTGATTTGGATCATGGCTTGCGCAGCTTTCCGGGGGCACCGCCTTGCGTGCCCCGTTGACGTGGATCAGGCGCCGGCGGCCGGCATGGCCTAGCATGAAATCCGGGCGCCTCATGGTGAGGCCGCGGAGGATGGCAATATGCAGGATTCAATGCGCGCGATGGTCTTCGACGGCGCCGGACCGGTTCTGCGCCTGGCACGCGTGCCGGTACCGCGTCCGGGCCCTGGCGAGGTCCGTATCGCCGTAAGCACTTGTGGCGTGTGCCGCACCGACCTGCACATTCTCGACGGCGAACTCGCGCACCCCAAAAACGCGCTGATTCCCGGACACGAGATCGTCGGCAGGATCGAATCCTGCGGCGAAGGCGTGAGCGGCCTCGCCCCTGGCGACCGGGTCGGCGTACCCTGGCTCGGGCAGACCTGCGGGCACTGCGGCTTCTGCGCGGCGCAGCGCGAAAACCTGTGCGACACGCCCCAGTTCACCGGCTATACGCGCGACGGCGGCTATGCCGAGTACGTCGTGGCAAACAGCCGCTATTGCTTTCCCATCCCGGAGCGCTACGACGACGTGCATGCGGCGCCCCTGCTGTGCGCGGGCCTGATCGGCTACCGCACGCTGCGCATGGCCGGAGACGCGCGGCGTATCGGCATCTACGGCTTCGGCGCGGCGGCCCACCTGGTGACGCAGATCGCAGTGGCGCAGCAGCGCGAAGTCTTCGCCTTCACGCGGCCCGGCGACCCCGCCGCCTGCCAGCTCGCCCGCGACACCGGAGCCTGCTGGACGGGTCCCAGCGACCAGCCCGCGCCACGGCCGCTCGATGCCGCGCTGATTTTCGCGCCGGTCGGCGCGCTGGTGCCGATGGCGCTGCAAGCCGTCGCCAAGGGTGGCACGGTGGTCTGCGGCGGCATCCACATGAGCGACATCCCTGGCTTTCCGTATCGCCTGCTATGGGAGGAGCGGTCGATCGTGTCGGTGGCCAACCTCACGCGCGGAGATGGCCTCGCATTGATGGGGATCGCGCAGGCCACACCGCTGCGCACCGCCACCACCGTCTATCCGCTGGAGCAGGCGGGTGCCGCGCTGGACGACCTGCGCGCGGGCCGCCTGGCCGGCGCGGCGGTATTGCGCGTCGCCCAGGCTGCTTGACGTACGTCAATACGCCAACTGTGCCGCGCCTTATGCTGCTGGTGGACGCGGCGCCCATGCGCGCCCGCCTTGCGACATCCAGCCCGGAGGCACGGATCATGTACCAGAAAATTCTGCTCGCGGTGGACGGCAGCCGTTCTTCGGAACTGGCCCTGAGCCAGGCCATCACGGTCGCCAAGGCGACCGGCAGCGAGGTAAAGGTGCTCTTCGTCGCGGACGACAGCGATATCCTCTTCTCCGTTGGCAGCTACGATCCCGACAAGCTGATGGAAGGTATCCTTGCCGTGGGGCGCGACGCGCTGGCGGCCGCCGCCACGCGCCTGGCGGAAGCCGGCGTTCCGCATACGACCAAGGTCCTCGAGACGCCCGTTTCCCCCGGGCAGGTCTCCGCTACCATCGTGGAGGAAGCCGACCGCTGGGATGCGGACCTGATCGTGGTCGGCACGCACGGCCGACGCGGCTTCCGGCGCCTGGTCATGGGCAGCGTGGCTGAAGGCGTGGTGCACAAGAGCAACAAGCCGGTGCTGATGGTCCGCAGCGAGATCCCGGAGTGAATGCGCAACGGGGACCGCGGGCCCCATGCCGGCGGCACCTGTCCGCCGTATGGACAAGATGGATGGCTGGAATACAGGAGCCGATCCTTTGACAAGCACGCCACAGTGACAAGCGCTCCACAGTTAAGGGGCCGACCGCGCCCGACGTTTCCCCGACCGGCCATGCACGGGCAGATGCGTGGCACTTCCTTTTTCCGCCGCAACGGCGCGGCCGTGCGCGGAATCGTGGCCGGCTTGCTGGGCGCGTGGGCCTTGAGCTGCCATGCGGGCACGCTGGCCGCGGATACCACGCTCTGGTTCTCGCAGGGCCGCCCCACCGCCGAAGCACGGCAGGCGGCCGATATCCTCGCCGCCGCCGCGGCCGACGGGCTGGAACCCCGCGACTATGACGCCGGGGACCTGCGCCGCGCGCTTGGCCAGGCGGCGGACGGCCCGCCGCTGGCGCCTGAAGCCGTGGACTTGCTTGACGACAGGCTGACGGCGGCGATGGAACACTATCTCGCCGACCTGCACGGCGGCCGGGTCGATCCGCGCACGATCCACGAGAATTTTGCCGCGGCGCCGGACGGCCAGTTCAATCCGTCGGCCTACCTGCGCGCAGCCGTCGCCGGGCACGATCTGCCCGAGGCAGTCCAGCGGGCGGCGCCGGCGTTCCCGCTCTATGGCACCCTGCGCGGGGCGCTTGCCCGCTATCGCGCGCTGGCTGGCCATGCGGCCTGGCAGGCACCACTGCCACCGCTGCCGGGCAGGAAGCTGGTGAGCGGCCAGGCCTACGCCGGCGTGCCGGCGCTGACGCAGCGCCTGATCGCCCTCGGCGACCTGCCCGTGGACACGCCAGCCCCGGAACGCTACGAAGGCGCGATGGTGGATGGCGTCAAGGCGTTCCAGGCCCGCCACGGGCTGGACGCGGACGGCGAGATCGGCGCGGGAACGTTCGCCCAGCTGAATGCGCCGGTCGCCGGCCGCGTACGGCAGATCGAGCTGACGCTGGAGCGCCTGCGCTGGACGCCCTTGCTGGAAGGCCCGCGCATGATCGTGGTCAACGTGCCGGAGTTCGTGTTGCGTGCCTACGAGGTCCACGACGCCCATGTCCAGGTCAAGGCGGAGATGAAGGTCATCGTCGGCAAGGCGCTCGACACGCGGACACCGCTCTTCAAGGAGGACATGCGGTTTATCGAGTTCAGCCCATACTGGAACGTCCCGCCCTCCATTGCGCGCGCGGAGACCGTGCCCAGGCTGCGCCGCGACCCCGGCTATTTCGAGCGGCAAGGCTTCGAGTTCGTCGGTGGCGACGGCAAGGCGGTGACCACGCTATCGGCGGCCAGCCTGGACGCCGTCCAGCGCGGGCAACTGCGCATCCGGCAGCGGCCGGGACCGATGAATGCGCTTGGCGACATCAAGTTCATCTTCCCCAATAACGACAATATCTACCTGCATCACACGCCCGCGCCCGGCCTGTTCGCGCGCGGCCGGCGCGACCTGAGCCATGGCTGCATCCGTGTCGAGGAGCCGGTGGCGCTGGCCAGCTTTGTGCTGCAGGACACACCCGGCTGGACCGAAGCGCGCATCCGCGAGGCCATGGAGCGGGGACAGTCCAGCACGCTGCGGCTGCCACAGCCGCTGCCGGTGGTGCTCGCGTACGGCACTGCCATCGTCAAGGCCGACGGGCGCGTTTATTTCTTCCCCGATATCTACGGGCTCGACAAGGTGCTGGACGAGGCGCTGCGGCAACGGTCCGCCAGCCGGCGGGCTTTTGCCTCGGCGCCAATGCGCCCACAATCGCCGTATTAGTCCAGGGAAAAGCGTCCGATGACCAAACCGCCGAGCGAACCCCGCCGCCTGTTCCTGAGCCGCACCGGCAAGCTGGCCCTGGCCGGCGCCGTGCTGCCGCTGGCGCCTTTGCCTGCCCTGGCAACGCTGCCGGACGCCCGCGGCCTCGCCTTCGACCACACCCACACCGGCGAGCGCATCGCCGTGGTCTACGCCGTGGGCGAGCAGTTCGTGCCCGAGTCGCTGGCCGCGCTCAACCGGTTCCTGCGCGATCACTACTCCGGCGAGGTCGGCGTCATCGACCCGCAACTGTTCGCACTGCTTTACCGCCTGAAACAAACACTGTGCTGCGAGGCGCCCTTCCAGGTCATCTCCGGCTATCGCAGTCCGGCCACCAACGCGCGCCTGCGCAAGACGCGCGGCGGCGGCGTGGCCAGCCATAGCCTGCATATGGACGGCAAGGCCATCGATATCCGCCTGCCCGGCGTGCCGCTGGCCGAGCTGCGCGATGCCGCCCTGTCGCTGCGTGGCGGCGGCGTGGGCTTCTATCCGCAAGAGCAGTTCGTGCACGCGGACACCGGGCGCGTGCGCGACTGGTAGTCAGTCGGTCACCTCCGGTCGCCCGGCGACGGCGCAATGTCGCTGCTTTCTCCTCGATTGCCTCGATTGCCATGATCGCCGCTCCGTCCCTTCTCAGGCCAAATAATTGATATACAATTACATCAATCGAAATATGATGACCTGGGCACTGGCCGGCTGACGCTTCCGGGCTGCATACCGGCTAGCCCTGGCTGGCGAAGGACAGGTATGCGGATCCGGCTGTCAGGCGATGCTCCCGAGTTCGGCGCTGCGGTGCGCCGCGGCCTGGATGGCCTCGACGAACAGGGCCTGGAGATGGTTCTTTTCCATGGCGCCGATGCCTGCGGCAGTCGTGCCGCCGGGCGAGGTCACCCGCTGGCGCAGCGTGGCGGCTGCCTCGCTGCTGCCCCGCGCCAGCGCAGCGGCGCCCAGGAACGTCTGCTGCGCGAGCTGGGTGCCCTGCCAGGCCGGCAGGCCGAGCTTTTCCGCGGCTTGCTCCATGGCTTCGATGAAGTAGAAGACATAGGCGGGGCCGCTGCCGGACAGCGCGGTGATGGCGTCCAGCTGGTCTTCGCGCTCCACCCACGTGACCTCGCCGACAGCGCCTGCGATGGTATCCGCCATCTTCCGGTCGGCTGACGACAGGGTCCTGGCCGCCGCCATGCCGGTGATGCCCTGGCCGATGAGCGCCGGTGTGTTCGGCATCGCGCGGACCAGGCGCGGGCGGTTGCCGAGCCAGTCCGCCAGCGCCTGCAGCCGGATGCCGGCTGCCACGCTGATCACCAGCGCATCACCGAGGCATTCGCGCAGGGATTCGCAGACTACGCGCATGACTTGTGGCTTGACGGCAAGGACCACGACGTCCGCATCCGTGAGCGTGCGATCGGCGGCGGGCAGTACCCGGAGCCCATACTCGCGGGCCAGGCGCTCGCGGATGCCCTCGACGGGATCGATGACGGTCAGGTTTTCCACGGCGGCGCCATTCGCCAGCACGCCGGCAATGATGGCGCTTGCCATATTGCCGCCACCGACGAACACTATTTTGAGCTTGTTCAGCATTTCATCTCCCATCTCGTTTGCATCATGCAAGCGAACAACAATCCCCACTGCGCGCGCCACGGGCCATGCCCTGCCGCGCGCGTGAGCACCAAATACGACAGGATCGACAGTGGAACCAAAATCAACCCGCGCCCGCAAGCCGGCGGCGACAGTCAATGAAGATCAGCCGGTGGAAAAAACCAGACAACCGGATCCCACCGATTCGGCCCTGTTTGTCGGCTCCACCGCCAAGACCTTCCGCGTTCTGCATGCCTTCGACGGGCCGATCCGCCATATGACGCTGGCCGATATCGCCAAGGCCGCGCAGCTCGACCGCAGCGCGACGCAACGCATCGTCTATACGCTGGAAACGCTCGGCTACCTGCGCCGGATCGCGGAAACAAAGACCTATGGCCTCACGTCGAAGCTGCTGCAGTTCTCCTTCAACTACGTCCGCGCCAACGAACTGATCGACAAGGCACTGCCCTACCTGCAGGACATCAACCGCACCGTGGGCGAGACCACCAACCTGCAGGAACTCGACGGCCATGAGATCGTGTTCGTCGCGCGTATCCTGAGCCGGCATCTGGTCAACATGGATATTGCGGTGGGCAGCCGCTTGCCCGCGTTCTGCACGTCGTCCGGCACCGCGATCCTGTCGCGTCTCCCGGAGGCGGAATGCGAAGCCATCCTCGGCGCGTGCGAACGCGTCGCCATTACGCCGTACACAGAGGTGCATCTCGGGAAACTGCGCCGGCGCATCCAGCATGCGGCGGAGAAAGGCTACGCGATCATCGCCAACGAGACGGTGATGGGCGATATCTCCGTGGCGGCGCCCATCCTCGATCACCGCGGCCGTCCCGTCGCCGCCATCAATATCTCGGTGCCGACCTCGCGCTGGACGCCGGAAAAGGTGGAGTCCGAGCTTGCCAAGCACGTGCAAGTGGCCGCGACCTCGATCTCCAAAGCCAAGTTCACGGAGTACGGGCGCTGATACGCCGCCCGCGCGCGGCGGCGTGCCCAGGGCCACCGGCCCGGCCCGCCACCCGCGCCTGGCTTCAGGCGTACTCGTAGGCTTGCAGCAGGCGTTCGAACTGTTCGCGCAGGCGTGCGCTGGTTTGCGCTGCGGCCGGCAGCAGCGGCTCCAGCAGATCGGGTGCATCGACCCCGATCACCTGCAGCACGGACTTCATCGGGCCAGGATTGGTTTCCGAAAACACCAGGTCGATCAGCGGCATCAGCTCACGGTGCATCAGCAGCGCTTCCTGCATGCTCCCGCCGCGCACAAGTTTCATGAGCAGGCGCCAGGTCTTGGGCAGCATGGTGGCCGTGCTCAGCACGCCGCCGCGCGCACCGGCGCCGATATGCAGCGGGAACAGCGTGTCTTCGCCGCTCATCAGGGAAAAGCCCTCGTCGATGCCGGCCGCGATCTTGAGGAACTGATAGAGATCCGGATTGCACGCCTTCATGCCGATGATCCGCTCGTGGCGCGACAGTTCATGGATGACCTTGGGATCGATGGCAATCCGCGTGCGGTACGGAATCTCGTAGAGCAGGACCGGCAGGGGCGACTCGTCGGCGAACCGCATGAAGTAATCGCGGATGCCTTGCTGGGTGGGATTCGTATAGTAGGGCGTCACCACCATCACCGCATCCACGCCGGCCGCGGCGAATTCGCGCGTGGCATCGAGCCCGTCGCGCAGGCCCGGCGTCAGCACGCCGGCAACGACCGGCATCCTGCCGGCAACATGGCTGGCAGTCAGTTCCGCCATCCGCACGCGCTCGCGCTGCGACAGCGAGCCGAACTCGCCCGTGCCGCCAAGCGGCACCACACCGTCCGCGCCCTGGCGGATCAGGTAGTCGAGCAAGGCCCGGGTTGCGCTCTCGTGAACCGAACCGTCGGGCTGGACGGGCGTGGGAATGGCGGCAAAAATGCCTTGCACTTGCTTGGAGTCAATCATCGTCTTGTCGGAGAGGTGCCGCACTGGCGGCTGGTTATGCGGTTATGCAGTTATGCGGGTTAAGCTGGTTGCGCGGGTTATGCAGCAGGAATGAAGGGGTCAGCGGTCCGCGCTACGCCGGCGCAACCGGTCCGCGGCCATGATCACCACGGCGATAAAGACAAACAACAGGCTCGACACCGCGGCAATCGTGGGCGAGACGCTCAGGATCACTTCGTCCCAGAACTGCTTGGGCAAGGTCGAATCGAGACCGCCGGTCACGAACAGCGCGATGGTCAGCTCGTCAAACGAGGTCACGAAGGCAAACAGGAACGACGACAACAGACCCGCGCCGAGGATCGGGAACGTGACGTAGCGCATGGTCTGCCAGGGGCGTGCGCCGAGGCTCTGCGCAGCCTGGTCCAGGCGGGTGTCGTAGTTCTTCAGCACCGCCATCATGGTCATCACCACATAGGGAATCGCCACGACCGTATGGCCGAGGATCAGGCCCAGCGCGGAACCAACCAGGTTGAGCCTGGAGAAGAAGTAGAAGATACCCACAGCCGTGATCATCCTGGGCACGATGATCGGCAGCAGGATGAACGCCAGCAGCGCGGCCTTCCAGCGGATGTTCGAACGCACCAGCAGGAACGCCGTGGGCGTGCCGATCAGCATGGCCAGCAAGCCCGTGCCCACGCCGACCACCAGCGAGCGCACCGTGGCCTGCATCCAGGTGGGCGACTCCCACACTTCGTTGTACCACTGCAGCGAGAATCCCCGTGGCGGCCAGTCCAGGCTGCTGCCGCCCGTGAACGAGATCGGGATCATCAGCAGCGCCGGCAACGTCAGGAAGGCCAGAATCAGGATCACCACCGCCCACAGCATCTTGCCGCCGCCCTCCTCCGCGCTGCCCGCCGCGCGGCTACGGCGCGGCCACAGGCGCGACAGCCCGTCGGACAGCGTGGCCAGCACGCCCAGCAACTGGTAGCCGGCGCGACGCAGCGGGCCGTTCGTGGCGGAACGGCGCCCTGCCGGCGCATTGCCGCTGCCGGCCAGGGTCGACAGGCCAACCAGCTTGTCATAGACCACGAACACGATAAGCGCCGCCACCAGCAACAGCATCGAGATGGCGCCGGCAAAGCCCCAGTTCATGGTTTGCTGGACCTGGTCGATGATGAGCTGCGTGATCATGGTTTCACGGCGGCCGCCCAGCAGCGCCGGCGTGATGAAGAAGCCAAGCGAGGTGACGAAGACCATGATGCCCGCCGCGGCCACGCCAGGCATGGACAGCGGGAAGTAGACCAGCCAGAAGGCCGTGCCGGGGCGTGCCCCGAGCGTCAGCGCGGCGCGCGGCAGGCGGCGGTCGATGTTCTCCATCACGGAGATCATCGTCAGGATGGCCAGCGGCATCATGGCGTGCACCATGCCGACCATCACGCTGCCGAAGTTGTAGAGCAGATCGGCGGGTGCATCCGTCACGCCAGCCGCCTTGAGGAGCTGGTTGAGCACGCCGTTGCGGCCCAGCAGGACGATCCACGAAAACATGCGGACCAGGAAGCTGGTCCAGAACGGCAGCAGGATCCAGAACAGCAGCGAGCTCTTTGCCCGCGCGCCGGCGGCCGACGTGAGGTAAGCCACCGGATAAGCGCCGACGATGGCCAGCAAGGTGGTCCAGGCCGCGATCTTGAGCGTGATCCACAGCACGTCGAGGTAGACGGACGAATGGAACAGGCGTGCGTACAGGTCCAGGGTAATGCGCCCGTCCACCGACACGCTCATCCAGATCAGCTGGCCGACCGGGAACACCAGCATGACCAGCAGGAACAGGATGGTGGGCGCGCCGAGCAGGAAATCGCGGTGCCAGGCAGACCGGCGCTTGGCGGCCGGCGTCGCGGCCGCCTTCATGACTTGTGTGACCATGGCTTACTCCGGAATCGCAACGGCATCTTCAGGCTGCCAGCTCACCGTGAGCGTGTCGCCAGGCAGATGGCGGCCAGGGGCGCCGCGGGTCAGTTCCGCCACCACCAGCGGCGTGTCGCCCGGCAGTGCCAGGTAGGATTTGGTCACACCGCCCGTCACGACGATATCGCCCAGCCGCGCCGACAATGTATTCGGCGCGCCCGGCGCCCCCGAGACATGGAGATTTTGCGGACGGATCATCACCTTGGCGCGGTCGCCGCGCCGGAACGCGGCGCCATTGGCCTGCACCGTGCCGCGCGCGGGCAGCCCGTCGAAGCTGACGTCGAGCAAGCCGCCGCTGACCGCTTCGACCGTGGCCGGCAGCAGGTTCGACTCGCCCAGGAAGTCCGCCACGAAGGTGGTGCGCGGGCGGAAGTAGAGATCGGCCGGACTGCCGAGCTGCTCGATCCTGCCGCCATTCATCAGGCAGATGCGGTCGGACATCGTCATCGCCTCTTCCTGGTCGTGGGTCACATACACGATGGTGGTGCCCAGTTCGCGGTGGATGCGCTTGATTTCGAGTTGCATCTGGTCGCGCAGCTTCTTGTCCAGCGCGCCCAGCGGCTCATCCATCAGGATGATCGACGGGCGGTAGACCATGCAACGCGCCAGCGCGATGCGCTGTTGCTGCCCGCCCGACAGTTCCTTGGGCAAGCGATGGGCAACGTGGGGCAGGCGCACGAGATCCAGCGCACGGCTGACCTCCTGCTCCGCCTGCCGCGCCGGCATCTTGCGCATCTTCAGCGGAAAGCCGATGTTCTCTGCAATCGTCATGTGCGGGAACAGCGCGTAGTTCTGGAACACCATGCCGATGTCCCGTTCGTAAGGCGCGCCGTAGGTCACATCCGCGCCGTTGATGCGGATGCTGCCGCCATCCGGCTGCGACAGGCCGGCGATCAGGCTCAGCAGCGTCGTCTTGCCCGAGCCTGACGGGCCCAGCAGGGTCAGGAATTCGCCCTCCGGAACCGAGAGGTCCGTGGGCGCGAGCGCGATGAAATCGCCATAGCGCTTGGACAGCTGCCTGGTCTGCAGTTTCTGTGTTACTTGTTGCATCACGCTTACCTTTGCAAGAGAGTTCCGACGTCAGCGCATGCGCTTCACTTCAGGATCCAGGCATTGAACTTCTCGAGCACCGGCTCCTGGTTCTTGACCCAGTATTTGGCATCGATCTTCACGCCGCGCTTGATGTTGTCCGCGTAGGTCGGCAGCATCGCGGCGTGCTTGGCATCGATGTACTTGAATGCGTCCGGATGGGTGACGCCGGCGGCCAGGTATTGCGTGAGCTGCGCCTGGCGCTTGGGGTCGGAGGCAAACTTGATGAACTCGCGGCAGGCGGCGGCGTTGGGCGTGCCCTTCAGGATGGTCCAGCTGTCCACGCCCCACAGGTGCTGGTCCCAGCAGATGGCGACCGGCGCGCCGGCATCCATGGCGGACTGCGCGCGCGAGATCCAGGTAGCCACCAGATCCACCTCGCCCGACTTGAGCATCTGCTCGACCTGCGCGCCGCCGCTCCACCACACGGCGACGCTGGACTTGACCTTATCGAGGCTGCGCAGCGCGCGGTCCACGTCGCAGGGATAAACCGATGCGTTCGCCACCCCGTCCGCCATCAACGCTTCCTCGATGGTATCGAAGGGATGCTTGCGCAGCGCGCGGCGGCCGGGGAAATCGTGCACGTTCCACAGGTCCTTCCATTGCGCGGGCGCCTTGCGGCCCTTGAACGCATCGGTGCGGTAGGCCAGCACGGTGGTGTACACGTTGGTGCCGACGCCGTAGGGCGACATGTATTGCGCCGGGATGCCAGCCACCACCGGATCCGCGCCCAGCCCGTGTTTCTCCAGGTAATCCTTTCCGTCGGTGGTCAGGACCTCGATCGCAGGCTGGCTGATCGATGCCATGTCCCAGCTGTAGTTCTTGGCGTCCACCATGGTACGGATCTGGGCCGTGGGCTCCGCGTTGGACGGAACGCCCACAACCTGGATGCCGGTGGCCTTGGTGAACGGCTTGTAGAACACCTCGCCATACGCCTTGGCAAAGACGCCGCCGGAGTCGCGCACTACGATGCGTTGCGAGGCCGCCTTGGCCGATGTCCAGATCGCCGGCATGGCGAGTGCGGCGGTGCCGGCGCTCAGCAATTTAAAGGCGTCGCGACGCGATGGATTGCTCGGCTTGTCGGCGTTACTCATGGCTGTACTCCTACGGGGACGGGGGATCGGAATGAAAAAAAATCGGGAGGCCGGCCTGAGCCGGTGGCAATCAGGAAATCAAGGAATCAAGGAATCAAGGAATCTGAAAATCAGGGAATCAGCTTGCCAGGGTTGAACAGGCCCTGCGGATCGAAGGCGCGCTTGACGGTACGCATCAGGTCGAGTTCGACATCGCCCTTGTAGTGGCGCATCTCATCCAGCAAGGTTCGGCCCACGCCATGCTCCGCGCTGAAGGTGCCATTCAACCTGGCGGCGACATCGTGCCCGGCGCGGCGCACCGCGGCGGCGGTTTTCGCCTGGTCGGGCAGGGCCTGCCAGGTGTCGAACTCGAAGAACGGGATGAAATGGATATTGCCGTCGCCGAGATGGCCCACCACCACGACACGCGCATCGAAGCCCTCTTCGATCGCGCGGGTGGCTTCGGCAATGAAAGCGGGCACCATCGATACCGGCACGGCGGTGTCCAGCGTCAGGCCGATGCCCGCCTTCTTGTTGCCCTCCGACACACTGTGCCGCAGCTTCCACATCGCCTCGCGCTGCGCGGAGCTGGCGGCAATGGCCGCATCGGCGATCAGGCCGCGCTCCATGCCCTTTTCCAGCGTGGCCTCAAGCACTTCCTGCAAGCGCGCGTCGTCGCAGGTATCGCTGAGCTCCACCAGCAGATGCCAGGGATGCGCACCGGTGAGCGGCGCATGCTGGCCCGGCACGTGCTCCAGCACGATGTCGAGCTGGCTGGCGTTCATCAGCTCGAAAGCGGATAGCTGCGCACCGCAAGCGGACTGGAACAGGCCGAGCAGCGCCAGCGCGGCATCCACGTCGACCGGTGCGACCCACGACATCGCGTGCGCGCTCGGCAACGGGTGCAGCTTCAGCGTGGCCGCGGTGATGATGCCCAGCGTGCCTTCCGCGCCGATGAACATCTGCTTGAGGTCAAGCCCGGTATTGTCCTTGCGCAAGGTGCGCAGGCCGCGCCAGATACGCCCATCCGGCAAGACGACTTCCAGGCCGAGCACGTTCTCGCGGGTATTGCCATAGCGCAGCACACCGGTGCCGCCCGCATTGGTGGCGATGTTGCCGCCGATCTGGCAGGAGCCCTCGGCGCCCAGGCTGATCGGGAAGAAGCGCCCCGCCTCGATGGCCGCGGCCTGGATCTCGGCCAGCACGCAGCCGGCCTCCACCTCCATCGAGTTGTCCGCCGGGTCGATGCGCACAATGCGCCGCATGCGCGAGAGATTGACGATGACGCAGTTGCCTTGCTCATACGGCACCGCGCCACCGCTCAGGCTGGTATTGCCACCCTGGGGCAGGACCGCCACGCCGGCGGCCACGCACGCCTTGACGAGTTCCGAAACCTGTTCGGTGGTGCGCGGCAGCGCAACGCAAAGTGCCGTGCCCTTGTAGCGGCCGCGCCAGTCGCTGACATAGCCTGCCAGATCGTCGCTGGCGGTGAGCAGCCCTGTCGCGCCGACGATATCGCACAAGGTATCTAGCAACAACTTCATCATGAATTTCCCAGTTGACGATCAACCCGCGACAGGCGATCCGATAGTCCAGAGAATAGTTCGCGAATATGCGAATCGCAATCTCTTCAATTGCAATGCAATTATTTCAGGGTTTTTACCTAAACAGGAAAGGCCATGCACCAGCGCAGGAAAACGCACGCGCCGCCGTGGTGCACGGGGTCGGACATGGTGCGTTGCAGTGGGTTGCGGCGGGGGGATTTAAAACAGGCAGCGAAGCGCGCGATGGCTTGCAGGATGACGGTGGTGGCGCTCGCTCACCGGCGCCATCCGGACGACTGCCGCATCGGCCTGCCACCGTAGCTGGCAGCAGGCTCTGATGCGGCACACAGCTTATTTGGTCGCGGGGTCCACCGCGATGGCCACGGCCTCCGTATAGACCGCCTGCACCTGGTCGCCCTTCTTGATGTTCTTCAACTGGTCCGGATCCTGCACATTCAGGTTGACCTTTCCTTTCGGGCCCTGCAGCGTGACATGCTGCTTTTTCATGTCCACGGCGACGACGTTCGCAACGACCGTCACCTGCCTGCCTGCCGCCGCGCCCGGCTTCGCGCCCGCGGCGGTGCGGTCCCCGGCTTCGCGTTCGGTGCGTTCGGTAATCCCGTCCCCGCCCTTCTTCAGTTCCAGCGTCAGGGCCTGCTTGTACTCGGCGACGACCTTGTCGCCTACCTTGATTTGATCGAAGTTGCGCACTTCGTCCCCCACCGCGAGATCGAACACCCGGCCCTTGGGGCCCTTCAACGTGACAGTGCGGCTTGCCGCGTCGATCTTCATGACGGTAGCCGCCACTTTCGTTGTTTCGGAAAACGCGGCCTTTCCTGGCGCGGTCATCATCTCGCCCTTGGTTTCCGGCTGCGCAAACACCGGCTGCACAAGCCCGGCCAGAGCGGCCGTCGTGGCCATGGTCAAAAGCATCTTTCGCTTCATTTTCTTCTCCTTGAATGACCCCAGGCTTGTGCCGTGCCTTTTGCCGCCGATGTGGGCGACAGGCACAGGCGATCCGTCACGGAGGGCATCAGGTAGGCTTATCGCAACTCCCGGCCAACACATTGCCCTGCCTCAACCATAGACGCAAAGCGTGCCGGGCGGGATGTTTGCGCGAGGCGAACCGGTTTCCGCGCGCCCCGATGGCGCGCGGCATATCGGCACGCGCTACGCCTGCGGGCGCCTGCGCAACGCAGCGGTGACACGCTTCACAACGAACAGGCGCAGGTAGTCATGGATGCGCGCATCCGTACTTAAATCCCGCAGCGCCTCAAGATACACTTGCCGCACGGCCTCCGGAGGAGCCTCCAACTCCTCCGCGATGCGCTGAATCCATTCTTCGTCGCTGTGGGTATGCATCGGTTACGTCTCTCTCGCGAGGCCGCAGTACCTGACGCGCCCGGATGCGGACGGGCATCGGTGAAAGGCCATGCCCGCCAGCGGACTGGAATCCCGGCGCTTCTGCATTGAGTGTCGGCGAGACCGGCAGGCGGGCGTTGATCCATGTCAACCGCGCCCGTCTCTGCGAAGGAAGCCCCTACGGTTTGCGCTTTTTGCAGAATAGCCCTTGAGGGCCTTTATCGCGCATGGCTTCATGAATCCTGGGGCACCAGGAATTAGAACCCCTCTTCAGAAATGTGTCGGCGCCGCCACTGACTTGCGCTAGATCAAGTCACGGCGCCGGCGCGACGGATAGCATTTCACCCACACCGTCGCCCCGCGGTTCAAGGCTTGTCTTCATCGTCCTCCCTCCCATTTCCCCTGACGCCCTGAAACCCTGGAGCCCTTTGGCGGCATTCCCTTATTCAGCGCACAGGTAGCCGATGAAAATAAAACCAGGCTGGGGTATCGCGGCACTGTTCCTTGCCGCCGTCACTGGCACCGCGCTGTGGTGGTTCGCCGGCCAACGCGATCCATGGCCGGCCTCTGTCGTCCACAGCAACGGGCGCATGGAAATCGGCCGGCTCGACGTGGCCGTGAAGTATGGCGGCCGCGTGATCGACCTGCCGGTGCGCGAGGGCGAGGCCCTCTCCGCCGGTGCCGTGGTGGCCCGCCAGGACGACGCCGAACTGCTGGCCCAACTGGACCTCGCCACCGCCGCGCGGGAGCGCGCCGTGCAGGCCGCATCGCGCGCGCAGGCCGAAATCGATGCCCGTGCGAGCCGCCAGCGCCTTGCGCGGCTGGAGCTGACCGAAGCCGTCAAGCTGTACCAGGACCGCCAGATCTCATCCGTCGAACGGGATCGCCGGCAGCTTGGCCTGGATGGCGAAAGCGCGAGCGTGACCGGCGCGCGGGCCGCCCTTGGCGAAGCCCGGGCGGCGGTCGTGGAAGCCGACGCGCAGATCGCCCGCCTGAAGATCCTGCGGGACGAAGCCACCATCCGCGCGCCCGTGGCCGGCCGCGTGGAGTATCGCGTGATCGAGGTCGGCACGGTGCTGCCGGCGGGCGGGCGCGTGGTGTCCCTGCTCAACCTGGCTGATATGTACTTCACCGTGTTCCTGCCGGCCGGCGCGGCCGGCAAGCTGGCCATCGGCGACGAGGCTCGCATCGTGCTGGACGCCATGCAGGACGAACCCATCCCGGCCCGGATCAGCTTCGTGGCCAGCGAGGCGCAGTTCACGCCCAAGTATGTCGAGACCGATGCCGAGCGGGCCAAGCTGATGTATCGCGTCAAGCTGCAACTGACGCCGGACGTGGCGCAGCGCTACGCGGCAAAGCTGAAGGCCGGCATGACGGGCGATGGCTTCGTGCGCCTGGATGCCACTCAGCCCTGGCCAGCCAGGCTGGCGCTGCGCCAGCAGCCGGCCTGACGTCATGCCGGGCCCGCACCCCGACCGCGCCGCGGCCATCCGGATCGATGGCCTGTCGCATCGCTACGGCGCCAGCGTGGCGCTGGACCACGTATCGCTCACGCTGCCCGGCAACGCCACCATCGGCCTGATCGGCCCCGACGGCGTCGGCAAGTCGACCCTGCTCGGGGTGATCGCCGGCGTCAAGCGCATCCAGCAAGGCAGCGCGTCGGTCCTTGGCGCGGACTTGCGCGACCGGCAGGCCCGGGAGGCGCTGTTGCCGCGCGTGGCCTTCATGCCGCAGGGGCTGGGGCGCAACCTGTACCCGACGCTGTCCGTCTACGAGAACGTCGACTTCTTTGCCCGGCTGTTCGGCCTGGGCGCCGCCGAGCGGCGCCAGCGCATCGGGCGCCTGCTCGCGGCCACTGGCCTGGCGCCCTTCCCGGACCGCCCGGCGGGCAAGCTCTCCGGCGGCATGAAACAGAAGCTGGGGCTGTGCTGCGCGCTGGTCCACAACCCGGACCTGCTGATCCTCGACGAGCCCACCACGGGCGTGGATCCGCTCTCGCGGCGCCAGTTCTGGACCCTGGTGGAAGCCCTGCGCGCCGAGCACAGCAACATGACGGTCATTGTCGCCACCGCGTATATCGAGGAAGCGCAGCGCTTCGAGCACCTGGTGGCCATGGACGCAGGCAAGGTGCTGGTCTGCGACCGCACCGCCAATTTGCTGGCCCGCGCCGGCACCAGCGATCTGGAACAGGCCTATATCTCGCTGCTGCCGTCGGCCCGGCGCGGCGAGGCGACGGGCCTGCTGATCCCGCCCCGCCCGCCCGACGACGGCGAACCCGCCATCGAAGCCGAGGGACTGACGCGGCGCTTCGGCGCTTTCACCGCCGTGGACAACGTGAGCTTTCGCATCGAGCGCAGCGAGATCTTCGGCTTTCTCGGCTCCAACGGCTGCGGCAAGACCACCACCATGAAGATGCTGACCGGGCTGCTCGATGCCACCAGCGGCACCGCGCGCCTGCTCGGCCAGACCATCGACGCCGGCGACATGCGCACGCGCATGCGGGTGGGCTATATGTCGCAGGCGTTCTCGCTTTACGAAGAACTCACGGTACGGCAGAACCTGGACCTGCACGCCCGGCTCTACCGGATGGAAGGCGACGCCGCGCGGCAGGCGGTCGGGCAAGCCCTGCAAGACTTCGAACTGGACCAGCACGCCGAGGCGCAGCCCGCTTCCTTGTCGCTCGGCATCCGCCAGCGCCTGCAGCTGGCCGCCGCCTGCCTGCACCATCCGGAAGTGCTGATCCTCGACGAGCCTACCTCCGGCGTGGATCCCGGCGCGCGCGACATGTTCTGGCGCCACCTGGTCCAGCTCTCGCGCCAGCAGCGCGTGACGATCTTCGTTTCCACGCACTTCATGAACGAGGCCGCGCGCTGCGACCGCATCTCCTTCATGCATCGCGGCCGCGTGCTGGCCGTGGGCAGCCCGGAGGCCCTGCGGGAGCGCTGCCACGCGCAGACGCTGGAGGACGCCTTCGTCACCTATCTGGAGCAAGCGGAGAACCCGGAGAACGGCGCTGCCGCCGCTACCGTATCCGCGCAACCGGCCCCGCCCCGCGCGCCGGACGACAAACCCGCGGGCCATCCGGGCGGCTCGGCCCTGGCGCGCACCTGGGCCTTCGCCCGGCGCGAGGCGATGGAACTGGCGCGCGACAAGCTCAGGCTGGCATTCGCCATCCTCGGCCCTATCGTGCTGCTGTGCGCCGCGGCATGGAGCGTTTCCTTCGACGTCGAAAACGTGCGCTTCGCCGTGCTGGACCGCGACCAGAGCCGCGCCAGCCGGGAACTGGTGGAGCAGTTCTCCGGCTCGCGCTACTTCGTGCAGACCAACGACGTGCACAGCGAGGCCGACGCGGACCGGCGCCTGCGTGCCGCGAACGACATGCTGGTCGTCGATATCCCGCCCGGTTTCGAGCGCGACCTGCTGGCCGGCCGGCAACCGCAACTCGCCTTCCGCGTGGACGGGTCCAGCCCGTTCCCCGGCGCGACCACGCGCGCCTATGTCACCGGCGTGCTGCTGGCCTACGCCAATGCGCAGATGCGCGCGCTGCCGGCCCGCCCCGCCGCGCTGCCGGTGTCGATCGAGTCGCGTTTTATCTATAACCAGGAATTCCGCAGCATCTATGCCATCACGCCGGGCATCATCATGCTGGCGCTGATCCTGATCCCGACCATGCTGACCGCGCTCGGCGTGGTGCGCGAGAAGGAGATGGGATCCATCACCAACCTCTATGCCTCCCCCGCGAGCGTGGGCGAATACCTGATCGGCAAACAGCTTCCCTACGTGGGGCTGGCCATGGTCAGCTACCTCACGCTGGTGGCCCTGGCGATCGTGCTGCTGCAGGTGCCGCTGAAGGGCTCCTTCCTCGCCTTGTCGCTGGGCGCCGCGCTGTTCGTGCTGGCGGCCACCGCGCTCGGCCTGCTGGTGTCCACCTTCGTGCGTTCGCAGGTGGCCGCCATCTTCGGCACCGCCATCCTGTGCCTGATTCCATCGGTGAACTTTTCCGGCCTGCTCTATCCCGTTTCCACGCTGACCGGCAGCAGCTACTGGATCGGCCTGGGCTTTCCGTCGTCGTGGTTCCAGTTGGTCAGCCTGGGCAGCTTCACCAAGGGCCTGGGCGCCGGCAGCTTTGGCGCCATGTACCTGGCCTTGCTGGGCTTTGCGCTGCTATACCTGGCCGGCGCGCGCCTGCTCCTGCGCAAGCAGGA
The DNA here is from genome assembly GCF_056398185.1 of Cupriavidus sp. 05L310. Lineage (NCBI taxonomy): Bacteria > Pseudomonadati > Pseudomonadota > Betaproteobacteria > Burkholderiales > Burkholderiaceae > Cupriavidus > Cupriavidus sp. 05L310. The sequence goes on from NZ_JBFTOX010000077.1 coordinate 33,147, forward strand.
GGCGTAGCCGGGAGATGCCGCGATGAACCAATGGTGCAAGAACGTGGCCCGGCTGTGCGGCAAGGAGCTGCGCAGCCTGTTCAGCGATATCACGCTGATGGTGCTGATCGTGTTCGCCTTTACCCTGGCCGTGCACTCGGTGGCCAAGGGCATCAAGGCCGAGGTGTCTAACGCGTCGGTGGCGATTGTGGACGGCGACCACTCCGAGCTGTCGCGCCGCCTGCGCGACGCGATCCGTCCGCCGTATTTCAAGACGCCGGTCGATGTCGACCGGCACGACGTCGACGCGGAGATGGACCGTGGCCGCTATATCTTCGCCATCGAGATCCCGCCGCGCTTCGAAGCCGATGTGCTGGCGGGCCGGACGCCGGCGGTGCAGGTGCTGGTCGATGCCACGGCGATGACGCAGGCGGGGCTGGGAGCCACCTACCTGCAGCAGATCTTCACGCGCGAGGTGCTTGAGTTCCTGCATGCGCGGGGCATCGAGGCGCAACTCCCCGTGCGCGCGGAGAGCACGGTGATGTTCAATCCCAACACGGAATCGCACTGGTTCACATCCACCATGCAGATCGTGGTCAACATCACCGTGCTGGCCATCATCCTGGTGGGCGCGGCGGTGATCCGCGAGCGCGAGCACGGCACCATCGAGCACTTGCTGGTGATGCCGGTACGCGCCAGCGAGATCGCCGTGGCCAAGATCCTCGCCAACGGCGCGGTGATCTTCCTGGCATCGCTGCTGTCGCTGTGGCTGGTGGTGCATCTGTGGCTGGCGGTGCCGGTCACGGGATCGCTGGGACTGTTTGCGCTGAGCACGGCGCTCTACCTGTTTTCCGTCACGGCGCTCGGCATGTGGCTCGCCACCATCGCGCCGGCCATGCCGCAGTTCGGCCTGCTGGCGGTGCCGACCTATGCCGTTGCCTACCTGCTGTCCGGCGCCGCCACGCCGGTGCAGAGCATGCCGCAGGCCATGCAGCACGCGGTCCAGTTCCTGCCGACGACCCAGTTCGTCAACCTCACCCAGGCCATCCTGTTCCGCGGCGCGGGCGTGGACGTGGTGTGGCCGCAGTTGCTGGGCGTGACGGCCGCGGGCGGGATCTTCCTCGCCCTGGCGCTGACGCGGTTCCGCTCCATGCTGGCACAGCAGGGTTAACGCCATGCCTGATCGCACCTCGCGCCCGCCCACCAAACGGACTTCTGCCTTGAGTACTTATCCAGCACGCGGCATCCTCACCGGCCTCATCGCATGTATCGCCGCGGGCCTGGCCGGCTGCACCACGGTCGACGTGACCGTGCCCGGCGGTATCGCGGCCCCCGCTGCGTTCAGCGAAGCCCCCGCCCAGGGCATGCCAGCCGCGGAACAGGACCTGGCGCAGTGGTGGCAAAACTGGGGCGACCCGGAACTGACGCAGCGCGTCACCCAGGCGCTGCAAGCCAGTATCGACCTGCGCGTCGCACAGGCGCGCCTGGCGGAAGCGCGCGCCATCGGGCGGGTGGCCGAATCGGCGCTCTACCCCACGCTCTCGGCGCAGGCGCTGGCCGCGCGGGGCGTGGCCGACCTGCGCAGCCCCGCTGGGTTGCCCGACATGTCTCCCGGACTGGACGGCCACCTTGCCGGCGTGACCGTGGCCTGGGAGATCGACATCTTCGGCGGCCGGCGCAGCGACGCGCAAGCCGCGGCAGCCGTCGCGCTCAGCGCCGAGGAGCGCCTGCGCGGCACGCGCCTGGCGATTGCCGCCGACGTGGCCGAGAACTATGTCGCGGCGCGCGGCCTGCAGCGCCGTCTGCAACTGCTTGACCGCAGCATGGAAACTGTCGGCGAACTGCTGCGCTACACCCGCGCACGCTATGCAGCCGGCCAGGCGCTGCCCTATGACATCGATCGCGTGAGCGAGCAGCTTGGCGCGCTGCAGGCGCAGCGGCCCGTGCTGGTCAACCTGATCTCGATCCGGGAGCGCCGGCTGGCGGTGCTCGCCGGCCAGATACCGCAGAGCGCAACGGCATTGTCCCCGCCGCCGCCGTTCTTCGTGCCGGCCCCGCCGGCGGGGCAGCTGCCGTCCCAGGTCATCGAGCGGCGCCCGGATGTCCGGGCCTCGGCCGCGCTGGTGCGCGCGCAGGCCGCCAGGCTCGGCAGCGCAAAAGCGGAGTTGTTCCCGCGCTTCTACCTGACCTTCCTCGGCCAGGATGGGCGCCTGCACGTGGACGGGCTGCCCGCGCTGAGCGGCACGGGCGGCTTGCTCGGTGTCGGCGTGCAGTTGCCGATCTTCACCGCCGGGCGCATCCAGGCCAATATCGATGCCGGCGACGCCCGCCTGCAGGCCGCGCAGGCAAACTACGACCAGGCCGTGCTGCGCACGCTGGAGGAAGTGGACAATGCCTACGGCCTGCGTCATGGCCTGGATCAGCGCGGTGCCCGGCTGGATGCGGTGGTCGCTACCGCGCAGCGCAACAGCCAGAGCGCCACGCGCCTCTATGAAGGCGGCCGGCGCACGCTGCAGGACGTGCTGGACGCGCGTATCGACGCGCTGCGGCGCGAGGAGGAACAGATCCAGACGCAGACGGCACAAGCCGTGGCGGCCGTGCAGCTATACCGCGCGCTGGGCGGTTCGTGGTCGCCTGGAGATAATAGCTAGGCCTCATACGAAGACCCGCAGGGGGCCGTTCCGGAGGGCAGCGAAAGGAGACTGCATCCTGCCTGGCGGCTCTGTACGCGGGCGCGCATCCGGGGACGAATGCCGGAACCGGCACCCACCCGACGTTATACTCTAGGCCATCCAGGCCCTCTGGGCCCTCAATCCGCATACAGTCAAAACCATCATGTCCACGATCCCCGCCTGCCCCCAATGCACACTGGAAAACACCTATCCTGACGGCGACAATTTCGTCTGCGCCGACTGCGGCCATGAGTGGGCGATGTTGGCCGCCCCGCAAGCGGACGACAGCGCGGACGCGGTGGTGAAGGATGCCAACGGCACCGTGCTGAATGACGGCGACGCCGTGGTGCTGATCAAGGACCTGAAGGTCAAGGGCTCGTCCATCACGCTGAAGATGGGCACCAAGGTCAAGAGCATCCGGCTGGTGGGCGGCGACCACGAAGTCGATTGCAAGATGGACGGTGGCAGCTTCATGCTCAAGGCCTGCTTCCTGCGCAAGGCCTGAGCCCGCCAGCACGTCACAGGCCCCGCTGTCGCGCGGCGAACCGCGCTTCCGGCAGCGCGGCGAATTCCTCCGTGACCGGCGCCGCCTTTGCCGGCGGCGTCCTCGTCCAGTCAGGCTATCCCGGCGGGAATATCCGCATCATCGTGCCGTCCAGCGCGAGCGGCCTCATTGGCGGCAAGGCGATGGTGGACATACTGGCCGACGGCTACACCCTGCCGCTCGCTCCGTCGGCCTGCACGCCACCCGCAACACCTACAAGAAGTTCAACTACATCCGGCCACCGCCCTGAAGGCCGCCGCGGTCTGCCCGGGATACCACACGTGGTGGTGAACCCGAAGCTGCCTGCTGGCAACTTGCCGCCGACGCGCGCCAGTGCCCGGATACGATTACGTTCAGCTCGGCGGGCGTGGGTTCATCGGTCCATATGATGGGCGAATTGTTCAAGCTCAATGCCTGCGCACCGCTGGTCCGCGTGTCCCGCAAGGGAGACGTACTGCCTTTCGAATTCGTACGATTTAGCAAAGTGAAAAATTGTTAAATTTTCGAATAATTCAGACAATTCCTAAATACATTCCAGCGTGCCTCGGGTAATGATTCTCTCTTTCCATTAGCTCTGAAGGAATACACCTGAACAATGGCGGCTGCCTTGGCATGCGACGCAAAGGCAATCTTGGGAACCTCATGACTTAAAGATGCTTTACATGTATTAGCGTCTTCCATGAGTGCACCAGCGAAGAGCGGACTGCCCACGCCTTCGACCCCAGCCGAACTACTGGCCATTTTTCTCAATCGACGCGCAATGGGGCGGAAACGTGGATGCCTACGGCAACACCTCGGGAACGTGTTGCGTGGGGGTGCCGCGGGTCTACCGACCCGGCCTGTAGGTCACCGTCAAGTGGAAGGCACGGGACGGGGCCAAGATCCTCTATGGGAGCAAGGTGGTCGACGTCGAGCCCTACACCGAGGCCGGCACCATCTATGCCCATATCTTCCCGAACGACGTGGTCTGCGTGGTCGTGTCGGCGCGCTACGACGCACAAAGCCTCAATCACCCCATTCCCTATCCGGTTAACCCTGACGAAGTGAAGGAGTTCCAACAATGAAGCGCGATATCGCGGCACCGCGGCGCATTGCCCTCGGCAAGGCCATTCTCCTGTCGCTGTTCCTGGCCGGCTGCGCCGGCGGCAGCGGCATCTCGACTGACCGCTCCGACAAGTTCGTTTATGCCTCCGTGGGCGGCGTCAATCATACGAATCGCTTCGTCTACGAGTTCAGCATCGACGGAACGCCCGGCCACAACATGCGCGCCTATGGCTCAGCCAATGCCGGAACGTGTTGCGTAGGTGTGCCACGAGTCTATCGCCCCGGCCTGCAGGTCAAGGTGAGCTGGAACATGCCGGAGGGCAGGAAGGACGTCATCAAGACCAAGGTGGTCGAGATTGCGCCCTATACCGAGGCCGGCACCATCTATGCCCACATCTTCCCGAACGACGTGGTCCGCGTGGTCGTGTCGGCGCGCTACGACGCACATAGTCCCAATCACCCCATTCCCTATCCGGTCGATCCGAACAAGTCGAAGGAGTTCCAACAATGAAGCGCTATATCGCTGCCCCCGACCGCACGCTCCCACCAGATCCGGCCGAATGCTGCAGCCTGACGCCGCGCGAGGTTTTCCGTGTGTTGGGGACCAAGCCCGCCTGCACGTTCGTGCGTCAGCCGGTTTGCCAGATCCTGGTCAACGTGGGGCTGTTCTTCGATGGCACCAACAACAATATGGAGAGGGACTACGAAAAACCGGAACCCGCCAAGCGCTTCCATAGCAATATTGTGCGCCTGTATAACGCGTATCCCGATGAGAAACACAATACACCGGGGGAGAGCGAGTATTACTACCCGTTCTACATGCCAGGTGTGGGCACGCCCTTCCCGCAAATTGGTGAAATGGGCGAAAGCACCTA
>NZ_JBFTOX010000078.1:0-36080 GCF_056398185.1 Cupriavidus sp. 05L310
AGTGCTTTCAGTGTCAGGTCGTCAGGCACAAAATAGGCGGATGATAGATCGATGGATCGGCTGGCGGCGGTGATAGCAAGCAGGTACATCAACGCCATGCTTTCACTGCCCCCGGTGGGCGAACTGCTGAAGATCTGCGCTCGCCCCTGGCCAACACGCGGCAGCACGGGGAAATAGGGTTCCGTCGCAGTAACGGTGCCGAAGTAGAATTTGCGGTCGCGAAACCCGAAGCCAGAAGATGAGCCATCACACGAAGCGCCCACGAAAGAGCCTGCCGGCAGGGATTGCCAAGGTGCTCAAGCGCCTGCACTACCCGCTGGACGTGATTCTGCTATGCGTGCGCTGGTACGTGGCGTACTCACTAAGTCTGTGGGATCTGGAGGAAATGATGGCCGAACGCGGTATCTCGGTGGACCATTCCACCGTGCATCGCTGGGTGATCAAGCTGCTACCGGTGTTCGAGCAGGCATTTCGCAGGCATCAGCGTCCGGTGGGCACCAGTTGGCGCATGGACGAAACCTACCTCCTGGTAAAGGGGCAATGGAAGTATCTCTACCGGGCTGTGGACAAGGCCGGCAAGACCATTGATTTCCTGTTGTGCGCACGCCGTGACACGGCCGCTGCCCGGCGCTTCTTCGAGAAGGCCATCGCCCAGAATGGGGCTCCGCAGACTGTCATGGTGGACAAGAGCCGCGCCAATCTGGCAGCCCTGCAGGCCATCAACGCTAAAAGGGAAACTCCCATCAAGATCCGGCAAAACAAATACCTGAACAACCTCGTCGAGCAGGACCACCGGTCCATCAAACGCCGGGTCAGGCCGATGCTGGGATTCCAGAATTTTCGCTGCGCCCGCATTATCCTGGGTGGCATCGAGACCATGCGCATGATCTGCAAAAGGCAGATGGTCGCCCCAAAGGGGAGTAGTCCGTCCGCTGCTGAGCAATTTTACTCGCTGGCCGCATAAGCGCAGCACCCCGGCTACTCCTCGCTGGTACCACCTCCTTATCGCGACAAAACCCGGGGAAGTCAACAATGGCTGGACTATCCTGACATCGGCGCTTGCTACCGAGCGGATGATGATGGGTAGCTTCGTGGCCAATGCCCGCGCGGAATTCGAGCGCCTGGTTCGCTGCGTTCGCGGCGCGGCTGAACCTCATACGGTGCAAATGTAGACAAGCGCTGATCGACCATGGCGCCACCGACGGTAAAGTGATACAGGCTTTGCCAAGCGTGATCTTTGATTCCCAGCATGGCGTGCATTTCATCGTCGAAAAAACAGCCAATTCCCGTAGCGCGCTCTCCGGAGGCTTCTGCTTCAAGATAGAGCGCCTGGCCGAGAATTCCGCATTCCCAGAAAAGATGGCGATAACGCCATGGTTGCTTCAGGGCGATTTCGAAATTTGCGATCATTCCCAGCGCAAAGCAGGAATCAGCGGCGATGTCCTGGTGACAACAGATCAACTTTGCTACTGCGCGTAAATCGTAAGGTAGCAGAAAATAGAGCGGCAGATGGTCCGGTCCAGTCTTTTGCCACAGCCATTCCGGGCGCATAGCCTGCTTGAGGCTAGGCAGCGCCCCGGAATGTCTTACTAGCACATACAGGCCCGGCTCCAGATCGTCCACGCGGTGCACCAACAGCGCCGGATGCACCGCGACTGGAGACATCAGCGTATTCCACGGTGGCGTGTCGCTACGTACCAACAGGCATGCCAGCATGGCGAAAAAAGCCGCGGCGGTGATGCGCGTCGTACCATCGAAACTCACAGCGCTGCGGCGCTGCCGAGCGATTCGGGCAAAGCTCAGATCAAGGGCGGGCGTCGCGGACCACCGGTGCGGCTCCGGATTTGGCGAGCTCGGTTCGCGAGTACGAGACTTGTGCGTGGCGCGATGGATCGAATCGATGTCGGGCCAACTCTCATGTCCCGCGCTTAGTTGATTCGCGTATCCGTACCAGTGCGCCTTATCCAAAGCAGCCTGCAGGCACCTAGGGTCCGGCTGTGCTTCAGGATTGCCGATCCAAAGCAGGGCATCTGGCACCTCTGGTTCGGCCGGTCCAAAATCCTCGCGGCGGTTCAATCCAAGCAATGCGGCCAACGCGTCATCCGCAGCCGCCTCCACCAGCCGCGTCTGCCAGCCGAGAGCTGCCGCGGCGTAACTCACTGCCGCGATAGCATGGCCGCAGTCATGCTGGCAGTAGCGCCATGCGCGCATTCCGTATTTCCACGCCTCGCGCCAGTGGATCGAGCTGATGCCGACCAGGATACCGCCGCCTGCAAACGCCTCGGTCCATCGAGGATCATCCAATTCAGCGCGATGTTCAAGTACATGGTTGCGGCTCAGGTAATGGTAGACCCCGCCAGCCAAGCCGGGCAGAGCCGGACACAGAAGATAGCCCTCGGTCGGATGCAGATTCCCGCTCGAAGGATTGCAGCGCAGTGACCACCGCTGAGCACCGTAGGATTTGCACGCTGACAGGCCGAGTGAAAGTTCAAACAGGATTGCCAGGGTACGAAGACTGAATCTTTGCGCGGGAGGCAGAGTGCCGCAGCGCAGCTCGTTGTAGCGTGCGGCCAAGGTGTCCGCGACCAATGGCAGAGCAATCCGCGGTGTGCCTTGAAACACCCGGAACGGGTCTGGCTGGGTTGCCCAGTCGAGCCCTTCGGGACCGGGAGCGTAGCTGTTGACACGGTGCTTGCTGCGTTCGTGATATTCAAGCAACACCTGCGTTAATCGGCTCATATGCCTTCAGCTCAGGAATGCTGATTTCGTATTATGGATCCTTTTCGGCCACCTGACGTCGCGGCGATAAGTGAACGCATCGAAGTACAGGGAGGGCCATTTTCTCGCCAGTGGGCGCAACTGGCAAGGGAGTTGGTCGGGCGCCCACCAGTTGAGTAACCCTTGTTGGGAATCTAGTCGCAAGAGCGTATTCTTAAGAAGTGACATAACAGCAGACCATAAGCAACGACAAGGCACTCATGAAGTACGCCCCCGTACCTCCGGCCCCGACAAGGCGCTCGACAACATCGAGAAAGCGCCAGAGTGAACAACCAGATGAAGGTCGCAAGACTGCGCAACCCGGTCAGTTCGATCCGCAAAACAAGCAGATTGCAGATTTGAGCTAGTTCGCGTCGAAGCAGCAGTCCAATGCTGCATCAACATCACTTTTGGTGCTATCGCGCCTACAAACGGATTTCTGACGCTGCCATCGCGGCATTCCTGTCCGGCTGTACCAATCGACGTTGACACCAGGGTCTCAATCCTCCGAGCGCAGTTGTGCCCGGATAACCGAGGTGCTGCTATGCGTACCCTTCTCTATTTTCGTTTCGCAGATGCTGCTTCGGCCAGAAATGGCTGGACTCAGGTGCTTGCCCTATCAAGGGCGCCAACTTACGTAACGGGTCCGTGGTTCATGGGCAGAGACCTCAAGCCTATCGAGGGCTTTCCGGCTGCCGATAGCAGCCATACCACATTCCGACCCGAAGTTTCGATGGCTGGATATGTTATCTGCGCGGTACTGGGTATAGCTCTCGCCGGATACTACGGCGACCATTCTGACCCGCTGAGTAGTCTCACCACCTATGGCCTTGGCTTTATGATCGGGGGCCTCGATTAGCCCGACATGCGGCCTTATTGTCGCAAGGCGAGCTTCTCATGATTGTGGGCTGCAAATCATCCGAGAAGGATAAGGTTATGACCTTGCTATATGGCAGAGGCGGAGTCGGCATAGAGGAGCACGGCGATTTTCTGCCGCATCTCCGCTGGATATAAAAATGGAATCTATTCCATTGCCACCGGACTAGGCTTACGTCTCGTCCGCGACTGCCGGTTCCTGAAAAGACGGCTTCCGCTGCTGGTAATGGCTTGCGAGGCGTGCCCAGACGCACCCGCAACGACGGTGGCGGATTCTTAGGAATCTCTGCCTTGAGCAACGGTCCGACAACGCGCCGGCAGAATCGGACTGCCCCAGTTGCCTGTCGCTATTGACGTCAGCCAACTCTCATATATCCGACCTATTATGATAGTTCGCCCCTGTGCATTCCAATGCAAGAGCGATTGAGTCACTAACCGGAGTCACATATGACCGTCAGGTTCAAATGTTGGTCCGAAGACGGCGAGGAAGTCATCAACGTACCAAAATCTCAGCTAATCTCGGAGTTCGCACCCCACACGACATTGCCCACAGTCCCGAAACAGGCAAAAGACGTCGAAGAAAAGGCCGTCAAATGGACGATGCCGGACGACCCAGATAGGTTTGGCGATTACGCGTAGCACTTACGCCGAGGTGCCCAGAGCAAACAGCCCGCGCAGCGAACTGCGCGGGCCCCGCAGTCTCCGGGCGACGCGTCCGCATTGACTACATCCCAGAAAATCCCTCATCCGACGTTCGCGGAATCGCCCTGCGCATTGCCGCCACTCAGCCAGCCAGCAAATAATGGTTCCCTGCCAAAGATCCGTGAAAGCCCTTTTGAGAGCCTTCCCGCAGCAGCCACAGCGGCAGGACTCCACAACGTTCAATTGCGCGACCTGGCCGTGGTCTAGCGACGCCGACGCTCGCGATCCAATGGAAAGAGACAGGCGATTTTTCCGTCTAGATGTGTCTGGATGTTCTCCGCCGTATCTCTGGCCGGCTTTTCCCCAGAGGTTCGTCAGTGCCTAATGGAGCCGCAGCTCGCACAGCACGTCACGTATCTCAAGGACGTGACGGGTAAAGACTTCGACTCAGTGAAGGCCTGCCTCCGCTACGGGGCTCAGGCGCATGCGTCGTCGTTGTATGAGGCATTTCTTGTCCGTTCGTGCCCATCGGAAATTCCGATGGCAGCTTGTACTGCAGCGAGTCGATCCTCGAGCAGCGGCCCCAGCTTGCCAATAGGATCACGTCGACCTTGCGGCAGGATACCTGCGAACGCCTCATTGGAAGCGCGAAGACATCTACTGGGATAGCCGGCGAGGTCTATCGCATTTTGATGGCGGGGAGCGTGCTGCCGCAGTGAAACTCCGAACTTTCGCCGCGGCGCTGAACGGTTCCACCGTATTCAGTCTGCTTGTGCCTCAATCTTTCATGGCGTGTGTCCCTAAAGGGAAGTATCGGGTGCGGGCGGCCACCTTAGTGCTTCGCCATGAGGGGGCGCGTTAACTATACTCACCTAAAGAACTTGCGGACGATGAAGATAGTAGCAAGTCCCCCTGTGGCGCCACTAAGGCGGCATTGACGTTCTTCAGTTCGAAAAAACAGGCGTCACCGAACCCGCAGGCCCAAAGACAGTAAATCAGAGCGCTCATCCGCAACAGCGGCAAGCCAATCCATGACTGCAAAAGAAACCTTTCAGTCCCTTCGGTCGCACATCCTGTCCCTTGAAGAGGAATTCACTAAGTGCCGTATCGTTGCCGTAGCCATCGCCAACGAGAACAACTGCTTCGCTCTGCGTCGCGTTGTCCTTGACAAGCACGGCACCATTTGGCTCGTCGGTTCGCCTACTTCGAGCAGTCACACGATCTCTGCTGCATGGAGTCATACCACCTACCAATTTTGCGTCCAGCCATCCACCGATGAAGTCCAGAAGGTCCAGTTTCTTGATCAGTCTGGCGCTCCCAAAAGTATCCTATAGGCATAAGGATTCGCGGGTTACGGTCTGGCCCCTGGCTGTATAAGGATGTGGTATCCGGTCCCGAAATGGGAAAGGCTGGGGAGCCGGGTCGGGCGGGATTTCCATTAGCATCCCGAACACCTCGCTGCGAGATTCGCTGCCTGGCACGAACTCACCGACGTGGCCAAAAATCCGTCAACTGCTTTGTGAGCGGCGGTCCCGCGTGCCACTGCATTGTCTCGCTATCGGCAAGTTAACAGTGCCTTGTCGACTGTCCATTTTTGGTTATGTTGAAAAAGCCATAAGTGCTAGTTACACCGCTTCCCAAGGTCGTGGAAAGAACCGCGGAAGTCCGTTCTCCAACCGTTCTCGGCGCTTTACTCAGCCGCCTGCGCAGCGTCGACACATGGCTAGACGATTCCGGCATCGCCACCGGGCGCATCGGCCGACAGCGGCTTCGTGGCCTGGGCATGCTGGCCGCGCTGACGTACAGATCCAGATGTCAGGCAGAGCGTCAGTGCCACTGCCATCGGTACGCAGCTGCCACCGACACCTGGGAAGTCCGTCCGCTTCGGCATGGTGGGACCACGCGTTTCGTGACCCTGCGCCAGCGTATTCCATTTGAGACCTGTGCAGGCCGGATTGCAATGTCCTTCCTTTGACGACAACGCGGCACGCTCCTTTGACTTTCGAAACCCCCTATCCAATACTGGAACGGCGGTTTTCCCAACATTGTTGCTGGGGACAGGACGGCTGACGCCGTTTCCTCTCGAGGCGGCGCCACTTCATTCGTCCTCGCCATGCGAATCGATGGGGGAATTCGATCGACTGACTGAAGCTATATCAGGGGCGGCCTTTTGCGCGACAGTACCCGGTTTGCGCACTTGACGGATCCCATGAACGCTGGATGGACCATCACCAGGAGACAGCCATGGCGACGCACGCCCATCTCCACGCGGTGCGGCACGGCGATGGATAGGCCAGTCAGTACTGGCCATGACACGCAATCGCGGCGCGCATGCGAAACCTGCGGCCCGATCCGGGCGACCTGCCCGCGCGCCGCCAGTGTCGCCCCAGCCGCGTTCGAGGCGGCGAAGCAGGCCAGGCAGAAGGGGGCTGCGCATGCGGCCCCGGCTTGCCAGTGCGCTCAAGCTGACCCGCCGGCCATCAAGCGTACGCGGCAAGCATCTAGACGCTGATAGTGATCGCGAAGCAATGACGGAGACACTCATGGATAAGAACAATCACCCGAAGCCGTTCTACAGATCGCTCTACTTCCAGGTCATCACCGCGATCGTCGTCGGCGTCCTCCTAGGCCACTTCTATCCGCACACCGGCGAGGCGATGAAGCCACTGGGCGATGGCTTTATTAAGCTGATCAAGATGATCATCGCCCCGATCATCTTCTGCACGGTCGTGGTGGGCATCGCTGGCATGGAGGACATGAAGAAGGTCGGCAAGACCGGCGGGCTGGCGCTGCTGTACTTCGAAGTCGTGAGCGGCATTGCGCTGGTGGTGGGCTTGATCATCATCAACATCGTCAAGCCCGGCGCCGGCATGAATGTCGACGTAACCACCCTCGACACGAAGGGCATCGCCGCCTACACCGGGCCCGGAAAGATGCAGGGTACGGTGGATTTCCTGCTGAACGTGATCCCGAGTACCGTGGTGGATGCCTTCGCCAAGGGCGAGATTCTCCAGGTGCTGCTGTTTGCGGTGATGTTCGGCTTCGCGCTGCACAAGTTCGGCGGCCGCGGCACGCTGGTGTTCGATTTCATCGAGAAGTTCTCGCATGTGCTGTTTACCATCGTCGGCTACATCATGAAGGTCGCTCCCATCGGCGCGTTCGGCGCCATGGCGTTCACCATTGGGAAGTACGGCGTGGGTTCGCTGCTGCAGCTTGGCCAGCTGATGGCGACGTTTTATGCGACTTGCCTGCTGTTCATCTTTATCGTGCTTGGTACCATCGCACGCCTGCACGGCTTCTCGATCTGGAAGTTCATCAAGTACATCAAAGAGGAACTGCTGATCGTGCTGGGCACGTCGTCCTCCGAATCCGTGCTGCCGCGGATGATGGCCAAGCTGGAGAACCTCGGCGCCCGCAAGTCTGTCGTCGGCCTGGTAATCCCCACGGGATACTCGTTCAACCTGGATGGGACGTCCATCTACCTGACCATGGCGGCGGTATTCATCGCTCAGGCGACCAACACGGACATGACCCTGACGCAGCAGATCACGCTGCTGGCCGTGCTGCTGCTCACTTCGAAGGGCGCCGCCGGCGTCACCGGCAGTGGCTTTATCGTGCTCGCGGCCACGCTGTCGGCGGTGGGGCATGTGCCGGTCGCCGGTTTGGCCCTGATCCTCGGCATCGACCGCTTCATGTCCGAGGCCCGCGCGCTGACCAACCTGATCGGCAACGGCGTGGCCACGGTGGTGGTCGCGAAATGGACCGGCGACCTCGATGTCGAACGGATGCGTCGCAGGCTGGACAACGAATCGGACACTGAAGCCGACGAACCCGAAGTGGTGCTCGATCAGGTTGCGGCCCACATGCCGGTTGCTGTACGCAGCACCGATATGCCTCGCTGACCTTCACGTTGCCGATGCACGCGCGCTCGCGCTGGTGACTTGCAGCCGCGGGCGTTGTCAGGTTGATTGATCAGTGGCGTAAGATGGCTCGATGAAGAAAACGAAATCGCTCACGGCCACCGGTTTCCGGCGGCGGCGTTGTTCTTGCCACGCTTGCCGGACATGCGATATGGAGCAACCGGCCTGGGCGCCATCATCTTGGCGGTATGTCCATGCACGCGAAACAGCCGAGCCCAATAATGCGCGCCCGAGCAAGCCTCCATGCCAATCAGACAATGTGGTAACTAATTCGATTACCCCTCGCCGCGCTGACTCGAAAGAGCTTGGCTTTGATGATCGGATCCAGGTCCAGATGGCCTTGCCGTTCCAAGGTATCACCCAACGTCGGGATCAATGTCTTCAGGCGCTTGCCGCAGACCCTGTCGGCCGCTTCCCACAACACCGTCAACACCTGGCGTACTGCCTCGTCGTACAGCCGATTGCGTTCGCGTGTCGCCTTCGTCGCCGCGGAGGCCCCCCTGCTGCCGCAGCGGCTGGATGGCGTGCTTGCGGTGATTCCCAGTCAGGGCCGCGAACTCATCGAGAATCGTGATCTGTTCACCGAACGCCGCGCTGCGATACCCCACTCGCAGCGCTTCGAGCAACTCCTTGCGTATCGTCATGCTGATTTGCCTCGTCACGTTGCGCTGCTCCCGCCGGACAATCCGACTGGTAGCAAACTACGTGAGGCAACAGGTCAGCACGGGTTGCAGTTCTGATGAGTCAATGCGCCGGCCAAGATGTTTGTCGGTAAACCGGACATCCTGCTTGACGCTATCCATGCGCGGCCCGTTCGATGCGGACCGGCGCGCCGCACTGCTGTCCTGCCGAGCGCTGCCCGGCTCACCGGACGCAGCACTCGGAAGTGGTGGTCGAGACTGACAGCGTGCAAGAAAGCTGACAGGCGCCAGCTGCGTGTCGGCGCCGATGGCAACGCTGGTGGCGCTCAGGCACCGTCGAGGAAAGGATTGGCGCGTTCCGAGCGCATCGGGAGCCAGGCTCATGCCGGCGGGGTCCATTGACGGGTTGGGGCTGCGGGCCAGCGTGGGGTCGACTGGAGCGGGGCGCCATGCACGGTTGAGCCGACTGTCCGGCACCTTGCGCATCGGGATCGCGTACAGCTGACAGCGCCCCCCGGGGCCGACGGCGCTGCCGCCGGCATTGCTTGCATAGGCTGGGCGGATGGCACCGCCTGGCTGGATTGCATCGGCTGAGTCGCTGGCATCGGCTGGGTCGGCTGAATGGGCTGGGCCTGCTGCGCGAACAGCGGGTAGGACGCGATCATCGCGCCAGCCATCAACAGGGATTCGCCAGATGTTGCTTCATTCGTGTACCTCCTAAAACGCCTACCGGCATAGGGACGGCCACTGTAGCGCCGAGGCATCTGACATTCTGTTCGATTTTGCTTGCACCGAGGCCGGCTAACTGCGCGCGCGAAAGTACCCCGCGCCGCACTTTGTGGCTTTGTTAGTTCATGCGCCACCCTCAAGGGGTGCTATGACGCCACCCAGCGCCGTCATACCCAATGACTCTGCCGGCTCACTCCGGAAAGCAGTGCAAGGACCTTGTATGCAGCCTGGATTTCGGGACGCTCGGAAGGCGCGCCCGAATCTCAGTGGTCGGCGCCCCGTTCCCCTGCACTGCGGAGTGCCTTCCTTGTTCTTGGGCCGCCGGCTGCGGTCTCACAATCGCTTACAAGCCGAATGCGTGTTCGGTGATAGGCTCACCACCATGACAGCCGACGGTTGCGCATGACCATCGCGCTGCTAAGTGAAGAAGACAAACATATGCCTTCTGAATAACTAGAGCGTGCAACAGGCTTCTCTTAGCCTAACGAAGCGCAAGTTGGAGTCACTTCCTATGTTGACCGACGTTCAACTACGTTCGGCCTCTCACTCAGATTGGCAGCAAGTCGTTACATTGCTTGAGAGTTGCAGGCTACCTGCCGCGGATGTTGTCGAAATTATCGAAGCCTTCCACATTGCGGTGTGTGATGGCCACATCGTTGGCTGCGCAGCGGCAGAGCACCATGGAGAGTCCATCCTCATCCGCTCGGTAGCAGTTGAGCCCGAATACCGCGACAGAGGCATTGCCAGCCGATTGGTTGAGGCGCTCTTGATGCGGGCTCGCGGCACGGAGGCGCGAGACGCCTATCTCCTGTCTACCGTAGCCCCAGCCTATTTCGCGCGCTGGGGATTCTCCCTTATCCCTGCTGAAGAAGCACCGCCAGAAGTCACGGCTTCAAGCGCATTTCAGCGGGCCGCGCAAACGTCTGCACTCTGCATGCGGTGTGAGTTGCGCTAACAGTAGATTCTCCTCTCAACGGGCAGGGTGGTCGCCCGAAGCAACCCAAAAGAAACAAACCCCCGGAAGACCGCAATCTTCCGGGCTTCCGCCGCCATTGCCGGCGAAGACGGAGGGATTCGAACCCCCAATAGCCTATTCCCTTGCCGTATCTACCTGGAAATGTTCCACGGTCTACCCGGCATTGACCGCCCGCTGCAGCCAGTCTGGCATGGCGCCGCGGTCGTCCCAGCCCTGCCCGTGCGCGTTGCGGTAGCGCACTGTCCCCGGCAATGGCGCCGGCGGCGACTCGGCAAAGCAGCCTGCGGCCTGCAAGTCCGCCAAGGTCAGGCCGTGCCTGGCCATCTGGATGCGGATCCAAGTAATCGCTTCGCCGCGCTCGATTTCGATCGACATCATTTTAGGTGCACAGATTCGAGGAGGCTGCGGAACAGGATCCTTGCGTTGTCGTCTTCAGAGACCGTTGGGCCTAACGCTTGTTCCGGCGGATCGCTGGTTTGTGGCAACACACTCCCCCGGAATCGCGTGCCCACCCTCGTCGCTCAAGAATAAATCAAACTCACGGAAACCGCCGGCCATCAGTCCCCGCTCGACTGGTCCACAGGCTTATCCCCTCGCGTGGTGGACAAATTTCACCCCGCCCTCGATCACTCCATCAAGCGGACCCGGAGTTGAACTTGGTGCGCGCCGGCGCCCGGCGCCTGGCTAGCACCAAGCGGCGTGTCGCGGTGGCTTCCGCCTGCGCGCTCGACCCGCCGCAGCGCCACCTCGAGTTCGGCCCGCAGGCGCTCGTGCGCCACCTGCCCATCTGCTAGCGCCTGCTGCGCCGCCCCCCACTGCCGGTTAAGCGTGTCGCGCTCGGCCTGCAGTCGTGCCCGCTCCTCGGCGCCGGCCACGGCCGCGTCTTGCGTCCGCGCCTGCACCGCTGCCAGCTCAGTGCGCAGGTCCGCCACCGCCTGCTCGCCCTTCTGGCGCAGCGTGCGCTCCTGGTCGATCTCGCGCAGCGCTCGGTGGCGCTGGCGCGCTCCTGCGCGACGGCCACCTGCTCGCGGGTGTGTTCACTTGCGTCTCGCGCGCGGGTCGGCCTTGGCGTGTTCGATCGCCTTAAGTGTTTCTGAGTCGAGCACTGCCTGGGCGTCTGACGGAATGGCAAACAGTTTGCCGTCGACGTCATGGACGTGTAACTGCTCATGGGTGACAGCATCCGTCACCAGCGCGCGGCCAGTCAGGCGCAGGGCGGCTTGGAGATGTGATTGTCCCGAGACGATCCGGTAATTACGTCCTTCTGATCGTCTCACCACCGCGTCAGTGGGGATCTCGCCGAGCTCGATAGCGCCGAATCCGGGGAGCGACATTTCCTCGATGCGATTCTTGATGCAGGCGACCATCACGGCTGCGCTGGGGCGCTCGGTTGCCGCAAGCCGTTCATATTGACCGAGGAGGATGTTGGCCTTCTCGATTGAGGGCGTCGTATAGACAAAGGACTGGATGGCGGTCGGCGGGCAAGTCAACCGGGTCGCCATGATTGCGAATGCCCAGTCCCTCTTGTAGTTGCAGTGTGGGCAAACCCAGCCGTACTTGGTGGCAATCAGGATGCCATGGGCGCCACCTTCGACTCCGTGGCGATGATCGGCGCTGTTCCTGCAGGTGAAGGCGCGCAGAACCGGGCCGCCGAGGCCAACCTGGTTCTCGTTGAGCTTCTGGACCTGATCGTCGGTGAACGGTGCGCGGATGTAACTCATGGCATTTGAGAAAGCAGCTTCGGCGTGACGTGGCTATCGCCGCGCAGCCGGCACCCGCCACGCTCCGGAGTCTGCCCGGCGGCTAACAGAAACTCTGGGCGCCAGGACACACTGCGGTCGCCGCCTCCTTCCAGTTTATGCCCGGGAGAAGGGCTACGTTGCTTTGGCCGGGCCCGGACCTTTTGTGTGCTGCCCGACCTAAATCCATTCCGCTTCGTCGAAGCAGACAGGACAAATCTGCTCGTCCTGTTCGTGGCGGCGGGGAGGGGGGAACGGAGCTGCCGTCCCCTTTACCTCGCCCAGGAATCCGGCCGGCGGACACGTGCCCGCAGACCACGCACCGGAAGCAGGTCACCGGTGCACTGGGGCCCAGTGCCGCGTCAGCGGTCGCGACCTTTGGCATTGTCGATGGCCTCCCGGGTCCCCGCGTCCAGCGCAGACTGCGAATCGTCGGATACGGCAAACTGCCGACCATCGACTTCGTGCACGTGCAGCATTTTCCCGGTGACTACGCGACCACATGCACGGCGGCCTCCTTGGCATATCATTCGCGCAGTTCGTTGTACTACCATTTGTCCAGCAGCGTGCAAAGGTGGAACCGGGGCAGTTGTGCAGCAGCCTGCTGCACAAATTCCCCGCTCGGCCAAGCCTCGGCCAGCGCGCGCATGTACTTGAGGTTGTGCGGCGAAAAGCCTCTCATGTCCGGAAACGTCACCCGCAGATCGCGTGCGAGCCGGTCTATGACCCTGGCTCCCCATCCCTGCTGCTGCTGCTGCTGCTCGAGGATGTCACGTCCGATCTGCCAATAGAGCGCCATGAGTTCCCGGTGACCGAGCGGACCGCACGCTGGCGTGCCTGCTCGACCCAAGTTTTCAACCCAGCGAGCCAAGCGGTGTAATCGGGGGAAGGGAGCGTTGCGTGCGGCATTCGGTTGGTTCCGTTTCGGATTGCGGGCCGGCGGCGCCGGTCGCCCCTCATTGTCCGGGTCGGTCAGCTGGCGAGCAATGCAAGGCCCAGGCCGTTCCATGGGACGGCACCGCCGCGAGAATACTACCCAACCTGGAAATGTTCCACGGCCTGCCCGGCGTTTCCGCCACGACCACCGCGGCCCGCGCCAGGTCGCGCTGCGCCTCCGCCTCGCTCGCCGGCAGCCAAGCTTCGGCCCGCAAGGCGGCCAGTTCGCCGGCGGCCGCCTCGTTGGCGGCCGGCCAGATCGACTGCACCGCGTCGGCCGCGATCGACTTGAGCGCGTCCGGCAGCCCGGAGTGGCCAACGGTCGCGCGCATCTTGCTCCGCAGGTCCGCCCGGAACTGCGCCAGCACCTCGGTGGGCGTGCCCATGTTGCCCTTGCGCACCTGGCCATATAGCTTGTTGAGGGATGGCCGGGATTCGTCAAAAATCCGCCGCATCTCCTACTAACCAACTGATTTAAAATAAGAATTGCCGCTTTTTTGCCTGGCGGCCGCGGCACGCGCACGCACTGCTACAAATCCGGACTGCCGTGCTCAATGACCAGCTCCGATCGCACGTTGAACGATGGTATCCCTCCATCGCCAGAGCAGAAAACCACCGCATTGCCGCTTAGTCAGCGCCCGCTTTGGTGCGGTCTCCTACTGTCACATTTTTCCGGGGGTCAAAAAAAGACGCCATTTTTGGCGCCTCGAACTTGGGTCTCACCCCAAACTACCGGTAATCTAACCCTCGCGGCCGTTTTAGCCCGTTTCCAGCCACCGTTCGGCAAACTGGCTCGGCCCGCAGCCCGCGGTGCATTCAGATTTCATCGTTCCGGTCTTTGCCGCGCGAAATCCGCGCCGGCTGGCCGGCTGCAGCCATCCTCGCTCTCCTCGTCATGACCTAGTCGGCGCCGCCGCACTGCGTCCGCTCTCGCCCAAGTCGAATCGGTTCGCCCGAACCAGGTCGGACTGCGCAGTCTGGCCCGGTTCGGACTGGCTTGCCACTTCCGTGGAAGCCGATCACGCCGTCCACTCCACAATCTCAGTGAGGCTGAGGATGGCACGCGCCCTATCACCGCGCGCACCGAGACGGTGGATTTTCAGTATAGCCCTCGAACGCCGCCCCACCAAGGCGGCTGGCCCGACTGCCCGCTGCAACCAGTCCGGCATGGCACCGCGGCCGTCCCAGCCCTGCCCGTGCGCGTTGCGGTAGCGCACCACACCAGGCGTCGGGGTCGGCGGCGGCTCGGCAAAGCAGCCGGCGGCCTGCGGGTCGGACAGGCTCAGCCCATGCTAGGCCATCTGGATGCGGATCCAGGTGATGGCTTCCGCGCGCTCGATTTCGATCGACATGATGCAGGTGAATAGATTTGAGCGCGGGATCGAGCGTCGCGCCGTCATTCGGGAACAGTGAGGTTGTTCCAGGGATTGCTGCTGTGGAGATCCGCGCCGGCGGAAGGACAAGGTGGCCTATCTGCTTAAATTTTAATCAAATCCACAGATCGCGCGGTGGACACCCTGCCCCACCCACCTCCCTCAGGCTGGCCCGGGCTTGAACTTGGTGCGCGTCACCGGCGCCCGGCGCCTGGCCGCCACCAGCCGGCGGGTCGCGGCGGCTTCCGCATCTGCCCGCTCGGCACGGCGTACGGCCGTTTCCAGTTCCGCCCGCAGCCCTTTTGTGCCGCCTGCCCTCGCTCGAACGCCTGCTCTGCCTCCGCCAGTTGCCGGTGGAGCGTGTCGCGCGGCGTCCAGTTCCCCCTGCAGCCCCGAGTGGAGAAAGAGCCACCGTGCGTGACATCGTTGGCACGATGGCGATGATGATTGAAAGCGCGGAGCATCATCGCGGGGCCAGAGAGCAATACCGCGCCGACGCCATCGATCGGCGGATACGGATATGGGTAGCATCCAGCCGAATGGCTCACCCTCAGTGACTACAGCATTCTGGTGTTCGCGGCGTGCTTGCCTGTCGCCTTGCATCATGACCTTCTGGCTTTCCTGCAGCGATTTGAAGCCTTCCCCACACACATCCAATATGTACCGTAACGCCCACATTTGCAATTTGTACCGGCACTGCCAGCCACTAACTACAGCAAATTCATTATTTTACGGCCTCCGGAGTCGAAATGAATTACAGAAGCCATTAAAATAATGGGAATCGATAACAAATAAATTGTGATAACAATTATTCATTAGTGTCAGTCATCCTGCTGGAATTGAGCTGGAATCATGATCACTTAATATTTAAGTCGTTTCACGTACGCATAAAGAATCGCAATTAATGATTTCGATCTAGACAATGACAGAAATGCCCCAAAATTTCCAGCCAGACTTCTTCTTGGTCTAACCATTCGGTCACTCAGGTTTCACTCAACACCAGATTGATAAATGGCGCGGCATGGATGTGTTCGCACCGTCTTATACGTATATCGTGTCCGATTTGGCCCGCATTTCATGCTTATTTTCAATCTCGAAATTACATTTCGGCACTTAATAAAATGTTAATAACTATACATCCAAATAGACGTATTAAACGGCACACATATATTGATATACGGATCTTTCAATACGATATTCTTACATAAGAATGGCATCGAAAAGATCACGATGCTTCACGTCCACATTGAATCTCTTTGGTTGTATTTAATAAACTCTAATTATCAATCGAAATAGTCAATTTTTTGGAAAAAAGTATCTTTTTACTTATTAAATTTAAATCACTCGCATCGCTTAGCAGTGAGTCAGATTACCTTCAGCAAGGATTCCATAAGCTCGCGTCCGACCGGATCGCGCCAAGCCTCGACCGCCTCGTCGTAAGCCTCATCGACATGCCGCCCATTTGCCTTGTTGACGCTTATCCTGGATTGATCTCAGCCCCCGCTTTGGCGTGGGCTCCCATTCGTCCCGCCGCCATCCAGAGTCAGTCGCTGCTCTCACCCCGCCCGCGGCACCGATCAACGTCGCACGTCTCGGCTGCGCCATAAGGGATAACTCCCACCTTGCCCCAGCCCAGACACTCAACCTAGCCGCCCTCTTCAGGATGCTTATCCCTGCGCCACCTTCGGCATGCAATCGTGTCCTCTCTGTGACAGAGGGCAGGGCAATGGGATTAGATCGGCCTCCCACTTTCGGCTGGGCCCCCTAGTGCTTCTGGCGACTGTCTCGTTAGTGCTTGATCGCCGAATAATGCACTGCGCAAAGACGACGACACGGCACGCGATAACGCGTGAAGAAGCGAGCTCTGACATGGCCGGGAAGGACTGGGCGCCTCGGCGACGGTCGCGAGACCGAACGAATAAACGAGAAATATATGCATGAAGGCGGTTCGTGCCGCCGCAGCGCAAAGCGTTGCAGCGGCGCCGGCCTTGGAAGGGAAGCACAGGGTGTAGCTGGTGACGACCCGGCGGCGCCTTGATATCTGGTTGATTTCAGTGCGGACAAGTTCCGGTGGACTGGATGAGCGCGTTGCGCTGCGACGAAGCCATCCGGCTAGCCGGATGATGGCCATCCCCTCGTTTCATCGCATCGACGCCGGCAAGGATATGCCGCCGCCAAGGGGGACGTTTCGTTTGTAGCAGCATCGCAATCCGGGGGAGACACAAAACGTGAATGCACCTCAGCAGAGCCGCAAGCGATTGCGGACCACGCTTAAGACCACAGCAGTCCTGTTGGCACTGTTCGCTCGCGAACATTGCGCCGCAGAGGCCACCAGGCCGACGGCGCCGCACGCCCACCCGGCACCCAGGGCGGAACAGCTAACGCTCGCAAACGAGAAGGACCGCCTTAGGGAGCGCATATTCGCCCTGGCCGAAGGCGGCTCGCCCAAGTTGGCCCTGGAACAGGCCGCCACACGCCCGGACGTATTTGCGCCTCGCGACCTCCTGCTACTGGAGCATCTTGTGGTTGCCCAGCAAATCAGGTGGGCCCGGCAGCAAGCCAGTGCTTCCAATGACCCCGATCGGCTGGCTCCGGCCGACAGCGCGCTGGCCGCGGCCGATGCGCTGCTAGCCCGGATTCCCGCAGACGACGAATACAGCGGGGTGAGGCGCGCGGTCCAGGCCGACCGCCTCACCGCGCTATCGGTACGTGGGCGCATGAAGGAAGCAACGGCGCTCTACGAGCAGATTTCGCGGGCACCTGAGCCGATGCCGGCTTCCGTCTATGTCGCCGCAGGCGATGCCTACGCCTATCTCGACAAGCCCGACCTCGCAGCCGCCGCCTATGAACAGGCCTTGCAGACGGGGGTCGAGCCGCTAAGGGAGACCACCGAGCCCTATGCGCTATCGCTGCCGGACGTGCAGGAAAGCTTGTTCTTTGCCTACCTGGACCAGGGGCACTACGAAGCGGCGCGCGAGCTGGTCACCATGATGGCACGCAACACGCCGGCGCATAACGAGCTGTCAGAAGACGCCGACAAGACCAATCCGGAGTACGGCCGCGTCAAGAAGCTGCAGGCTCAATACCTGCTCTACACCAATCACGTGGAAGAGGGCCTGCAGGCGCTCGAGACCCTGCGCAAGGCGGCCCCGTTCGATCCTTCCTTCCTGACCGCCCGCGCGGACGGCTCCCTGGTACTGGAGCGCCCCTACGCCTCGCAGAGCATCTACCGCCAGGCGCAAGCCGACCACCCCGGCGACATCGAGAGCCTCGTGGGCATCGGCAAGACCGCACTGCAACTGCATCAGTACGACCAGGCCAAGGCGGTCGCGACAGTCTTCGACGGCAATTTTCCCGACAACAACAGCGTCAAGAATTTCCAGCGCGAGTACCGCATCTACGAGCGTCCACAACTGATCATCGACGCCATTGGCGAGCGCGGCAACGCGGCGCTGGCGGATCATGCCTGGGGCGTTGACACACGCCTCTACTCGTCACCGATGGCCGATTACTGGCGTGTCTTCGCGCACCAATACTCGGGACGCGCCGACACCGGCGATGGCCAGAGCGTCAGCCGCATACGCAATGGCCTGGGCGGAGATTTCCGGCGCGACGGATGGGAAGCCGCCGCCGAGGTGCATCAGTCCACCGGTGGCCACGGCAAGACCGGCGGCACCGGCACGCTTGCCTTCCAGCCCAACGATCACTGGCGTTTTGGCGCCGGCGTCGATTCCGACGACAACGCGCTGCCGTGGAAAGCCTACCAGGCTGGCATCACCGGCCGCGCCGCCACGGCATCGGCCCGCTATTCGCAGGACGATGCCCGTTACTTCAACGTGATGTATGGCGCATCGCGCTACAGCGACACCAATTTTCACCAGCAGTGGCAGGGCACCTGGTACGAACGGCTGATGAACCAGCCACGCCACCAGGTCTCGATCTGGCTCGACGTGGGCTCCAGCAGCAACACCCTTGATGGCACTGCTTACTTCAATCCGCGGCGCGACTACGTCGCGCAACTGCGCTCGATGTATCAGTGGACGCCGTGGCGCTATGCGGAGAAGTTGTTCGCCCAGCGCGTATATGTCACTGCGGGCGGCTACAAGCAGGACGGCTTCGGCGACAGCATGCTGTGGGAGGCTCGCCTCGAACAGTTCTGGCAGCTTGGCCGCAAGGCTTCCCTCACCTACGGCATTGGCGTCGGCAGCAGGCGCTACGACTCGAATCGCGAAACGACCAAGCTGATCTACCTCAATCTCAACGTTCCCCTATAGGTCATCATGAACAAGCTTAATCGTCGAAAATTCATCGGGCTCGCCGGCGCGCTGTCGGTGAGCCACAGCGCGCACGCCGGCTACGGCCTGTCCTTGCTGCCGCCACCAGATCGCGACGATGGGCTGACTTTCCGCGTACTTGCGTTCCACGATATCCGCGACGACCTGCGTGCCGATGTGGGAACGGTGGCGGACACGTGCGCCATCAGCACCGCAACGCTCAACAATATCTTCGCCTGGCTCAAGGGCAATGACTTCCACCCGGTCAGCGTCGACCAGATCATCGCATCGCGCAACGGCGGACCGCGGCTGCCGCCGCGCGCCGTGCTGCTGACCTTCGACGACGCCTACAGGAGCCAGTACACCAAGGCTTTTCCCCTGCTGCGGCAGTACAACTATCCCGGCCTGGTGGCCGTGGTGTCGCGCTGGACCAGTACACCGCAAGATGAGCCGGTTCGCATCAGCCATAAGTCTGTGATGGCGCCTGGCTACTTCATGAGCTGGGACAACCTGCGCGAAATGGCCGAGTCCGGGCTCGTGGAAATCGCTTCGCACACGCACGATATGCACCATGGCGCGGTCGCAAATCCCCAGGGCAATGAACTTCCTGCGGCGAGCGCGCACATGTATTTTGCCGCCCTGAAGCGCTACGAAACCGAGCAGGAATACGAAAGCCGGGTCGGTGGAGACCTGAAGACGTGCTCCGAACTGATCCAGGCCAACACCGGCGTCAAGGTGCGCTCGATGGTCTGGCCCTATGGCATGTACAACGCGGCGCTGATCGGCGCATCGCACAAGCTTGGCATGAACGTCCACTTCACCCTCGACGACGGACCTAATACTCCCGAGGTGCCCCTGACCAAGGTCAGGCGCCTGCTGGTTTCCTACGACTGGGATGCCGGCGTCATGATGGGCCAGTTCCGCCAGCAATCGGCCTATCGCGGCGACAACCGGCCGGTCGAACGCGTGGTCAATGTCTCGCTCGACGACGTGTATGATCCCAATCCCGATCGCCAGGAAGCCAGGCTGTCGCGCCTCATCGACCGGATCAAGGATCTCGAGCCGAAATCGGTCTATCTGCAAGCCTATTACGATCCCGACGGCAGCGGCACCGCCCAGGCGCTGTACTTTCCCAATCGGCACCTGCCGGTGCGTGCCGACCTGTTCTCGCGCACGGCGTGGCAATTGATTACCCGCGCCGGGGTACAGGTCTATGCGACGCTACCTGTGCTTGCCTACAAGCTGCCCACGGGCCATCCGGCCTCTGCGCGGCTGGTAACGGTGCTGCCTGGCGCACCGCCCACCCCCTCCGATCCGCGACAGCGGCAACGGCTCAGCCCCTTCGACCCGCTCGCTCGCGGCGTGATCCGCGATATCTACTACGACCTGGCCAGGTACACCAGCCTGAACGGCATCGTGTTCGGCGAGGACGCCAGCCTGAGCGATGTCGAGGATGCCAGCGAAGCCGCGCTTTCCGCCTATGCCGACTGGGGTCTTCCGCGCGATCTCGCAACCATCCGCGCCAACCCCGATCTGCTGCAGCGATGGTCGGGCGCCAAACTCCAGTACCTGATCGACTTCACACGTCAACTCGCGGACGTAGTCAAGGACTACCAGGGCGGCGGCAATGTGCTGACCGTGCGCAGCCTGCCCGCCAACGCGGTGTTACGCCCTGACGCGAGCATGCGACTGGCCCAGGACATTGATGCCTTCTCCGTGCAGTACGACTTCATCAACCTGATGGCTTACGCCGATGCCGACGGCGGTCCGCCATCCACGCCCTGGCTGGAGAGCCTGGCACGTGCCGTGGCCGCGCATCCAGGCGCGCTGCCGAAGACCATCTTCGCCCTGCAGACACTCGACGGCCGTACCCAGGCCCCGATTGCCAGCACCGCGCTACGCGAGCAGATGCAGCGCTTGCGCATGGCTGGCGTCAAACATCTCGGCTACCGCCCTGACCAGTTCATGGTGAACCAGCCTGACCTGGCGGTGCTGCGGGATGTCATGTCCATGCAGAATCTGGTTCGGCCGCGCAACGGCATGAAAGTCTAGACCAAGAGCAAATATAAATTAGGTGGGAGGACATCATGAAGAACGCGGCAAGCGTGATCTCGAATTTCGTCTTTTACTATCCATTGTTCATGTCGTACTTGTGGATGACCGGTGGCCTCCTTCACTACTTCCTCGTCGAGAGAAAGGAACGCCATAAGAAGCGGGCTGACGTGGTGCTCGATTGTCCCAAGGTCTCGGTGATCGTGCCCTGCTTCAACGAGGAAGATAATGTGCGCGAGGTGATCGCGAACCTGGCTAACCTGCGCTATCCAAACTACAACATCATCGCTGTCAATGACGGTAGCCGCGATGCCACCGGAGACATCCTGAACGAGCTGATCGATCAGTACCCGCAATTGCTGGTGATCCACCAGAACAACAACGAGGGCAAGGCCATTGGGCTGACCACCGCGGCCATGCTGACCGATGCCGAGTACCTGCTGTGTATCGACGGTGACTCGCTGCTGGACCCGGAGGCCATCGGCTGGATGCTGCGCCACTTCCTGCGCGACGCGGGAGTAGGCGCCGTCACCGGCAACCCGCGCATTCGCACCCGGACCTCGCTCCTGGGCCGCATGCAAGTCGGCGAATTCTCGTCCATCGTGGGCCTGATCAAACGGACCCAGGAAATGTACGGCCGCCTGCTTACCGTTTCGGGTGTGATCTGCATGTTCCGCAAAAGTGCGCTGCGTAACGTGGGCTACTGGAGCCCCGACATGCTGACCGAAGACATCGATATCAGCTGGAAGCTGCAGGTCAATGGCTGGCGCCTGCATTTCGAGCCGCGCGCCCTCAGCTGGATCCTGATGCCCGAGACGATCAGGGGCCTGTTCAAGCAACGCCTGCGCTGGGCCCGGGGTGGTATCCAGGTGTTGCAGAAGTATGCGGCACCCATCATCACCAAGAGTAAGCCGATGATGTGGCCGATCTTCCTCGAGTATTCGATCAGTGTGATCTGGGCCTACTGCATGCTTTTCACCCTGGTGATGACGGCCGCGACCGCCTTGTTCGAGCTACCCGAGGCCTGGCGCTTCGCGGGCATGCCGCGCGGCGCGGGTGTCTTTCTCTTTCTGACCTGCTGCGTGCAGATCCTGGTTGGCTGCGTCATAGATCGCCCCTACGACACCAAGCTGCTGCGCTACTTTCTAGACACGATCTGGTACCCGGTCGCGTTCTGGACCATCAGCATGGTCGCTTCGGTGATCGCCCTGCCCGGCGTGCTGTTTCATCAGCGCCGCACCCGGGCAAGGTGGGTCAGCCCCGACCGAGGCATCCGCGAGGAGCCCACGCCGCCAAGGTCGCCCGCGCCGGCATCCCACTATGTCGGGCAATTTGAAGAGCATTCTTGAGGAGGAGTGAGAAATGAAAGACCCAATCATCGACGCGTCCAGCGCCACCTTGCAACAATATCTGCAGCATCATGCACGGGGCAAGGCGGTTCGCCGCTATCTCTGGTACCGCGTGGTGCGCCCCGTGCTCGTCGCAGCGATCTGGGCAGCGGCGGCGTTCTACATCTACTGGTGTGTGGCTTCTGCTGGCAGCACTGAGTTCTCGCTAAGGGAAGTCATGCCCGATGCGTTGATCATCTTCGCCATGAGCATGACGCTGACGTTTTGGACACTGGCGCGCCGCCTCGACGAGCGAGTGTCGGGTTCCAAGCGGCCTGCCCGCGCAGCGCCGATATCATCCCTCGACCTGGCCCGGGATGTGGTGCTCTCGGTGGGCACCGGTCGCAGCCTGATGGCCTTTCACGATGAAGATGGGCTGATTTCGCACGTTGCACCATTGCACGAGCTGGCTTGACCAGCAGCGGAGCATCGGCCTCGCGCGGGCGGCTCACCGGCCGTCGCGCGAGGCCTTTTTAAAACAGCTTTATTCTTTTTCGGGGCATTTTCATGTGTGGCATTGTCGGCGCTGTTGCTCAACGTAATGTGACACCGGTCCTGCTGGAAGGATTGCGGCGTCTGGAATATCGCGGCTACGATTCCTGCGGCCTTGCCGTGCTGCAGGATGGTGAGCCACGACGGGTGCGCAGCGTGGCGCGCGTGGCGAACCTTGCTGAGCAGGTGGATCAAACGCTGCTGGAAGGTACCGTCGGCATCGCTCACACGAGGTGGGCGACGCACGGCGCGCCGCTCACACGAAATGCCCATCCGATCTTCTCCAGTGGCGAGATCGCTCTGGTGCACAACGGCATCATCGAAAATCACGAAGCCCTGCGCGAGCAACTGAGGGAATGTGGCTACGATTTCGAATCGCAGACCGACACAGAGGTGATCGCGCATTTGGTGCACCACTGTTTTCACCACGACGGCGGTGGGGACCTGTGCAAGGCGGTGCAGCTAGCGCTCCAGCAGTTGCACGGTGCCTATGCCATTGCCGTGTTCACGCGCGAGCAGCCGGACCTCGTGATCGGCGCCCGCTCCGGATCGCCGCTCGTGGTAGGCCTGGGAAGCGATGGTACTTACCTCGCTTCAGACACCATGGCACTGGCTGGAAGCGCGGAGCGCTTTATCTACCTCGAAGAGGGTGACCTGGTATCGCTGGCGCGCGGTGGAGTCTCGATCATCGACCGTAATGGCAATCCTGCCTTCCGCGAGATACGCGAGTTGGAGGCGAACGCAGCCGCGGCCGACCTCGGCCCGTACCAGCACTACATGCAAAAGGAGATCTTTGAGCAGCCAGCCGTCATCGCTGATGCGACTGAATACATCGAGGAGTTCTCACCGGCGCTGTTCGGTGCACAGGCGGCTGACGCATTCGCCGACATTGATTCGGTGCTGATCCTGGCCTGCGGCACCAGCTACCATGCCGGCCTGACCGCCAAATACTGGCTGGAGTCGATCGCGCGGATGCACACCAGCGTGGAGATCGCCAGCGAATACCGCTATCGCGATTCCGTGCCGAATCCCCATACGCTCGTGCTAGTGATCTCGCAGTCGGGCGAGACCGCAGACACACTGGCTGCCCTTAAGCACGCGCAAGCCCTTGGTCATCGCCATACACTGGCGATATGCAATGTGTCCGGCAGCGCCATCATGCGCCAGGCCAACCTGCACTTTCTGACCCGGGCCGGCGCCGAGATCGGTGTTGCCTCCACCAAGGCCTTCACCACCCAGTTGGTGGCGTTGTTCGTGTTGGCGGCGACGCTGGCCAGGCAGCGCGGCCTGCTGCCTGCTCTGCAGGAGGCCCTGATACTCGAACAGTTGCGCCAACTGCCGGCAGCGCTGAACCGCGTGCTGGCGCTCGAGCCACAGATCGTTGCCTGGGCAGAATCGCTGTCGCGCAAGGAGAGCGCGCTTTTTCTAGGGCGTGGAATACATTACCCAATCGCGCTCGAAGGCGCGCTGAAGCTGAAGGAAATCTCATATATCCACGCCGAAGCCTATGCTGCGGGCGAACTCAAGCACGGGCCGCTCGCGTTGGTGACCGACCAAATGCCGGTGGTAACAGTCGCGCCCAACGACACCCTGCTGGAGAAGCTTAAGTCCAACTTGCAGGAAGTACGGGCGCGCGGCGGGGAGCTCTACGTCTTTTCCGATGCCGGTAGTATGATCAGCAGCGCGCCTGGGCTGCACGTCATCCGCATGCCCGAGCACTACGGGATGCTGTCGCCGATCCTGCATGTGGTGCCTCTGCAGTTGCTGGCTTATCACACCGCATGCGCGCGCGACACCGATGTGGACAAGCCCCGCAATCTCGCCAAGTCAGTCACGGTGGAGTGACGATGCGACCGTTCTCCATGATGCGCGGCGCCACGCTGCTGCTTGCCGGTGTACTGCTGTGGGCGCCGGCGGGCGCGCGCAACGACAGCCGCAGCAGTGGTGGCCGCACTGACGGGCAGGGAGCGCCTCCCAAGGCCCGCCCAGATGTCGATCAGCGCGCCTATATGCACGGCATTGGCGCAGCGACCGGCCCGGGGGATATCACCTACGTGTTCTTCAGCAGCTCCGGCCTGCCACCGCGCGGGCCGGACCGCAATCGCAACTGGTCGCATGACATCTACGTTGCCGAATGGAAGCCGGAACAGGCCAATCTCGGCAAGCCCCGGTTGCTTATAGCGGAGAAGGAAGCGCAGGAGCCGGTCTCGGTGGCGCAGAGTGCCGGTGGCCGCATCATGCTGACCTTCGAGGATGGCGCGAATACGGCCAACAGTGTCAGCCAGCGCTATCGCGTGTATGGCGCGGACCTGCAGCCGCAGCAGGCGAAATCGATCGACGTCTGGTCGGGGGGGCACTCCGGCCATGTCGCGGCAGTGGGGGATACGTTTGTGGTGTTCTACTCGGACGACTGGATCGACGGGGGCGGCGTGGATAACCTGGGCACCGGAAACGGTGTCTACCTCAAGACTTATGACGTCAAGGGGCAGTTGCTACGCAGCACCGATGTGGCGCGCGACAAGCGGGAGTGGTGGCCATTGATCGCCGGCTCGAAGGAGATAGCCTTGCTCGCTTGGCAGGAGTTCATTCCCGGCGAGAAGCACGCCAGGCTGAAGACGGCAATCTATCGGCCAGACGACTCGGCATTGACCGGCACTCAGGTGCTGAACGAGAAACTAAAGTACTACACGTATGGCACGGCCTATGTGCCGGCACTGAACAGCTTCCTGGTGGTCGGCACCAGCGATGGTGGCATGGGTTTCGCGCATTTGCTGGATACCGCCGGCAAAGTCACTGCCTCATTGCCTTGCATGCCGGCAAGTGTGCGCGAGGCCGGCATCACGGTCGTCGGCGACATGGCGTACACGCCCGGACAGGATGGCCGCCTGCTTCACCTCAAACTGTCCGCCGAGACGATTGCATTGCGCGGCAGCCAGCCATCCCCGATCCAATGGACCTATCAGGGCAGCCTCGGGCTGGTGCGCTCCCCATCGGTACTGCACTGGGTTTCACTGACGCCAGGGGGCCTGCGGGAGGCAAACTTTGACTTAAGCCAAGCCGTGCCGCCTTCGCCGGCCGACCTATGTCGATGAGGAACCCACGAAGACAGCGCAGACAGTCCCCGAGCCGACGGTGACGATGGCCCTCGCACAGTCGCTTCCGACTCCGGTGGAAGCCGCGTCGGTGGCATCTGACTTCACGGTCGAGGAGGATTCGGTTATGGCAATGGCGCAGATGATGTTGAACGCATTCGGAGCCCTTTATGCTATCGAGAGGCCGCAGCCGCACAATGCGTTGACAGACTGCCGGGCTCTGATTGCGGTATTGATGACACGCAGCGGTTCAGAGAAGCGGAGCAGCGCGCGACGGGGCGCTTGATGTGGAATGCCTGGGTGCCCGCCCCTTGATCGGGTTCGGCCACGGCCGCGAGTTCGAACGCGGCACAGGAAGAACTAGGTCGAGGTCCCTTGCTGTCGCCTCACTTGGTCTAGCCCGAGTGCGGCACACATGATAGATGCGGTAATGCTCGCCACGCCACTAACGGATGGGACTTCTGGCGGATAGCTGTGGATGCAGCAACGGTTTAGTCTTATCGCACCAATATAAAGGGGGAGCTCCATGTCAATCTCACATACTGCCCGCCTGCCGGCCGTTGCGCGCCTTGTATTTACCGTCATGTCGGCAGCGCTCGCGTTTGGCACGCAAGCTCAATCGTCGCCCGAGACATCGCCTACGCTGCCGCAGGCCGCTACCTCGTTGCCGGAGGCCGCGACCAAGCCGGTGGAGATGGCACCGACGCAGGCGGTGGCATCGACCCAGCAACCTCAAGCCGTGACTATGCTGCCGGAGATAGCAACACCGGCCATGGCAATGCCACAAGCCGCAGACCCGCAGGCCTCAATTACACAAGCGCAGGCGGCAAAGCCGGAACCGCTGCTTGTCATCGTGCAGCCGGAGGCGGCGGCGTCGCAGGCGCAGCGGGCAGTCATGCGGCCGCAGGCCTCGGGACCGCAACTGATGGCGCCGCGAACTGTGGGCAATGTCACCTATATCTGCGGCGGCACAGGCGTCGAGGAGCAGGACCACTTGAGCAATCTCGAACAGCAATACAACCTCGGCGTCATCTTCACAGAGGGTCCTCGAGGCGACTTACTGGCGGGAGTCGATGTCCGGCTGCGGCGGCATGGCAGAGTGCTGGCGGCGTTCCAAGCCACCGGTCCGCGCTGCCTGTTCAAGGTGCCGCCCGCCGATTATCGGGTGGAGGCCACCTACAAGCAACGAACGCAATATGTGATCTTTGAAACCGGATCCCTGGGAACCGGCATGCGCTGGTAGCAATGACCTGCGGCTGGCCCGCCTGGACAAGAAGTCGGGCGATTTCGGTAAGGACCGCGCAAATCCCCTCCGATGGGGTATCCGTACTTTTTACGCAAAATCTGGCGGTGATTGCCCGGAGGGCCGCTTGCAGCAAGGCTCCGCAGGCCCCCCTCTTTCGCGAGGCAGGCAATTTAGCAAGTACCCGCGTGAAGTCCCGGCCACACCCGCGCCAACCCCTCCTTCTCGCCGAGCGGCACGGGTACCTCGCCGATGCCGATACCGATACCGGCCTTGATGGTCGAACGCAGCATCAGGCTGGAATAGAGGCCGGACACGATACGTCCCGCGTGCAGTGGTTCGCCGACGAGCGTCGGTGGCCGGTGGCTTGTCAGATTGGGCTGGTACATGACGAGATGGCGGCGGGTCCTCCTTCCCGAGTACTTAGCGCTCGCGCAATTGCACAATGTCATCCAGGTAGTCATGGGCTGGACGGACGAACATCTGCACCAGTTCACCATTCGTGGCAGGCGTTACGGCGAAGCCCATGAGGACGTTCTGCAATTCTCCACAGTGGCAAACGAACTGACGCTGGCCGCGTTTCGTCTGCGCGAACACGAAGGCTTCGTCTATGTGTACGACTTCAACGCGTGGTGGCGCCCCGATATACGGGTGGAGCGGCGTATACTGCGGCAGCATCCTGGCTGGCCTTTGACGGAGCAGGCAGTCTGACTCGGCGCACGGCGGCGCCTGCTGCTCAGTCCACGGTGATCTGGCGCTGGCGGATCACGCCGGCCCAGCGGGCGCTATCCTGCTGGATCGTGGTGGCCAGCGCCTGCGGCGTGCCGCCTGCGGTTTCCATGCCCAGCGTGGCCAGCTTCTCCTTCACTACCGGATTCGCCAGCACCTCCAGCGTCTGGCGATGAACGCGGCCAATCACGTCCTTGGGCGTGCCCGCGGGAGCCATCAAGGCATACCAGGAAACCGCCTCGAACTTCGGGAAGCCCTGCTCCGCAATGGTGGGCACGTCGGGCATCAGCGGCGAGCGCTTCTGGCTGGCTACGCCGAGCGCATGGAGTTTGCCCGACTTGATATAGGGCAGCGCCGACGAGACCTGCGCGAACATCATGGTCACCTGGCCGCCGACCAGGTCGGTCATCGCCGGGCTCACCCCCTTGTAGGGGATGTGGTTGAGCCTGACCTTGGCGTCAAGCTGCAGCAGTTCTCCGGCCAGGTGCGCCTGGCTGCCGGCCCCGGGCGAGGCGAACGTCAGCTCGCCTGGCTTCTGTGCCGCCAGCTTGAGTAGCTCGGCGAGGGAAGTGGCGGGGACGTTGGCGCCAACCACGAGCACGTTTTCCGCGGTGGCCAGCATGGTGACCGGCACCAGGTCCGTGGGCTTGTACGGCAGGCTGCGGAACAGTGACGGGTTGACGGCGATGTTGCCCACCGGCACCAGGGCCAGCGTATAACCGTCCGGCGCGGCCTTGGCCGCCTGGTCAACGCCGATAGTACCGGCCGCGCCCGCCTTGTTCTCCACCAGCACGCTCTGGCCCCAGGCCTTGGACAAGCCCTCGCCCACGACACGTCCCAGCACATCGGCCGGGCCGCCGGCCGGAAACGGCACGATCAGCCGCACGGGCTTGGACGGATAGGCCTGCGCGCTGGCCAGCATCGGCAGGCCGGCCATTAGCAGGGTCATCAGGAATCGCTTCATCATCGAACATTCTCCCCTTCAGTCAGACATTCACAAACCGGAAACTCGAAAAATCTGTCCCGCGCCGTGGTCAGGCCACGCGAAAACCGTGCTCATTGCCGATCGCCCGCGCAATGACGATCTGCAGGATCTGGCTCGTCCCTTCGTACAGCCGCAGCAGGCGGGCGTCCCGGTACATCCGCTCGATCGGATAGTCCGCCACATAGCCCGCGCCGCCGAACACCTGCATCGCGCGGTCCGCAACGCGGCACAGCATCTCCGACGAGAAGTACTTGGCCGCCGCCGCGTCCTTCACCGCCGTGCCCGTCGCATCGATCCGCCTGGCCGCGGCGAGCGTCATCGCACGCGCGGCCTGGATCTCGGCTTCCGAGTCAGCCAGCATGGCTTGCACCAGCTGGAAGTCGATGATGGCACGCCCGAACTGCCGGCGCGTTCCCGCATAGGCCACCGCCTCGTCGAGCAGCCGCTGCGCCATCCCAACGCCCATGGCGGCGATATTGATGCGGCCATGGTCGAGCGTCTTCATCGCGGTGCGAAAGCCCTTGCCCTCCACTGCGCCGATCAGGCGCGAGGCCGGCACGACCACGTTATCGAAGACCACGTCCGCGATCTGCGAGCCGCGATGTCCCATCTTCTTCTCGGGCTTGCCGACGCTGAGCCCGGCGCTGGCCCGGTCGACGATAAACGCGCTGATGCCGGATGCGCCCGGACTCTGAGGATCCGTGCGCGCCATCACGGTAAAAACGTCGGCGCGCGTGGCATTGGTGATGAAGCGCTTCGCCCCGTTGAGCACGTAGTCGCCGCCCCTGCGCTCCGCGCGCGTGGTCAGGCTGCCGGCATCGCAGCCGGCGTCCGGCTCGGTCAGCGCAAAGGCGCCGACCAGCTCGCCGCTGGCCAGGCGCGGCAGGAACTCCGCCTTTTGCGCATCGGTGCCGTCCAGCGAGATCCCCCGCGAACCGATGCCCAGGTTGGAGCTGTAGACGTAGCGGAACGCCGGCGAACTCAGGCTCAGCGCCATCTGGAAGCGCGCCTGCTGTTCGGCGTTGAGGCCGCTGCCGCCGAATTCGGGCGCGATCGACAAGCCGAAGAAGCCCATCTCCTTCATCGCCCCGACGATCTCTTCGGGTACCTCGTCGCGCTCCTCCACCTGCGGCTCCAGCGGCATCAGGCGCTCGCGCACGAAGCGCGTGGTGGCGGCCAGCATGCCTTCGAAACTGTCGTCATCGACATACTGGTCCGCAGACTTGGCTTGCGCTTCCATCAGATCGCTCCTTGCTCGTGCATTTCCTCGATCGCTTCGGTCCCGAAGCCCAGTTCGCGCAGGATGGCCCGCGAATCGGCGCCCAAAGGCGGCGCCGGATCGGAGTGGCCGCGCGGCAATGCGCCGAACCGCACCGGCTGCTCCACGTGGCATTGCCGGCTGCCGCCGGCGCCTTCACGCGAGACGATCAATCCGCGCTCGCGTACGTGTTCGCTGGCTACGCTGGCGGCCACCGATTGCACCGGGGCAACCGGCACGCCGAACGCGGACAGGCGCCCTACCGCCTGCGCCACCGTCATGTCCCGGGCCCAGGCCTCGATCATCGCGGCCAGCGCGTCTTCGTTCTGCTTGCGCGCCCGGTTGGTGGCAAAGCGCGGATCACTTGCCAGCGCGGGCTGGGCCATCGCCTGCGCCAGCTTGTCGAACAGGCGGTTGTTGGCGACCGTCAGCACAAAGGGTCCGTCCGCGGCATGGAACACACCGAACGGCGCCGAATTGGCATGCCGGTTGCCCACCCGCACGGCGGCTGCGCCGCCGGCCACCACGCGCGATACCAGCGTCGGCATCATGCTGAGCAGGCAGTCGTACATCGCCACGTCGAGATGCCGGCCGCGCCCGGTGCGCGTGCGCTGCCACAGCGCCGCCATCACGCCCCACGAAGCGAACATGCCGGCGGCCACGTCGGCAATGGATTCGCCGATCATGGTGGGCTGGCCTTCCGGCGCGC
Organism: Cupriavidus sp. 05L310; assembly: GCF_056398185.1. NCBI lineage: Bacteria > Pseudomonadati > Pseudomonadota > Betaproteobacteria > Burkholderiales > Burkholderiaceae > Cupriavidus > Cupriavidus sp. 05L310. The sequence goes on from NZ_JBFTOX010000078.1 coordinate 30,812, forward strand.
CAGTGACATCCATCAGGCCACTGAGCGCCTGGATGATGGTGTCGTAGGCTGGCCGGTCCGACCACGGGCCGGCCTGGCCGAAGCCGGAGATGCTGCAATAGACCAGTGCCGGGTTGATCGCCGCCAGGCGCGCATAGCCGATGCCGAGCCGGTCGGCCACGCCCGGCTTGAAGTTTTCAATGACTACGTCGGCCCAGCCCGCGAGACGTTCGGTCACGGCGTCCGCATGGGCATGCTTGAGGTCCAGCCGCAGGCTGCGCTTGCCCCGGTTGACGAAGGCAAAGTTGGCGCTTTGCCCGTCGACCTGCAGGCCCATGTGCCGATAGTCGTCGCCCTCGAACGGCTCGACCTTGATGACCTCGGCGCCCGCGTCGGCGAGCATCGCGGTGCAGAACGGGCCCGCCAGCACACGCGAGAAATCGAGTACCTTCAGGCCGTGCAGCGGCAGGTCGGCACCGGCCGGGTTCGTCGCCATCATTCGCGGTGCTCCTTGCTCGTGTCGGCCGGAGCGCCGGTCAGCTCGAAGCCAGCCTGGTCGGCCGCGCTGGCGTAGCGTGCCAGCACGGCGTAGTCCGGGGCTTCGACGGGCGCGAAGCGCGACAGCCTGAGTTGCGCCAGCCAGCCCGCGCACGCCGCGTCACGATGCAGGTCCAGCAACACCGGGCGCACCCGCGCCACGGTATCGGCACCGGCCTGCGGCGAGGCCACCAGCGGCGGGATCGGCGCGGCCGGGGTGACCGCAACGCTACGCACCCTGGCCATCAACGCGGGCTCGTGCAGGCGCAGCAGATCAAGCACATAGCTGTCCACCACGCCGACCGCCGCCTCTCCGCCGACCACGGCGTCGATCACCTGGCGCGGCGTTGGCGTGGGCGCCCGGGTCGGCCGGAACAGCGTGCCGGTGCCGGCGGCGGCCTCTGTCATCAGGTAGTGGCGCGGCGCGTTGTAGCCGGAGTTCGACTCCGGCAGCATGCAGGCCAGCCGGCCGCCGAAGGCTTGCTCCAGCGTGGCGAACGCCGCATCGTCGCGCACGATGAACTCGGTGAAGTACACCGGTCTGCCACCATAGCGCGGCAGCGACGGCACCGGCGCGGCCAGCAGCCGATGGCGGCTGCCGGCGCTGACATACGGGAAGCCGCACATGAACACGCAGCCGCAGTCCGGCCGCGCCCACAGCTCGCTGACCGGCGCCGGCGCGGCATGCTCGATATATGTCCATGCCACGCCGGCTCGCTCGCCCACGTACGCGAACAGGTCCCGCCACGCCTGTGCCACGGGCGCGGCTACCGCATACATGCGCGCGTTGGCAATCATGCGTAGACGAGCCGCTGGCCAATGCCCATGCGCTCGGCCTTCTTCATGATGGCGTGCCCCAGCGCAATATCGCTGAGCGACAGGCCGCGATGCCAGAACAGGTTGGTCTCGTCGTCGCTCTGCCGTCCCGGCTTGCGGCCGGCGACGATTTCGCCAAGCTCGGCATGGAGCGTCTGCTCTGACAACTTGCCCGCTTCCACATGCGCGCGCAGCGAGCCGAACATGCCGCCTTTGCATTGGGTCCAGTCATCCACCACCAGCTTGTTCATGATGTCGGTCAGCGACAACTCGACGGCGCTCATGGTCCCGTACGGCACGACGAACGCGCCCGGCTTGATCCATTCGGTCTTTAGCAGTGGCGTGGGCTTCTCCAGCCGCGACGCCTCCACCACGATGTCGGCACCGCGCACGCACGATTCCCAGTCCTGGGTGACGATGATCTTCTTGCCGAGATCCTTCTCCAGCCTGGCGGCGAATGCATCGCGGCTCTCAGGGCGCCGCGAATGCACGCGGATCTCGTCGAAGTCGAAGATGCTGTCGAGCAGGCGCACGTTCCAGTACGACGTGCCGCGCGCGCCGATATGGCCAAGCACCTTGCTGTTGCGGCGCGCCAGGTGCCGGGCGCCGAGCGCGGTCACCGCGCCGGTACGCGCGTCCGTGATGAAGGTGGCATCGATCATCGCCACGGGCATGCCGGTGCGCGGATCGAACAGGTTGAGCATCGCCATCTCCGACGGCAGGCCGAGCTTGTAGTTGTCCACGTAGTCGCCCACGATCTTCACACCGGCCAGCCCGAGCGGCGCCACGTAGCCGCGCAGCACATTGAAGTGACCGTTGAATGCCGGGTCCGGGATCAGGTGCACGCGCGGCTCGATCACGGTCTCGTTGTTGCCCTGCGCCAGCAGCCCCTGCTCGACCGCGTCGAGGATTTCCTGGTCGGTCATCGCCAGCTTCGCGATGTCCTTGCCGTTGATGTAAGTCAGATGGATATCGCTCATGTCGTTTCCTTGTCTCCCGCTGTGAAGGTTGGATCGATGCACCGGCATGGAACAGGGCCGCGCGCATCGGGCTGCGCATCCCCATCGCAGTGCCCGCGCCGAGCGCGACTGTCGCTGCATTGGTGCACGATGCACCATGAGCGGTTCCGGGCCGGCCAGCACGCGTTGCAGTGCGCTGTCAGAACCAAGTGTAGGCAGCGGTGCCCTTACTGTCATATGCTTATATGTCCGTAGGACTTAACATCACGTTAATGGTATGAAATCATGAAAATGAACCTCCGGCAGATCGAAGTGTTCCGCGCCGTGATGCTCACCGGATCGATCAGCGCAGCCTCGAAACTCTTGTATGTGTCGCAGCCCGCCATCAGCCGGCTGATGTCGCACACCGAGCAGCGCCTGGGCCTGGAACTGTTCCGCCGCGTGAAGGGGCGCCTGTACCCGACGCCGGAAGCGCGCCGCCTGCTCGGCGAGGTCAATGCCGTGTATGAAGGGATCGAGCGCGTCAATGAAATCGCCGAGGACCTGGCCACCAATCGCACGGGCAGCCTGCGCATCTCGTGCAGCCCCAACCTCGGACAGACGGTACTGCCCCGCGCGATCGCCTCGTTCCGCGCCGTGCATCCGGCAGTGCGCATCGTCGTGCGCACGCAGATTCCGGGTAACATGCTGCGCGCCCTGCTCTCCGGCCAGGCCGAGCTGGCCGTGTCCAACATGCCGCTGACGCACCCCAATCTGGAATCCCGCCTGCTGGTGAAGAACCCGATGGTCGCCCTCGTTCCCGCGGGGCACCGGCTGAGCGGGCGCAGCTATGTGCGTCCCGCAGAGCTCGCGGGCGAGCCCTTGATCGGCTATGGGGCGGACATGCCGTTCGGGTTGCTGGTGCGGGAGATGTTCGGCAGCGATAGCGATGACATCGACATGCGGATCGAGGTGGAGCAGGCGCACGTGGCGCGCGCGCTGGCGCAGGCGGGCGCCGGCATCGCGCTGGTTGATGCCATGACCGTGTTCGGGCAGGACTGGCCCAATATCGTGGCGATTCCCATCCGGACCAAGGTCAATGCCTCGGTCCAGATCTTCAACGTGCAGTCCGAACCGCTCTCGCGCCTGTCGCTGGAGTTTGCCGAGGTGTTGGTGGCGATGATGAAGGCCTGACCGGCGCGAGGCGCGGACGCTACTCCGGTGATGGCTCCGGCGCCGGGGTTGCCGTTGCCGCCGGCCACGCTGCGCAAGCCCTCGCGCACGCGATGGGGTAATCGTGCTTGCAAAATCTGGCGGTTTGCACAGAATTACCCTTTTTAATCAATCACTTGAGAGGTGGAAGTTTTCGCGTGGCCACCCCTTTTGAATTGACCCAGCGGAAAACTCCCTGCAAATTTCCCCCAACTAAATGAGAATTCCATGGGGAGAAGTCCACCATTTCCAGTAACGTCCCGGCAGATGCGAATGTGTCGGCGACGCAAAGATCTAGGGGAATTTTTAGCCTACTGCCCTACTCTGAAGCTAGGTAGACTTACTCATGTCCAGCGGAGGGTGAAAAACTCGGCTTTCGTCGAGTAACATCGATTAGTCGCTGCGCCACCGCTTCGAAACTGTAAGGCAGTCCTTGCAGGAGACCTCGACATGCATCTCCGCCTTTCGCACCTTTAAATTTGTACCGTCCAATCGCCGCGAACGCATGCAAAGAAAATCGCCAGCGCTGCGCATCAGACGCCCATCGCGAAAGCCCTGTTTCAGCAAGATGTGAACATCGTTGGCCAAGCGCTGTTCTTCGTCGCTTTGCGTCCCGTGCAAAAGACTAGATTCAACGTCGATTGCACCTGGCACCCACCTGAAGGGAATCGCAAGGCTATCGTTAAACGCCTGCGCTCGAACGCGAAGGTCCTCTTCGCGCGCCCGTAGGACGGCTTGTTCTGCCGCTTCTCTCGCTGCTTTGGCAGCACGGACCCGGTCTACGTCATCCGCCCGTGCACACATGAACAATCCATTGATATCGCACCAGACTTCGACCAGGGTTCCCGACGCAAGTCCGATCGGTCCCGTTCGAACCCTTCCGCTTGCGGTACGACGACCATAGACCTCGAGCTGTTTCCCATCCAGGTTCACATGGTTGCCTTCGACAGGAACGCGGACTCTGTGTCCCTCAATAAGCCACGGGGGGGCAATGCCCGCGGAAACAAGATGCAGTTGGTAGATGTCCATAGCCAAGACAGCCCCAGCAGCAACGCCGGGTTAAGTGCTACTCATGGTTGGAAAGTGTAGGCCAAACATCGAGAAAATTCTCGCGCGCTATTGACCGAAAAGAAACCCGCGTCGCCGGGAAGCGATACGCGGGTGGCAGCAAGGACTACCCCATCAGTCTACGTGAAGTTAAAAATTCTTTACCTCAGATATAAGAAATTTTTTCGTGCCATTTCTTGGCATTGCGGTCCGCCCCCGATACCGGCTTTCTCACACGTTGAATTGACGTCACACGGCTTCGAGGTTAATCCTTATCTCTGCCGATATCATCCGTTTGGCCTACTAGACTGACACCAAATCGTCATGCGGATTGTGTCCAGCCAAAGGAGACCGAAGTGATCGCCTCGCTCAAATCAGCAGCGGCCCTTCTTCGCCTGGCCAGGCGGACAGAAGGACTCGTTCCCGTACTGGTCAACCCGGCAATTTCCTTTCTTAGCTTGCCCGGGAGGGCAGCCATTGCCTTGGCCGTCGCCGTAAGGAAGCACGGCGCAGCCGCTAAGTAAAGCGCCACAGGCGATCAGCAACAAAAGAATGGATTTCATGGCTATTTTTATCTGGGGACTAGCGCGGCAATCCACCCAAGATAAGCCGCCAAATAAAATCGCATTTTGCGCCGAGGACACTTGACAGGTGACGAGGTTCGAGCGGCCGCCGCCCTGCTTGCGCTGGCTGTTTAGCGCAAGCAGGGCGGCGGCCAATAGAGGATCATTTCTCGATCT
>NZ_JBFTOX010000079.1:0-36018 GCF_056398185.1 Cupriavidus sp. 05L310
TTGAGTATCGCCTTAAGGCGATGCGAGTTTGGGTCCCGGCCGCTCTTTTCGTCGGATCCCGAGGGGGTGTCGCCCCATCCGGCGCGCCTTCTTTGCCTACTTTCTTGGCAAGACAAGAAAGTAGGTCGCCCCCCGCAGGGGGGTGAAACCGCCTTTGACTTTGCAGTTAAGCAGTTAAGCAGTTAAGCAGTTGACTTTGACACTAGACCCGATCAACCACCAACACCTCCTGAAAGGCCCGCCCCCAACCCCCACCCAACCATGACCACCCTCCCAACCCCTCTGGCCACGCCGCCCATCACCGCCCTGAACCACCTCCTGGAACAGGAACCCTGGGCCACCTCCATGCTCCAGCCCTTCGCGGGCCGCGTCATCCGCTTCGACGCCGCCGCGTTCACGCTCGCATTGAAGGTGACGGCGCAGGGCCTGACGGAACTGGCGCAAGCCGATGAGATCCCGGCAGTCACGCTAACCGTGCCCTTGCAGCAATGGCCGCTGGTGGCGTCGGACGTGGCGGGCGGCGGCCAGGCAGCCGCGATGAAGCACGTGCGCATCGAGGGCGATGCCGAGTTGGCCAACGCGGTATCCGCGCTGGCGCGCAGCCTGCGCTGGGACGCGGCCGAGGACCTGTCGCGCGCGTTGCGCGGCCTGCTGGGCGGCCCGGTCAGCGACAGCGTGGCGCAACGGATGGTGGACGGCGCGCAGCAAGTCCATGCGCAAGTCACGCGGCTGGGCCGCACGCTGGTGGACAATGTGACCGAATACCTGCTCGACGAGCAGCCAACCCTGGTGCGGCACGTCGCGCTGGACGAGTTCGGCGCCGGCGTGAGCGCGCTGCGCGACGATCTGGCCCGGCTGGAAAAGCGGCTGGAGAAGCTCGAGCAGCGCAGCCGGTCCGGGCGGGGCTCGGCAGGCGGTTCCGGCACGCTGCCTTCCGCTCACCGCTGATCGCCGATTGCAACTGATCATCCGCCAGCCGACACTGGCCAATCCGCACCGCCCCCAATACTGAAGAACCTGCATGACCCGCTTCCTGCGCCTTTGCAAGATCGTTTTCGTCATCCTCTACTACGGCCTCGACGAGCTCGTACTGTCGGGTTTCAAGAGCCGCCGCATCCGCTTCCTGGTGCGCGTCATCACCATCGGCCGCAAGCTCGACATGCCGCGCGGCGAGCGGCTGCGGCTGGCGCTCACACGCCTGGGCCCGATTTTCGTCAAGTTCGGCCAGGTGCTTTCCACCCGGCGCGACCTGATGCCGGCGGACATTGCCGACGAGCTTGCCAAGCTGCAGGACCAGGTGCCGCCATTCGATTCGGTGGTGGCGGTCAAGATCATCGAGCGCTCGCTGGGCCGGCCGCTGTCCATGCTGTTCGAGAGCTTCGACCACAAGCCGGTGGCCAGCGCCTCGATCGCCCAGGTGCATTTCGCCACCTTGAAGGGCGGTCCCAGCGAGGGGCGCGAAGTGGCGGTGAAAGTCCTGCGCCCCGGCATGCTTCCGGTCATCGACAGCGACCTGGCGTTGATGCGCGACCTCGCGGCCTGGCTGGAGCGTTTCTGGGCCGACGGCAAGCGCCTCAAGCCACGCGAGGTGGTTGCCGAGTTCGACAAATACCTGCACGACGAACTCGACCTGATGATCGAGGCGGCCAATGCCAGCCAGCTGCGCCGCAATTTCGCCGATACCAAGCTGCTGCTCGTGCCCGAGGTGTTCTGGGACTTCTGCAGCAGCGAGGTGTTCGTGATGGAGCGCATGCACGGCATCCCCATCTCGCGCACCGAATCGCTCAAGGCGGCCGGCGTCGACATGCACCTGCTGGCCGAGGAGGGGGTGGAGATCTTCTTCACCCAGGTGTTCCGCGACGGCTTCTTCCATGCCGACATGCACCCTGGCAACATCCTGGTGTCGGTGGCGCCGCAGAGTTTCGGCCGCTATATCGCGCTGGACTTCGGCATCGTCGGCGCGCTTTCCGAGTTCGACAAGAATTACCTGGCGCAGAATTTCATCGCCTTCTTCCGGCGCGACTACCATCGCGTGGCCCTGCTGCACGTGGAATCGGGCTGGGTGCCGCCGAACACGCGGGTGGAGGAGCTGGAAAGCGCAGTGCGCGCTTGCTGCGAGCCCTATTTCGACAAGCCGCTCAAGGAGATCTCGCTGGGCATGGTGCTGATGCGCCTGTTCCAGACCTCGCGCCGCTTCAATGTCGAGATCCAGCCGCAGCTGGTGCTGTTGCAGAAGACCTTGCTGAACATCGAAGGGCTGGGCCGCCAGTTGGATCCCGACCTGGACCTGTGGAAGACCGCCAAGCCCTTTCTCGAGAAGTGGATGCACGAGCAGGTGGGCTGGAAGGGCGCCTGGGAGCGGATCCAGGTGGAGGCGCCGCAATGGGCCAAGATGCTGCCCGACTTCCCGCGCCTGGCGCATCAGTTCCTGGAGCGCCGCGCGCTGGTCGACAACAGCCAGCAAGAGCGGCTGCTGACCGCCCTGATCACAGAGCAGCGCCGCACCAACCGCCTGGTCGGCACGGCGTTGCTGTTGGTGGGAGGCTTTGTCGCTGGCGTGGTGCTGACCGAATTGCTGGCCTGGGTTGGCTATTGGTAGCGCCTGCAGCGGCACAGCTAGCATGAACAAAGGCAATTGAATATAGAGACAGTCGAGGCGCGCTTGACCAAATCCGATAACACCGCCGGCAAGCCCGGCGCTACGCCAGCCTTCGCCACCCGCAACGCGGCCGATCCGGCCTTCTGGGACGAGCGCTTCGAGAAAGGGTTCATGCCATGGGACCTGGGCGGCGTGCCGGCCGATTTCGAGGCCTTCGCCAGCGCGATGGCGCCGTGCCCGACGCTGGTCCCTGGCTGTGGCAATGGCTGGGAAGCCGGCTGGCTCCATGCGCGAGGGTGGCCGGTGGCCGCCATCGATTTCTCGCCGGAGGCAGTGGCGAGCGCGCGGCGCGCGCTGGGGCCTGCCGGGGCTATCGTGCACGAGGCGGATTTCTTTGCGTTCACGCCCAAGCCGGCCTGCCAGCTCATCTACGAACGTGCCTTCCTGTGCGCCTTGCCGCCAGCCATGCGGGCTGCCTATGGCCGGCGCGTGGCGGAGTTGCTGCCGCCAGGCGGCCTGCTGGCCGGCTACTTCTTCCTGGATGAAACGCGCGGCGGGCCGCCCTTCGCGATGCCCGAGGCGGAACTGCGCGCGCTGCTTGCGCCGGCATTCGAGCTGGTGGAGGCGCGTGCCGCCACCGGCTCGCCGCCGGTGTTCGCCGGCCGCGAGCATTGGCAGGTCTGGCGCCGCCGGGCCTAGGCGCCGGTTTTTCCCCTTAGCCGCGCACGCGGCCGTTGTGCTTGTCGTGGTAGATCGCCCGGCTGTCGCGGTTTTCGGCGCGCTGGATGCCGCGTTGTTCGGCCGCGCCCACGTGGCCATTGGCGCCGGCACGCGCTTCGCGCCGGTCGACGTGGGCCTGGCCGCGTTCGAGCTTGCCGGCTTCGCGGTTGGTCAGCGAGCCGTTGGCCACGCCGTTCTGGATGCGTTGCTCCTGATTGATATTGCGTTGCACCTCGGCCTGCATGCGCTGCGATGACAGGCTGGCGGGGTTGCCGCTGATGCCGTTATGCGTGTCGCGCGAGATATCGCGGCTCACATTGTTCTCGGCACGCTGGATCGACGCCTGCTCGCGCGGCGAGACTGAGCCGTTGGCAAGGGCATGCGCTTCCATGCGATCGACCCGCGCGGTCTGCTTTTGCAGGCTGGCCGCCTCGCGCGTGCTCAGGCTGCCGGATTGCAGGCCATTCTCGATACGCTGCTCCTGGTTGACGTTGCGCTGCACATCCTGCGCGACCGCCGCGGTCTGGGCGCTGGCCAGACCGGCGCCGAGCAGGCCGGCGGCAATCATCAGGGTCTTGAGCATCAGGGTTTGGCGGTTCGGCATGGTGTTCTCCTTTTCCTTTCGGGGACGTGGGCGGCAGCGCGGCTCGTGGGCTGGTTGCCCGATTTCTGCTGCCGTTCCGCTCTAATGCGCGGCGGGCGAGACGCGCTGACGCAAGCTTTGTAATCCGTGTAACCGCCCGTTATCCGGCCCCTTCCGCACCATGGCGGGGCGCCGCGGCCGATGGTCCCGACCGGAGGCGGGAGGCGGTCTTGTCACCTGTGGCGCGTGCGCTGCATTGATGCCGGCAATTTCCGCATGGCGGGGATTTTTCTTCGCCCGGCACGGTCTGCATCGCTATAATCCGCGTTTTGATTCGGCTACGACCGCAGGCTAGATCAGCCACCCATGCGGCCCCGACCGATGAATTGGACTCCGGGCAGGGCAGGGGAACGCATCCCGCTCACCGGCAACCGGTTTTTCGCCGCAAGGGCATTTTTGGGATAGGCAGCAGCATGCTGATCTGGTTCGTCATCATCTACTGGGTAATCTCTGTCGGCATCGGCCTGTGGGCCGCGCTGCGCGTACGCAACGCCACCGACTTCGCGGTGGCCGGCCGCAGCCTGCCGTTCTATATCGTCACCGCCACCGTGTTCGCCACGTGGTTCGGCTCGGAGACGGTGCTGGGCATCCCCGCGGTCTTTCTCAAGGAAGGCCTGTCCGGGGTGGTGTCCGATCCCTTCGGTTCTTCGCTCTGCCTGATCCTGGTCGGCTTGTTCTTCGCGCGTCCGCTATACCGGATGAACCTGCTCACCATTGGCGATTACTACCACAACCGCTACGGGCGGCTGGCCGAGGTGCTGACCACGCTGTGCATCGTGATGTCCTACCTGGGCTGGGTCGCCGCGCAGATCAAGGCGCTTGGCCTGGTGTTCTTCACCGTCTCGGACGGCACCCTGTCGCAGGAAACCGGCATGATGATCGGCGCCGCCAGCGTGCTGGTCTACACGCTGTTTGGCGGCATGTGGGCGGTGGCGGTGACCGACTTCCTCCAGATGATCATCATCGTGATCGGCATGTTGTATATCGGCTACGAGGTCAGCGGCCAGGCCGGCGGCGTGGCGGCGGTGGTGTCGCACGCGGCGGCGGCCGGCAAGTTCGAGTTCCTGCCCTCGCTGGACCTGATACAGATCATCGGTTTCGCGGCGGCGCTGTTCACCATGATGCTGGGGTCGATCCCGCAGCAGGACGTGTTCCAGCGCGTGACCTCGTCGCGCACCGAGAAGATTGCCGGACGCGCCTCGGTGCTGGGCGGCGTGCTGTATTTCTGCTTTGCCTTTATCCCGATGTTCCTGGCCTATTCGGCCACCATGATCGATCCGGAGATGGTGCAGAAGTACATCAACACCGATTCGCAACTGATCCTGCCCAAGCTGATCCTGACGCACGCGCCCATGTTCGCCCAGGTGATGTTCTTCGGCGCGCTGTTGTCCGCCATCAAGAGCTGCGCTTCGGCGACGCTGCTGGCGCCGTCCGTTACCTTCGCCGAGAACATCCTGCGGCCGTATTTCCGCCATCTCGACGACCGCCGTTTCCTGCGCGTGATGCAGGCGGTGGTGCTGGTGTTCGCGGTGCTGGTGACGCTGTTCGCGCTGAACTCGCATCTTTCCATCTTCCATATGGTGGAGAATGCCTACAAAGTCACATTGGTATCGTCGTTCGTGCCACTGGCCTTCGGCATGTTCTGGAAACCGGCCACCCGCCAGGGCGGGCTGGCCGCCATCCTCCTGGGCCTGACTTCCTGGCTGTGCTGCGAGATCGCCTTCGCCGACGCGGCGGTGCCGCCGCAGATGGTCGGTTTGCTGTTCTCCATCGGCGGCATGGTCTTCGGTTCGCTGCTGCCGCAGTGGATCGGCGACCATCCGCGCGTCGAGGAAGTGCATCTGGCCTGACCGATGCGGCGCCGCGCGTGGTGCGCGTGCCTCTGGCGGCATTTCTGGCCCTTTTTCAGCCGGCCCGCTGTTCTCAGAACGGTTTATAATTCAAGGCTTTGCACCGCAAGGTGGCGCACGGGAGCGGCAACTTCCCCGTCGGCGCGACTGCGCGGTCCCCCCATTTTCCGTTCCAGAATCCTCGCGGAGTGCCACTTATGCCGATCTATGCCTATCGTTGCGACGCCTGCGGCCACGGGCGCGATGTGCTGCAGAAAATGAGCGATGCGCCGCTCACTGACTGCACATCCTGCGGCGCAACGGGCACGTTCAAGAAACAACTGACCGCCGCGGGCTTCCAGCTCAAGGGTTCGGGCTGGTACGTCACCGACTTCCGTGGCGGCAGCGGCGGCACCGCCGCGGCTCCCGCCGGTGCTGCCCCGGCCGCCGCCGCCGGCGCGGCCGATAGCGGCAGCGCTGCCGCGGCTGCGCCTTCCTCCGGCGACGCGTCCGGCTCCGCCAGCACGGCCACCGCAAGCGCCGCCGGCGGTTGCGGCAGCGCCTGCGCTTGCCATTGAAGGCAGAACGCGCCGTGGCAGCGAAGAAAACGTCCGCCCTCAAGACCTGGTTCCTGACCGGGCTGCTGGTGCTGGTGCCGCTGGGCATCACGCTCTGGGTGCTGAATCTCGTCATCGGCACCATGGACCAGAGCCTGGCGCTGCTGCCGGAAGCCTGGCAGCCCGACAAGCTGTTCGGCCGGCGCATCCTGGGCCTGGGCGCGATCCTGACGGTCGTGTTCATCCTGCTGGTGGGGCTGCTGGCCCACAACTTCATCGGCCAGCGGCTGGTGCGCTGGTGGGAAGCGCTGTTGCGCCATATCCCGGTGGTGGGGCCGATCTACACCAGCGTCAAGCAGGTATCCGACACGCTGCTGTCCTCGTCCGGCAATGCCTTTCGCAAGGCCTTGCTGGTGCAGTATCCGCGTGAAGGCTCGTGGACCATCGCCTTCCTGACCGGGCGGCCCGGCGGCGATGTGCAGAATCACCTGCAGGGCGAATATGTCAGCGTCTACGTGCCGACCACGCCCAATCCGACCTCGGGCTTCTTCCTGATGATGCCCAAGGCCGATACCATCGAACTCGACATGACCGTCGACGCCGCGCTGAAGTACATCGTCTCGATGGGCGTGGTGGCGCCGACCGAGCTGCCGCGCAAGAGCGGCCCGGTGCGCGCTGGCGAGGCGGATGCCGAAGCCCTCGCCGAGTCCGCCGACTCTTCGCATTCAAATTGATCGCCGGCCGCATCGGCGGCCGCGTTATTCCTGGAATTCTCCTATGTCCATGCGTACTCACTACTGCGGTCTCGTGACCGAACAACTGACGGGCCAGGAAGTGGCCCTGACCGGCTGGGTGCAGCGCCGCCGCGATCACGGCGGCGTGATCTTCATTGACCTGCGCGACCGCGAAGGCCTTGTGCAGGTGGTATGCGATCCCGATCGCCCAGAGATGTTCAAGGCCGCCGAAGAGATTCGCAACGAGTTCTGCATCCGCGTCACCGGCAAGGTCCGTGCACGTCCGGAAGGCACCGAGAACGCCAACCTGACCTCCGGCAAGATTGAGGTGCTGTGCCATGAGCTGACCGTGCTCAACCCGTCGGTCACGCCCCCGTTCCAGCTCGACGACGACAACCTGTCCGAGACCACCCGCCTGACCCACCGCGTGCTCGACCTGCGCCGCCCGCAGATGCAGTACAACCTGCGCCTGCGCTACAAGGTGGCCATGGAAGTGCGCAAGTACCTGGACGCGCAAGGCTTTATCGACATCGAGACGCCGATGCTGGGCAAGAGCACGCCCGAAGGCGCGCGCGACTACCTGGTGCCCTCGCGGACCAACCCGGGCCACTTCTTCGCGCTGCCGCAGTCGCCGCAGATCTTCAAGCAGATGCTGATGGTGTCGGGCTTCGACCGCTACTACCAGATCACCAAGTGCTTCCGCGACGAGGACCTGCGTGCCGACCGCCAGCCCGAGTTCACGCAGATCGACTGCGAGACCTCGTTCCTGAACGAGCAGGAGATCCGCGACCTGTTCGAGGACATGATGCGCACGGTGTTCAAGAACGCCATCGACGTCGACCTGGACGCCAGCTTCCCGGTGATGGAATTCCGCGAGGCCATGGCCCGTTTCGGTTCGGACAAGCCTGACCTGCGCGTCAAGCTCGAATTCACCGAACTGACCGACGCCATGAAGGACGTCGATTTCAAGGTGTTCTCCGGCCCCGCCAACAGCGAGAACGGCCGCGTGGTCGGCCTGTGCGTGCCGGGCGGCGCCGCCATCTCGCGCAGCGAGATCGATGCTTACACCCAGTTCGTCGCCATCTACGGCGCCAAGGGCCTGGCCTGGATCAAGGTCAACGAAGTGGCCAAGGGCCGCGACGGCCTGCAATCGCCGATCGTCAAGAACCTGCATGACGCGGCCATCGCCGAGATCCTGAAGCGCACCGGCGCCAAGGATGGCGACATCATCTTCTTCGGCGCCGACAAGGCCAAGGTCGTCAACGACGCCATCGGCGGCCTGCGCCTGAAGATCGGCCACTCCGAGTTCGGCAAGACCCACGGCCTGTTCGAGGACGTGTGGAAGCCGCTGTGGGTGATCGACTTCCCGATGTTCGAGTACGACGAGGAAGACGCCCGCTGGGTCGCCATGCACCACCCGTTCACCAGCCCCAAGGACGAGCACCTGCAATACCTGGAAACCGATCCGGGCAAATGCATCGCCAAGGCCTATGACATGGTCCTGAACGGCTGGGAAATGGGCGGTGGCTCGGTGCGGATCTTCCGCGAGGACGTGCAGAGCAAGGTGTTCCGCGCCCTGAAGATCGGCGAGGAAGAAGCACGCGCCAAGTTCGGCTACCTGCTGGACGCGCTGCAATACGGCGCGCCCCCGCACGGCGGCCTGGCCTTCGGCCTGGACCGCATCGTCACCATGATGGCCGGCGCCGATTCGATCCGCGACGTGATCGCCTTCCCCAAGACCCAGCGCGCCCAAGACTTGCTGACGCAAGCGCCGAGCGCGGTCGACGAGAAGCAGCTGCGCGAGCTGCATATCCGCTTGCGTGCCGCGGAGCCGAAGACGGCCTGAGCCGGGGTTTCGACTGCCTGAGGAAGGGCCGCGCGCAAGCGCGGCCCTTCTTGTTTTTCCGGGCGTATCAGATGCTCGTCGCGGTCGCGGGCAAGCTGGCCTCTCGCGCTCGCCCTGCCAGCATCACGCAAATCAGCGATAGTGCCGCAAATCCCGCATAGAAGACCGCCATCGGCCACCACTGCGGAAAGAACCTGTCCGCCAGCAGTGTCGCCAGCAGCGGAGTCAGGCCGCCGGCGAAGGCGCCGCACACCTGGTACGACAGCGAGATGGCGGTGTAGCGGATGCGCGCGGCGAACATGCCGGTGACAAAGCCGGCAATGACGGCGTAGTAGCCCGATTCACACAACGTGGCGATGGCGATGCCCAGGAACACCGTGTGCGGCTGGCCAGTGCGAACCAGGGGCAGCATGACGAACGGCACGGCGATGGCGCATGCCGCAACGACGGCCAGCACGCGCCGGGTGCCGAAGCGGTCGGCCAGATGCGCCGCGCCCAGTTGCACGAAGAACTGCAGCACCGCCACCCAGAACATGCAGTCGAGAATCATCTCCCGGTCCAGCGCAAGGTACTGCGTGGCATAAGAGATCATGAAGATGTTGCTGAAGTAGACCCCGGCGATGCCGTACACGTTGGCGCCGATCGCCAGCACGATCAGCGGCCACGCGCGTAGCGCTTCGGCCAGCGGCTGGCTGGCCACGTCGCCGGTGGCCTGCATCGCCTCGAATTCCGGCGATTCGTTGACCGACAGCCGGATCGCGAAGCCAACCGCCAGCAGCACCGCGCTGGCCAGGAAGGGCAGGCGCCAGCCCCATTGCATGAGGGCGTCGTGATCGAGCCGGCTGATGGCGCTGAAGGCCAGCATCGACAGGATCAGCCCGCCCGCGCTGCCAAGTTGCGCGAACGAGGCGAAGAAGGTGCGCCGGCCGGCCGGCGCGTGCTCGCCTGCCAGCAACACCGCGCCGCCCCACTCGCCGCCGACCGCGATGCCCTGCAGTACGCGCAACGCCACCAGCGCCACGGGCGCGATCCATCCGGCCTGCGCATAGGTCGGCAGGCAGCCGATCAGTACCGTGGCGATGGCCATCAAGGACAGCGTGCCCATGAGCGCGCGCTTGCGCCCAAGGCGATCGCCGATGCGCCCGAACAGAACGCCACCAACGGGCCGCGCCAGAAAGCCGATGGCGAACGAGCCGAACGAGGCCAGCAGGCTCAGCAGGCGGCTCTCGCCGGGAAAGAACAGCGGTCCGAAAACCAGCGCCGCGGCCGTGGCGTAACTGTAGAAATCGTACCACTCGATGGTGGTGCCGACGAACGATGCCAGGGCCGCGCGGCGCGGTTGGGGGGCAGGCTGCTTGGTCTGCATGGTGGGTCTCCTGTTTATGGCTTTGGCGAAGGCATCAGGCGTCGCGGTATTCGACGCCGGGCACCACGCACAGCAGTTCGAACGCCAGATTGGCCCCGAGCAGCGCCGTGGTGCCAAACGGGTCATAGGGCGGCGATACCTCGACCAGGTCGGCGCCGACGATATCCAGCCCGCGCGCGCCACGCACGATCTCCAACGCCTGTGGCACCGTCAGTCCGCCAATCTCCGGCGTGCCGGTGCCGGGAGCGTAGGCAGGGTCGATGCCGTCGATATCGAAAGTGATGTAGACCGGGCCGCCCCGCAGGCGCGCGCCGACTTCCTCCATCAGCGGTGCCAGCGAGCGGTGCCAGCATGCTTCGGCAGTAACCACCTGAAATCCCTGCTGGCGGCACCAGTCGAAATCCTCGGCGGCATAGCCGGTGCCGCGCAGGCCGATCTGCACCACACGGCCGCAATCGAGCAGCCCTTCCTCCACCGCGCGGCGGAACGGCGTGCCGTGCGCGATCTTCTCGCCGAACATGGTGTCGTTCACATCGGCATGCGCATCGACATGGATCAGTCCGACGCGGCCATACCTGGCGTGCATGGCGCGCAGGATCGGCAGCGTGACGGTGTGGTCGCCGCCCAGCCCGACCGGGCGGCACCCCGTGGCGATGATGTCGCGGTACGCCGCCTCGATGCGCGCGATGGAATCGTGCAGGTTGTATGGATTGGTCGCCACGTCGCCGATATCGGCCACGCGCAGCGAATCGAACGGGGCGGCGCGCGTGGCCATGTTGTAGGGGCGCAGCAGCACGGATTCGGCCCGGATCTGGCGGGGCCCCAGCCGCGCGCCGTTGCGGTTGGACGTGCCCAGGTCGAACGGCACGCCGACAAAGCAGGCATCCAGCCCGGCGGTGCTGCCGGCGGCGGGCAGCCGCATCATGGTGGCGATGCCGCCAAAGCGCGGCATGGCGTTGCCGGACATCGGCTGGAAGGGTTCGGCAGCGCCGGCCGGGTTGCGTAGCAGCTTTGCATTCATGGCGATCGATTCATCATGCCGCGCCCGGTGGCATGTCATGGTGGAGGGATCTGAATTCTTGCTGATTGTTTTGACGCGTAGAATGCGAAACTTCTGAACCAAACATTGATCCGGATCGATGTACCAACCATGCTGGGACAACCCTCCGATCTTGACCTGCGCCTGATCCGCGTTTTCC
Organism: Cupriavidus sp. 05L310; assembly: GCF_056398185.1. Lineage (NCBI taxonomy): Bacteria > Pseudomonadati > Pseudomonadota > Betaproteobacteria > Burkholderiales > Burkholderiaceae > Cupriavidus > Cupriavidus sp. 05L310. Next base: position 11,494 of record NZ_JBFTOX010000079.1, read on the forward strand.
TGGCGGTAGTGGACGCCAACGGCATCACACCCGCGCAGGCGACGCTCAACGTCAGCCAGTCCACCATCAGCACGCAGCTTTCAACGCTGGAAACACGGCTGGGCTACCGGCTGTGTGAACGCGGGCGCAGCGGTTTCCGGCTGACTCCGCGCGGCCGGCAATTCGTCGAATCCGGGCGCAAGCTGCTGACGGCGCTGGATGTCTTTGGCGCAGAAGCGCGCAAGGTGGGGCGCACGCTGGTGGGCACGCTCAACCTGGGCTTGATCGGGCATACGCCGGTGAGCGCCAATGCGCGCATCAGCCAGGCAATCGAGTGCTTCCGCCAACGCGACGAATCCGTGCACTTCTCGGTGTCGGTGCGTTCGCCGGGGGAACTGGAAGGATTGCTGCTGGACGGCAAGATCCACATGGGTATCGGCTACTTCTGGCATCGCGTGCCCGCGCTGGACTACACCACCATCTTTCACGAGACCCAGCTTGCCTATGCCGGACGCGGCCATCCGCTTTTTGCCGAGGCCGGGCGCATCGACCCGGCGGTCACGCTCGGCCATGCGTGGGCCTGGCGCAGCTATCCGCTGCCGGAGGCCGCGGGCTCGCCGGCAGACCGGCTGGTGACGGCGATGGCGGACAACATGGAGGCAGTGGCGATGCTGGTGCTGTCCGGCCGGCACCTGGGCTATTTGCCGGCACATTTCGCGGCCCCCTACGTGCTGCAGGGCCAGTTGGCCCCGCTCGCGCCGGACGCGATGCGCTATGAGGTACCGTTCGACATGGTGGTGCGCCGCAAGCCGCACGGGAGCGATTTGCTGGACGCCTTCATCGCCGACATGAAGGCGGCGCACGCCTGACGCGCGGCTGCTCCTGTGGGGTCTGGTGATCCTCTTCCGCGCGCGCCGGCCATTCGGCACCCCGTGCCTGGTTTCCAATTGTTACATCGCGGAACGAAGCCCCCTCCTGTCCAGTCTTCTCCCTTTATAGCGCCAAGCCGCAAGCCCATTTCGAAGGCGCACCGGCCGCGCGGGAGGAATTTGCCGTGCACCTGGATGTAGAACTGATTCGCCAGTTTTTGCTGGCCCATGCCGAGACCATCGTCACCTGGCTTGTCGCCGGGCTGGCGATGATGCTGCTGGCGCGTTTCGAATTGCGGCGCGCGGTGCGCCGCTCGGCGGTGGCCATGTCGGAGTCCGTGGCGACCACGGTGGCGGCCTGCGTGCCGGATATCGCGCATGCGGCGCAGACCGGCGGCGGTGCCGTGCCAATGCCGGAACCGGTGGAGATGCAGCGCGCCGAAGCCCTGCGCCGGGTGGCGCTGGATACGGTGGGAACGGTCATGGCGCGCGGACGCTGGCTGGAAGACCTGGGCAACCTGCGCCTGGCCGACGACGCCCTGGTTCAGGGCAGCCGCGCCGGCGGCGCGGATCCGCTGCTTGTCGTAGCGCCCCAGCCGGTGGTACAGGCTTACCTGCTGGCGCAGCGTACCTTCGACGAGCACGCGGCGCACCTGCGCGACGAGCGCCGCGAGGCACTACGCCTGCAGGACGGATTACAGGCGCTGGCGGCGGAGGCCACCCATATCGAGCAGGAAACCGGCAGCATCGTGATGCGCTTCGAGCAGGTCAACGCGCAAGCGGCCCAGGGCGTGGACGCGGGCGACTACCAGCGCTTCCTGATCCAGAAGTACAACGCGCTCGGCGTGCGCGAAAAGGAGATAGCGCAGGAACGCTTGCAATTGCAGGCGCAACTGCGGGAATGCGCCGAACGCCTTGCCGCGCATGCGCACGCGGCTTCGCGCGAGTACACCCAGGCGCTCACGCCGCTGATGCAGCAACTACGCGCCGCATGGGGCCACGGCGACTCTCCCGGCGTCTTCGAGACCTGGCTGCGCGAGGCGCCGGTCCAGTCCAGCGTCCACGCTGCTTGAGTGTCGTCCGGGCGCCGGAAGCCACGGGAAGCGTTGCCAGGTTCCAGCCGCGCCTGATCCGTCCCCTCCCATCATGCATCCAGCCCGTGAGACCGTTCCGGCGACCATGTTTCCCATGGCGGCCGGGTGCATCTGCGGTAAGCTTGGGGACGCCGTTTGTCTTATCCCCATGTCCTACAAAATCCCTGAATCCGTCCTGGTCGTGGTCCACACGCCGGACCTGCAAGTGCTGTTGATCGAGCGCGCCGACCGGCCGGGTTACTGGCAGTCCGTCACCGGCAGCCTGGACGCGCCCGACGAGCCGCTGGCCGTGACGGCCGCCCGCGAAGTGGCGGAGGAAACCGGCATCATCGCCGCCGAGCATCAACTGGACGACTGGCAGCACACCATCGACTACGAGATCTATCCCCAGTGGCGCCACCGTTACGCCGCCGGCGTGACGCGCAACACCGAGCACTGGTTCGGCCTGCGCGTGGCGCAGCCGGTGCCGGTGACGCTGGCACCACGCGAGCACCTGCAATATCAGTGGCTGCCGTGGCGCGAGGCCGCCGCGCTCTGCTTCTCGAGCAGCAATGCGGAGGCGGTGCTGCAACTGGGCTGGCGCGTGCAGGGACAGCGCGCGGCCTGTGGAGCGGCCTCATGAGACTGCGCGTCGTTACCTACAACATTCACAAGGGCGTGACCGGCATCAAGGGCAAGTCGCGCATCCATAACGTGCGCGACGGCCTGCATGTGGTCAATGCCGACATCGTCTTCCTGCAGGAAGTGCAGGACCGCAATGACCGCCTGGTGGCGGCCGCCTTGTTCGACCCGGACTATACGCAGCTCAACTACCTGGCCACCGATGCCTACCCGCACTCGGTGTATGGGCGCAATGCGGTGTACGACCACGGGCACCACGGCAATGCCATCCTGTCGCGCCATCCGATCCTGATGTCGGAAAACCTCGACATCTCCGACCATCGCTTCGAGCAGCGCGGCCTGCTGCATGCGGTGGCGGATATGAACGGCGTCGAGGCCCATCTGATCTGCGTGCATTTCGGGCTGTTCGCCCGCAGCCGCGCGCGCCAGGCGGAGGCGCTGGTCAAGCGCGTGTGCGACGTGGTGCCGGCCGAAGCGCCGCTGGTGATCGCCGGCGATTTCAACGACTGGAACCACCGCCTCGACAACCTGATCTGCACCACGCTGGGGGCGACGGAAGTTTCCCATGCGGGCGGTGCACGGCTGCACACTTTTCCCAGCCACATGCCTTGGTGGCAACTCGACCGCATCTATGTGCGCGGATTCGAGATCGAGCACGCCAGCGCGCTGACCGGCCGCGAATGGGCCCAGCGCTCTGACCACGTGCCGTTGATGGCCGAGCTTGCCCGCATTTCCGTCCCGGAGCGGCCGGTTGCCCACAAGGCCAAGGCCGGCATCTCTTCGTGAAGCCCCGCGCCGGCGCGCGGGTTGTCTTCAGGCCCCCATTTTTTCCAGCATGATTTCGATGAAGCGCGCCTGCTTGGGCAAAGGCCGCGGGTCGCGCGGATAAAGCAGGTGCACAGGCCTCGGCGCTGGCGTGGCGTCTTCCAGAAGCGGTACCAGCAGGCCTGCGGCGATGTCGGCCGCCAGCAGTACTTCAGGCTGCATGACGATGCCGCAGCCGGACAGCGCGGCGCGCCGCAACGCCTGGCCGTTATTGGCAGCGAGCGGCGCCGCCGCCATCCGCCCGGGACCGCCCTCGAATGCCGGCCAGCCCATGCCTTGTGGCCACAACAGGTGGTTCAGGCAGCGATGTCCGGCCAGGTCTGACAGGGAACGGGGATGGCCCGCCTGCGCCAGGTAGGCCGGCGCCGCGCAGATCGCCATGCGGTAGGGCCGCAAGGGGCGCGCGACCAGGTGGTCCGAACTGGCCAGCGCGCCGATGCGGACAGCAGCATCGAAACCGTCGGCAATCAGGTCGGTAAAGGCGTCGTCAAGCACCAGTTCCACCGTGACTTCCGGATAGTTCAGGAGGAACGCCGATACTGCCTCGGCGACCGCCGTCTCTCCCAGCGTCACCGGGGCGGTGACGCGCAAGCGCCCGCGCGGCTGGCTGTGCAGGCGTTCCGCAACGGTTTCCGCGTTGCGCACACGCTCCAGTATCAGCCGGCATTCCTCCAGGAACAGGCGCCCGGCTTCGGTCAGGCTCTGGCGCCGCGTGCTGCGTTGCAGCAGGCGCACGCCCAGATGGCGTTCGAGCTGGCCCACATGCTTGCCCACCATCACCGCCGACAGGCCCAGCGCATCGGCGCAGGCACTGAAGCTGCCGGCTTCGGCGGCGGCGGCGAAGACTTCCATGCTGCGTAGCTTGTCCACGGATTACTAATTAAAAGTTAGGTATCCGCAAAATCGTATCCCATTTATCCGTGCCTGGCCCACTTTCATAATCGGTTTTTGAAGCGGAGGGAAGGAATCCCCCGCACCATTGGCCTAATGGACGAACGGAGAGTGGGATGAAAATTATCGTGATCGGGGCCAGCGGCACCCTTGGCCAGGCGGTGGTCCAGAACCTGTCGGCGCGCCATGAAGTGGTGCGCGTCGGCAAGTCGGGTGGCGATCATCGGGTCGACCTGACGCAGCCCGGGTCGGTGCAGGCCTTGTTCGAATCGACCGGCCGGGTGGATGCCATCGTCGCCACCACCGGGAGCCTGTTTTTTGGCCCGCTCGCGCAGATGCGCGCCGAGGATTTCGCGATCGGGCTGCAAGACAAGTTGCTCGGGCAGGTGCGCCTGGCGCTGGTTGGCCAGCACTTCCTGAACGATGGCGGCTCGATCACGCTCACCAGCGGGATCGTCGGCAGCGAGCCGATCCGCATGGGCGCCAATGCCGGCAGCGTCAATGCCGCGCTGGAAGGGTTCGTGCGCAGCGCGGCGCCTGAACTGGAGCGTGGCCTGCGCATCAACGTGGTCAGCCCGACCGTGGTGCAGGAGTCATGGTCCGCCTATGGCGATGTCTTCCCCGGTTTCGAGGCGGTGCCGGCGGCGCGTGTCGCATTGGCCTACCAGCGCAGCATCGAGGGGCCGCGCAGCGGCCACGTCTATCGCGTCTGGTGAGGCTGCGCCAGGGTGGCGGCCAGGGCTGGCGTGAGTTCGAGCGCGCCATCCTGGATCAGTTGGCAGATGGCATCGAGGTCGGACAGGTCCAGCACGGGCAGGGCGGTGAGCATGGCCACCGCCTCCGGTTTGTCGCTGGCTATGGCCACAATGCTCCGCACCTGCGGCCATAGCGACGGCCTGCCAAGGTCCGGCCGGAACACTTCCAGCTTGGGGAAATCGCTGTGCTTGTAGCCTTCCACCAGCACCAGGTCGGTGCCGGCTGGCAGCACGGCAAGCGCGTCGGCCAGTTCGGGCGAGGCTTCGGACTCGGGGTAGTGGCGCATCAGCGTCAGGTGGCGCGCGCCCACCAGCACGACATTGGCGCATCCGGCCTGGCGCATGCGCCAGGAATCCTTGCCAGGGGTGTCGGGGTCGAAGCCGTGGTGGGTGTGCTTGACGCCGGCCACGCGCAGCCCGGCTGCGACGAAACGCGGGATCAACTGATCCAGCAGCGTGGTCTTGCCGCTGCCGGACGAACCGGAGATGCCGAAAACCTTCACGATGTCGGGGCGGTGAGGGGATAAAGCGCCGACGATAGCAGAGAACGGCCGGAAAGGCCGGAACAGTGCGCCGTGCGCGCCGCCTTTGGCGCGCACGGGACATCGGCGTGCCTGATAATGTGCCCCATGTCCCCGATTCCGATCCCACGCCAGCCGTACGCGCTGCCCTGCGGCATTGCCGCCTCGCGCGACGATGCCGATGCGCCGGCGCCCCCGCGCGCGCCGCGGCGCGCCGGTCCGCTGCGTTCCGAGTGGCGCCGCGGCAAGCCCTTGGGCGGCAACGCCGTCCGCCTGCTGCGTGGCGGCCAGGAGTTTTTCCCCGCCCTGATTGCCGCTATCGACCAGGCTGTGTTCTCGGTTTCGCTGGAAACCTATATCTATGCCGATGACGAGGTTGGCACGGCAGTGAGCGATGCCCTGATCCGCGCTGCCGGGCGTGGCGTGATCGTGCGCCTGGTCGTGGATGGCTTCGGCGCCGGCGACATGCCGGCCGGGCTCGCCGCGCGCTTGCGCGATGGCGGCGTGTGCCTGAAGATCTTCCGCCCCGTGCGCCGCTTCAGCCTGGCGCGGCGCAACCTGCGCCGGCTGCACCGGAAGCTGGCGGTGATCGACCAGCAGATCGGCTTCGTTGGCGGCATCAATATCATCGACGACCACAACCACGGGCCTTTCGAGAGCGCGGGGCTGGGCCCGCGCTATGACTTCGCCGTGGCGGTGCGGGGCCCGCTGGTCAACCAGATCGCGCTGACCGCCGAACGCCTGTGGTGGCAGCTTTCGCTGCGCGGCGAAATGCGCACCGTCGGCCTGGCCGGCGTGGCGGCCGAGTTCCCGCTGATCACCGACCTGCCGCTGCCGCGCCAGGACCTCGCCGGCGGCATGCGCGCCGCGCTGCTCTTGCGCGACAACCTGCGCAACCGCCGCGCCATCGAGCGCCAGTACCTGCAGGCGCTGGGCGGCGCGCGGCGGGAGGTCATCATCGCCAATGCGTACTTCCTGCCCGGGCACAAGATGCGCCGCGCCTTGCTGGCCTGCCGCAAGCGCGGCGTGCGCGTGCGGCTGCTGCTGCAGGGCATGGTCGAGTACCGCCTGCAGCACTATGCGACGCACGCGCTGTATGCGACCTTGCTCGGCGCTGGCGTGGAGATCCACGAATACGGCGAGAGTTTCCTGCACGCCAAGGTGGCTGTGATCGACGATGCCTGGGCCACGGTGGGATCCAGCAACCTGGACCCGTTCAGCCTGCTGCTGGCGCGCGAGGCCAACGTGGTGGTCTCCGACGGCGCGTTTTGCGCCGAACTGCGCCAGGAACTGGAGCTTGCCATTGCCTCGCGCAGCGTCGAGGTCAAGGCCGCCACCCATGCGCGGCGCTCGGCGTTGCGCCGCATGGGAAGCTGGGCCGCGTATATGGTGCTGCGCGTCGGCGTGATCATCGCGGGCGTGACAGGGCGCTACTGATCGCGGGACAATGCGCCGGGCCGCGCGGGCATGTTGCTTTGCGGCACGGGGGCGGGAAATATCGCTGCCTCGCTGCGCCGTGGCATGTTGCAGCGCAAGAGGCGCGGCCGCTGCGTTTAGAAACCCCGATCTAATTAAAAGCTTGCTGCCGGCGAGCGCCATCACAATAATCTGAACGATCGTTCTTTTTTGCCTTAGACTGCGTGCATTCGCGTCTGCCGGGCGGTGATAACAGGCAGCCAGGCAGCGAAAAAAGCACTACGTCAGGGTCAAACGCTGCGCGATCAGGATCGCGCAGCGAAGAACGGAGAAATAATCATGCGACACCAGTCAGCTCGTCTCGAATCCGGCACTTCCGCGTCTCCCGCGCCCATGCGCAAGGGGGAAATGACGCGCGTGGCGATTCTGGATGCCGCGCTGGAGCTGTCGTCCCGCGACGGGCTCGAAGGCTTGACCATCGGCTTGTTGGCGGAACGCATGCAGATGAGCAAAAGCGGCGTGTTCGCGCATTTCGGTTCGCGCGAGGACCTGCAGGTGGAAGTGGTGCGCGAGTATCACCGCCGTTTCGAGCAAGAGGTCTTCTACCCCTCGCTGCACGAACCGCGAGGCTTGCCGCGCTTGCAGTCCATGGTGCGCCGCTGGATGGAAAAGCGCATCCAGGAAGTGACCACGGGATGCATCTACATCAGCGGGGCGGTGGAGTACGACGACCGCGCGGAAAGCCCGGTGCGTGACGAGCTCGTCAAGAGCGTCACCATCTGGCGCGCCGCGCTCACGCGTGCCATCGACCAGGCCAAGGAACAGGGGCACCTGCGCGCGGACTGCGATCCGCGCCTGATGCTGTTTGAAATGTACAGCCTTGAACTAGGCTTGCATCACGACGCCCGTTTCCTGCGGCTGCCCGCCAGTGCGGAGCTTGCCATGGTCGCACTCAACAAGTTGATTCAGTCTTACCGTACCTGACGCCGCCGCGGCGTCCCGTGCCGGATCGTGCACGGGCGGCGTAGCGGCTTTGCAAACCTCCAAGGAGTCTTTGATGGGCCAGTACACCGCACCGTTGCGCGACATGCAGTTCGTGCTCCATGAATTGCTCGGCGTGGAAGCCGAACTCAAGGCGCTGCCGAAGCACGCAGACATCGACGCGGACACCATCAACCAGGTGCTCGAGGAAGCCGGCAAGTTCTGCTCCGAAGTGGTGTTCCCGCTCAACCAGAGCGGCGACCGCGAAGGCTGCACCTACGTCGGCGACGGCGTGGTGACCGCGCCCAAGGGCTTCAAGGAAGCCTACCAGCAGTACGTGGAAGCCGGCTGGCCGGCGCTGGGCTGCGACCCGGAATACGGCGGCCAGGGCCTGCCCATCCTGGTCAACAACGCGCTGTACGAGATGCTGAACTCGGCCAACCAGGCGTGGACCATGTACCCCGGTCTGTCGCACGGCGCGTATGAGGCGCTGCACGCGCACGGCACGCCCGAGCTGCAGAAGGTCTACCTGCCCAAATTGGTCTCCGGCGAATGGACCGGCACCATGTGCCTGACCGAGCCGCATTGCGGCACCGACCTGGGCATCCTGCGCAGCAAGGCCGAGCCGCAAGGCGACGGTTCCTACAGCATCAGCGGCACCAAGATCTTCATCTCGGCCGGCGAGCACGATCTCTCCGCCAATATCATCCACCTGGTGCTGGCGCGCCTGCCGGACGCGCCGCAGGGCACCAAGGGCATCTCGCTGTTCGTGGTGCCGAAGTTCATCCCCGACGCCAATGGCAACCCGGGCGAGCGCAACGGCATCCAGTGCGGTTCGATCGAGCACAAGATGGGCATCCACGGCAACGCCACCTGCGTGATGAACCTGGATGGCGCGCGCGGCTGGATGGTGGGCGAGCCCAATAAGGGTCTGAACGCCATGTTCGTGATGATGAACGCCGCCCGCCTGGGCGTTGGCATGCAGGGCCTGGGCCTGACCGAAGTGGCCTACCAGAACTCGCTGGCCTACGCCAAGGACCGCCTGCAGATGCGCGCGCTGACCGGTCCCAAGGCACCGGACAAGCCGGCCGACCCGATCATCGTGCACCCCGACGTGCGCCGCATGCTGCTGACGCAGAAGGCCTTCGCCGAAGGCGGCCGCGCGTTCAGCTACTGGACCGCGCTGCAGATCGACCGCGAACTGTCGCATCCGGACGAATCCGTGCGCAAGGAGGCTGGTGATCTCGTCGCATTGCTGACGCCGGTGATCAAGGCCTTCCTGACCGACAATGCGTTCACCGCCACCAATGAGGGCATGCAGGTGTTCGGCGGCCACGGCTATATTGCCGAGTGGGGCATGGAGCAGCATGTGCGCGACGCGCGCATCAACATGATCTACGAGGGCACCAACACCATCCAGGCGCTGGACCTGCTGGGCCGCAAGATCCTGGGCGACATGGGCGCCAAGATGAAGGCCTTCGGCAAGATCGTGCAAGCGTTCGTCGAGGAAGAAGGCACCAACGAAGCCATGCAGGAGTTCGTCAACCCGCTGGCGGACCTGGGCGACAAGGTGCAGAAGCTCACCATGGAAATCGGCATGAAGGCCATGGCCAACCCCGACGAAGTCGGCGCCGCCGCGGTGCCTTACCTGCGCGTGGTGGGTCACCTGGTGTTCTCGTACTTCTGGGCCCGCATGGCCAAGATCGCGCTGGAGAAGGAAGCCAGCGGCGACAAGTTCTACACCAGCAAGCTGGCTACCGCGCGCTTCTACTTTGCCAGGCTGCTGCCGGAGACCGCGTCGCAGATCCGCATGGCGCGTGCCGGTTCGGCGACGCTGATGGCGCTGGACGCGGATTTGTTCTGACTGGCCGTCTTGATTTAACACGGTTGTATTAGCGCACCAGCGGCAACAGCAAAGCCAGCGCGGCGCGCCGCCAACCCACCTCATCTCAACGCTCACTTTCCTAGGAGCGCGCATGTCCAATTTCATCGTCAAGAAGGTCGCCGTGCTGGGTGCCGGCGTCATGGGGGCGCAGATCGCCGCCCATCTCGTCAATGCCCGCGTGCCTGTGGTGCTGTTCGACCTTCCCGCCAAGGAAGGCCCCAAGAACGGCATCTCGCTGCGCGCCATCGAGAACCTGAAGAAACTCTCGCCGGCGCCGCTCGGCATCAAGGACGAAGCCGGCCTGATCCAGGCCGCCAACTACGAAGACGACCTCGCGCTGCTCAAGGAATGCGACGTGGTGATCGAGGCGATCGCCGAGCGCATGGACTGGAAGCACGACCTGTACAAGAAGGTCGCGCCACACCTGGCCTCGCACACCATCTTCGCCACCAATACCTCGGGCCTGTCGATCACCGCGCTGTCCGACGGCTTCGACGCGGACCTGAAATCGCGCTTCTGCGGCGTGCACTTCTTCAACCCGCCGCGCTACATGCACCTGGTGGAGCTGATCCCGACCGCCACCACGCAGCCCGCGATCCTGGACCGCCTGGAAACCTTCCTGACCTCCACGCTCGGCAAGGGCGTGGTGCGCGCCAAGGACACCCCCAACTTCATCGCCAACCGCGTTGGCATCTTCTCGATCCTGGCGGTGTTCGCCGAGGCCGAGAAATACGGCATCCCGTTCGATGTGGTCGACGACCTGACCGGCTCCAAGCTGGGCCGCGCCAAGTCCGCCACCTTCCGCACCGCCGACGTGGTGGGCCTGGACACCATGGCCCACGTGATCAAGACCATGCAGGACACCCTGCTGGACGATCCGTTCGCGCCGGTGTACAAGACGCCCGCCGTGCTCAAGGGCCTGGTGGATGCGGGCGCATTGGGCCAGAAGACCGGCGCCGGCTTCTACAAGAAGGAAGGCAAGGCCATCAAGGTGCTGGACCCCAAGACCGGCCAGTACGTCGACTCGGGCAAGAAGGCCGACGAGATCATCGTGCGCATGCTGAAGAAGGAACCGGCCGAGCGCATCAAGCTGCTGCGCGAATCCACCAACCCGCAGGCGCAGTTCCTGTGGGCCGTGTTCCGCGACGTGTTCCACTATATCGGCGTCTACCTCGAGCAGATCGCCGGCTCCGCCGCCGATATCGACCTGGCGATCCGCTGGGGCTTCGGCTGGAATTCGGGCCCCTTCGAGGACTGGCAGTCGGCTGGCTGGAAGCAGGTTGCCGGGTGGGTGAAGGAAGACATCGACGCGGGCAAGGGCTTGTCCAGCGCAGCGCTGCCGTCGTGGGTGTTCGAAGGCCCCGTCGCTGACAACCAGGGCGTGCACGGCGCGCAGGGTTCGTGGTCTCCCGCCGCGCAGGCCTTCGTGCAGCGCAACGCGCTGCCGGTCTACGAGCGCCAGGTGTTCCGCGCCGCGGTCAAGGGCACGGCTGCCGCCGATCCGCGCAAGGCAGGCCGTACCGTGGAAGAAAACGATGCCGTGCGCATCTGGGTGAGCGAAGGCCAGGACGATGTGCTGGTGGTCTCGTTCAAGAGCAAGATGAACACCATCGGGCCGGACGTGATCGACGGCCTGACGCGCGCCATCGACCTGGCGGAAGTCGGGTACAAGGGTCTGGTGGTGTGGCAGCCCACGTCGCTGCAACTGGGCGCGCCGGGCGGCCCGTTCTCCGCGGGTGCCAACCTGGAAGCCGCGATGCCGGCCTTCATGATGGGCGGCGCCAAGGGCATCGAGCCCTTCGTCAAGAAATTCCAGGACGGCATGATGCGCGTGAAGTACTCTGCCGTGCCGGTGGTGTCGGCAGCGTCCGGCATTGCGCTGGGCGGCGGCTGCGAACTGATGCTGCATTCGGCCAGGCGCGTGGCCGCGCTGGAAACCTATATCGGCCTGGTGGAAGTGGGCGTGGGCCTGGTGCCGGCAGGCGGCGGGCTGAAGGAAGCGGCTTTGGCGGCTGCGCGCGCGGCACAAGCCGCCGGCAGCACCAACTACCTGCAGTTCCTCACCAACCGTTTCCAGGCAGCCGCCATGGCCAAGGTTTCGGCTTCGGCGCTGGACGCGCAGAAGATGGGCTACCTGCAGCCGTCGGACACCATCGTGTTCAACGTGCATGAGCTGCTCTACGTGGCACAGAACGAAGTACGCGCGCTGGCCAACGCAGGCTACCGCGCGCCGATGCCGGGCACGCTGGTGCCGGTTGCCGGCCGCTCGGGCATCGCCACCATCAAGGCGTCGCTGGCCAATATGCGCGACGGCGGCTTTATCTCCGCGCACGACTTCCTGATCGCCAGCCGCATTGCCGAGGCAGTGTGCGGCGGCGACGTGGAGGCCGGCTCGCTGGTCAGCGAGGAGTGGCTGCTGGCGCTGGAACGCAAGGCCTTTGTCGACCTGCTCGGCACGGGCAAGACCCAGGAACGCATCATGGGCATGCTGCAGACCGGCAAGCCGGTGCGCAACTAAGGCAAGCGAGGAACCGACATCATGAAACAACTGCAAGACGCATACATCGTTGCCGCGACCCGCACGCCGATCGGCAAGGCACCCAAGGGCGCGTACAAGAACACCCGCCCGGACGACCTGCTGGCCACCATCCTGCGCGCGGCCGTGGCGCAGGTGCCCAATCTCGATCCGAAGCTGATCGAAGATGCCATCGTCGGCTGCGCGATTCCCGAGGCACAGCAGGGCCTGAACGTGGCGCGTATCGGCGCGCTGCTGTCCGGCCTGCCGAACACCGTGGGCGGCATCACCGTCAACCGTTTCTGCGCCTCGGGCGTGTCGGCGGTGGCGATGGCGGCCGACCGCATCCGCGTGGGTGAATCCGATGTGATGATCGCCGCCGGCGTGGAATCGATGAGCATGGTGCCGATGATGGGCAACTCGCCGTCGATGTCGCCGTCGATCTTCGAGCGCGACGAGAACATCGGCATTGCCTACGGCATGGGCCTGACCGCCGAGAAGGTCGCGCAGAAGTGGCAGGTCAGCCGCGAGGATCAGGATGCCTTCTCGCTCGCTTCGCACCAGAAGGCGATCCGCGCGCAGCAGGCCGGCGAGTTCAAGGACGAGATCACCCCGGTGGATATCGTCGAGAAATTCCCCAACCTGGCCAGCGGCCAGGTCGACGTGAAGACGCGCACCCTGTCGCTCGACGAAGGCCCGCGTCCGGAGACCTCCATCGAAGGCCTGGGCAAGCTGCGCCCGGTGTTTGCCAACAAGGGCAGCGTCACCGCCGGCAACAGCTCGCAGACCTCGGACGGCGCCGGCGCGCTGATCCTGGTTTCGGAAAGGATCCTCAAGCAGTTCAACCTGGTACCGCTGGCGCGCTTCGTGTCGTTCGCGGTGCGCGGCGTGCCGCCCGAGATCATGGGCATCGGCCCGAAGGAAGCGATTCCCGCGGCGCTGAAGGCAGCCGGCCTGACGCAGGACCAGATCGACTGGATCGAGCTGAACGAAGCCTTCGCCGCGCAATCGCTGGCGGTGATGCGCGACCTGCAGCTGGACCCGGCCAAGGTCAACCCGATGGGCGGCGCCATTGCACTGGGCCACCCGCTGGGCGCCACCGGCGCGATCCGTTCGGCCACCGTAGTGCACGCGCTGCGCCGCAACAACCTGAAGTACGGCATGGTGACCATGTGCGTCGGCACCGGCATGGGTGCCGCAGGTATCTTCGAGCGCGTTTAAACGCGCCACAAAGAGCAGGTGCGTCACGGCGGCGAAACACGCCGCTTGCCAACGTCCTGCTCCCCTCTCCCGCTTGCGGGAGGGGCCGGGGGAGAGGGCCGGCGCATCGGTTCGGCGCCGGCGACTGAATACCATCCTCTCCCCGGAACCCCCGATCAGGTGAAGAATGCAGTGCCATAACAAGGAGACAGCTGCCGCCTCGACGCGGCTCACCTGACAGGGAGGAGACAACCAGATGCAGGAGACAGTCATTCTGGCCGACGCCGCGTGCGATATGCCTCGCGCGCTGATGGCCGAACTCGGGGTACAGACGGTGCCGTTCCGCATTCGCGCGGGCGACCGCTTCGTGGCCGACGTGCGCGACGAGCCCGCCTTGCCGTCGCTCTACGAGCAGTACCTGGTGGGAAAGCAGGACCATTACGCCGAATCCGTTCCCTTGCTCGAGCGCGAAATCGAGGACCACATGCTCAGGCATGTGGTCACTTCGTGCGATCGCGCGTTACTGCTTACCATCGCCAGCACGCGCAGCAAGCTGTACGCGCACGCCACCGGCGCCGTCGTCGGCACTGTGGCCAAGAGCTTCAAGCTGCGCAAGGACGCGGGGCGCACGGGGCTGTTCGAGTTGACGGTGATCGATACGGGTGCGATCGGCCCGGGCCAGGCGCTGATCGTGCGCGAAGCGGCCCGCATGCTGAACGGCGGCGCCAGCGCGCAGGCCGTGGTGGAAGCCGTCGAGTCGCGCCTGCGCGATGCCGCGCACATGTTCCTCGTGCCCGACGAGTTGCTCTACATGTACACGCGGGCCAGGCAAAAGGGCGAGAACAGCATCACGTGGGGACGCTATATGCTAGGCAGCGCTTTCAATATCCGCCCCATCGTGCATATGCATCGCGGCCAGACCGAGCCGGTGGCCAAGGCGCGCGGCGCGGACGAAGGCATGCGCCGCGTGATGGCGCATGCGGAGCATTGCATTCGCAGCGGGCGATTGCTGAGCCCGGCGGTGGCGCTCAGCTATGCGGGGCCTCCGGAGGCGATACGCGCCCTGCCGGCCTTCCAGTCGCTTGCGCGCACCGCGCAGCAGCACGATGTGGAACTGATGCTGGCGCCGATGAGCCTGACGGTGGCGCTCAACGTCGGAGCAAAGGCGTTCGGGATGAGCTATCTTTGCGAAGAACCGCCGCCGCTCGAATAAGTGGAATAAGTGGAATAAGCGGGTTTATTTCCCTGCGAAGGGGAAGGCGGACAAGTCAACCAGGCAGTAAGGAGAAGACGATTTCATGAGCATCCTGACCACTATCGAACAAGGCATCCTGACCATCGAGTTCGATCGTCTCGACAAGAAGAACGCCATCACCGCGGCGATGTACCAGGCCATGGCCGACGCACTGCGCGCCGGCGATGCCGATCCCGCCGTGCGCGTGATCGTGATCCGCGGCAAGGCGGAAGTCTTTACCGCGGGCAACGACCTTGAGGATTTCATGCAGCGCCCGCCCACCTCGGGCGAAGGCGATCAGCCGGCACCGGTGTTCCAGTTCCTGCAGCAGATCAGCCAGGCGAGCAAGCCGCTGGTGGCGGCGGTAAGTGGCCCGGCGGTTGGCGTGGGCACCACGATGCTGCTGCATTGCGATCTGGTTTATGCCTCCGAGACGGCGAAGCTGTCGCTGCCGTTCGTGCAACTGGGCCTGTGCCCGGAGGCGGCATCGAGCATGCTGTTGCCGCGCCTGCTGGGTCACCAGCGCGCCGCCGAGAAATTGCTGCTGGGCGAGGCCTTCGGCGCGCAGGAAGCGCTGCAGATCGGCCTGGTGACGCGCGTGCTGCCGGTGGCGGAGTTGCACGATTTCGTGCAGCAGCAGGCGCGCAAGCTGGCCGCGCTGCCAGCTTCGTCGCTGCGGGAAACCAAGCGGCTGATGAAGGGCGGCGACAAGGCGGCCGTGCAAGCGAAGATGGCGGAGGAGGGCGAGGTGTTCCGGCGCATGCTGCACGCGCCGGAAGCCAAGGAAGCCTTCAAGGCGTTCTTCGAGAAGCGCCGCCCGGACTTCTCGCGCTTCCATTGAGCCTGCGGGCGTCCCTGGCCGATACGGCGGATGGGCGGCCCCCGCCGCTGCCGCCATTTGCGCGGCATCAAGGCCGAGGCCAAGGTCAGGGCGTCGCCCATTCGCGCAGCAGGTTGTGGTAGACGCCGGTGAGGCGCACCACGGTGGCGTGTCCATGGCCAAGCGCATGCCCGATTTCCTGGATGGCGGTATCCAGGTCGAACAGGAGGGCGCGCTGGCGGGCGTCCCGCAGCAGGCTCTGGATCCAGAAGAACGCGCATAGCCGCGTGCCCCGGGTCACCGGGCTGACACGGTGCAGGCTGGAAGCCGGATACAGGATCATGTCGCCGGCGGGTAGCTTGACCTCGTGCGTCCCATAGGTGTCCTCGATGATCAGTTCGCCGCCGTCGTAGTCGTCGGGCCCGCACAGGAAGAGCGTGGCCGAGATGTCCGTGCGGATGCTGTCCGAGCCGTCTGGAAGGTAGCGGATGGCATTGTCGACATGGGTGCCGAAGGATTGTCCGCCCGCATAGGCGTTGAACAGCTTGGGATAGATCCTGGCCGGCAGCGCCGCCGAGAAGAACAGGGGATGGCGCCGCAAGGCCTGCTCGATCATTGCGGCGATGTGCCTGCCCTGCGGGGAGTCGTGCGGCAATTGCAGATTGTCCTTGGCGAGGGAGGACTGGAATCCTGCGGTCGCCTTGCCGTCGGCCCAGTTGGCCTCCGTCAGCAGGCTCACGCTTTCCCGTACCTGTTCCGGCGTCAGGACGCCGGGTATGTGAATCATCATTTGGCTGACCCCGGCGCGTGGCGTTAGAAGGAGTAGACGGCCGACAGCACCGCGAACCGGCCATCGCCATACTCGATCGCGGACGAGCGCGATGCGCTGCCAAGCGTCTGGCGCACCCGCTCCACATAGGCCTTGTTGAACAGGTTGTCGATGTTGAGCTGGAACTTGAGGTTCTTGTTCGGGGCGTAGCCGAGCATGGCGTTGTGCACCAGGTAGGCACCAAGCGTGCCGTCCCCCACCGACGTCACGTTGCGCCTGCCGATGAAGCGTGCGCCGTAGCCCAGCGTCCAGCCCGCTGGCAACTGGTAGGTGGTCCACAGGCTGAAGGAGTGCGCCGGTGTGTTGGCCAGCGCCTTGCCTTCGCGCTCGGGCAGCGACAGTGACTTGAGTGTCTTGCTGTTCAGGTAAGTGTAGTTGGCGAAAACGTCCCAGTTCGGCGTCACCTTGCCGGCCGTGCCCAGCTCGACGCCGCGCACGCGCTGCTCGCCGGCCAGGGCGTAGCTGCCATCGGAGAGGCGTTCGCGCGTGTTGTCCTTGTCGACCTGGAACAGCGCCGCGTTCAGCCCCAGGCGCCGCTCCATGAACTCCCATTTGCTGCCGAGCTCATAGGTCTTGTTTTTCTCGGGCGCCAGTCCCCCCGTGGCTTTGTTCACGCCCGAGCCGGTGCTGACCAGGAACTCGGCGGACGGGTTGAAGGACGTGCCGTAGGCGAAATAGATCCTGCCGTTGTCCGTGGGCTTGAACACCAGGCCCGCCCGGCTGCTGAGCTGGTTGGTGGTGCTGTCCGCGCGGTCGGTCGCCTTGCCCAGCGGCGTGCTCTCGGCGCTGCCATCTATCCAGTCGTAGCGCAGGCCGAGGTTCAGGTCCCAGTGCTTGCCCAGGGCGATGGTGTCAAGCGCGTACAGCGCCTTGACGTCAAGCCACGTCTTGTTGCGCGCGCTGTCGCGCCGGTTGGTGGGCGCGCTCCAGTAGCCTGGCGGGCTGGAGAGATCGAAACCGTTGGCGGGATAGTATTTGGCGAGATTGTAGGAATAGGTAGTCCGGTCGTAAGTCTCGCGTGAGATTTCGAAGCCACTGACCAGGGTGTGTCCCAGCCCCAAGGTGGCGAAGCGGCTGGTCAGGTTGGTCTGGTTGATCCACAGCTCGGTGGCCGAGTCGCGGCCATAGCCCTGCGGTCCGGCCGGCAGGTAGCGGCCCGGCGGCAGCCCCGCCTGGTTCACGTGCGAGGCCGAGATCACGGTGTCGCGGTGCAGGCGCGAATAGCGGGTCAGGTTCTGCAGCTTGAGGTTGTCGTTGAATTCGTGTTCGAACCTGACGGTGGCAGCGTCGGTGGTGATGTTCTCCCGGTCCACGTTGCGCCAGCCGAAGTAGGCGTGCCGGCTGACGCCCGCGAGCCGCTGGCCGTTCAGCGCCGGCACGCCGTAGTCGGGCAGGTTGTCGTCGCGCTGGTGGAAATAGCTCAGCGTGAGGCGCGTCGGCGATTGCATGCCGAAGGTGATCGACGGCGCGATGCCCCAGCGGCGGCGTTCGAGGGCGTCGCGCCCCGGCACGTCGTTTTCGTGCGCCATCAGGTTCAGGCGGACGACTGCCGCGGGCCCGTTCCACGGCAGCGGCTGGTTGGTATCCAGGGTCAGGCGGTGGAAGCTGGCCGTGCCGAGCCCGCCGCCGACGTGCGTGAACCTGTCCGCCTTGGGTTGCTTGCTGATCATGTTGATGCTGCCGCCGGTGGTGCCGGCGCCGCCGAAGACCGAATTCGGCCCCTTGATCACCTCGACCGCTTCGAGGTTGAAGAGGTCGGAACGGTTGTTCTGCCCGCTGTCGCGCAAACCGTCGATCTGCATGTTCGCGTTGGCGCTGAAGCCGCGGATATTGATGCTGTCGCCGGAGCCGCCGCCGCCCTCGCCGGCGTTGAAGGTGATGCCGGAAACGTTGGAAAGCGCCTGCCGCAAGCTCAAGGCGTTCTGCTCCTCCAGCACGTGCTGCGGCACCACTGTGATGGTCTGGGGCGTATCGAGCAGCGGCGCCGCGTATTTGGCCGAGCCGGAGGCTTCGACCTTGGAACCGGGTGCCTGCGTCCCCGTGACGGTGACCGGCGCCAGTTCGATGTGTTTGCCTTGCCGTTGCAAATCGTCTGCCAGGACTGGTGTGGCGCAGGCCGCGGCCAGGACGACGGAAGCGAGAGGGCGCCGTGGCGGCAGCGCGGCAGACCTGATGTACGAACGCATGCAATTCTCCTTAAATGAAAATGATAATCATTAGCATTTAAGGATCTGAGGCGAGCCGAAACAATCAGAAACGGCTGCATGTGCGTGCGGAAATTTCCGCTTTTCCTCGCGGGCGTTCAGAGCATTCAGAGCCGACGCTGAACCCTCGCGCCGGCGCCCCGCCAGGAATGCCTGGCAGGGGAGCCGGCTTCAGGCGGCCGCTTATATCGCTGGCAACACCCGCGGTTGCCTTGTGTCGTCTGTCGCCACATAGGTCAGGATGGCTTCGGTCACCTTGACGATCTCGTGGCTGTGGCGCATGCGCTGCGCATAGACTTCCACCGACACGGTGATCGAGGTGCGACCCGTCTTCTCGATATCGGCGTAGAAGCTCACCAGATCGCCGACAAAGACCGGATGCTTGAACAGGAAGGAGTTCACCGCCACGGTGGCCACGCGGCCCTGGGCGCGTTCCACCGCCGGGATCGAGCCGGCGATGTCCACCTGGGCCATGATCCAGCCGCCGAAGACGTCGCCGTGCACATTGGCGTCCGCCGGCATGGGGACCACGCGCAGGGCGGGATTCTTGCCAGGAGGCAGGCAGGGGAGGGCGTTGGCTTGGTTCATGATGGCTTGAGGCTGGATAGGGTTGGGGCGGGGTAGCAAGGGCTGCGGCGGGGTGCCGGCGCGCCGGCGCGCATGCCGGAGTGACCTTGCCGCCGTGCGGTCCGGGCGTCGAGGCGGTTCCGTGACGGGGATAAGCGGCGTGGCGCCGGCTAACAAAGACGATCTCTGCCACAATCGCATATTCGCCCGAATTCTAACGTATGCGACGCTACTCTACGTCGGCCGAGCCGTCCTCCGCCCAGCCTTCCTCCCTCTTCGGCAAATCCAACGTTCCGCGCAGCGACTGGCAGACCGTGCGCAACCTGTTGCCCTATGTCTGGCACTACAAATGGCGCGTGATGCTGGCGCTGGTGTGCCTGGTGGCGGCCAAGGTGGCAAACCTGGGCGTGCCGGTCCTGATGAAGAAGCTGGTGGACAACATGAACGTGCCCGCCGGCAGCGCTACCGCACTGCTGGTGGTGCCGGTCGGGCTGATCGTCGCCTATGGGGTCCTGCGGCTGTCGGGGACCTTGTTCACCGAATTGCGCGAGATCCTGTTCTCCAAGGTCACGCAGAGCGCGGTGCGCGAGATCGCCCTGCAGGTGTTCCGCCACCTGCACGCGCTGTCGCTGCGTTTTCACCTGGACCGGCAGACCGGCGGCATGAGCCGCGACATCGAGCGCGGCACGCGCGGCATCCAGTCGCTGATCTCGTATTCGCTCTACAGCATCCTGCCGACGCTGGTCGAGATGGGGCTGGTGATGGGATTCTTTATCCTGCACTACGACATCTGGTTTGCCGCCATCACGGGCTGCGCGCTGGTGAGCTATATCGTGTTCACCATCGTCGTGACCGAGTGGCGCACGCATTTCCGCCGCAGGATGAATGAGCTCGATTCCCGCGCGAACCAGAAGGCGATCGATTCGCTGCTCAACTTCGAAACCGTCAAGTACTTCGGCAACGAGGAGTACGAGGCCCGCCGCTACGACGAGAACCTGCTTACCTACCGCACGGCGGCGATCCGCTCGCAGAACTCGCTGTCCTTCCTGAATTTCGGCCAGCAGGCCATTATCGCCACCGGGCTGATCCTGATCCTGTGGCGCGCCACCGTGGGCGTGGCGGCAGGCAAGCTCACGCTGGGCGACCTGGTGCTGGTGAACACGCTGATGATCCAGTTGTACATCCCGCTGAATTTCCTCGGCGTGATCTACCGCGAGATCAAGCAGGCCACCACCGATATGGACCGCATGTTCGTGCTGCTGGGCACCAACCGCGAGGTGGCGGACGCGCCGGGCGCGCAGGCCTTGCGCGTGAGCGGCGCCGCCGTGCGCTTTGCCCATGTGGGCTTTGGCTACGAGAGCAACCGCGTGATCCTGGACGATGTGGACTTCACCATCGCGGCGGGCACCACCACCGCGGTGGTGGGACATAGCGGCTCGGGCAAGTCCACGCTGGCGCGGCTGCTGTTCCGCTTCTACGACGTGGGCAGCGGCGGCATCGAGATCGACGGCCAGGATATCCGCGCGATCACGCAGGACAGCCTGCGCCGCGCCATCGGCATCGTGCCGCAGGACACCGTGCTGTTCAACGACAGCATCTACTACAACATCGCCTACGGCCGTCCCGACGCCGGCCGCGACGAGGTCATCGAGGCAGCGCGCGCGGCCCAGATCGACGCCTTCATCCGCGAGTTGCCGCAGGGCTACGATACGCCCGTGGGCGAACGCGGCCTCAAGCTGTCGGGCGGGGAAAAGCAGCGGGTGGCGATCGCGCGCACGCTGCTGAAGAATCCGCCCATCCTGGTCTTCGACGAAGCCACCTCGGCGCTGGATTCGCGCACCGAACAGGCCATCCAGGCCGAGCTGATGCGGCTGGCGCAGAACCGCACCACGCTGCTGATCGCGCACCGGCTTTCCACCGTGGTGCACGCCGACCAGATCCTGGTGATGGATCACGGCCGCGTCATCGAGCGCGGCACGCATGCCGAACTGATGCGGCTGGATGGCCGCTACGCCGAGATGTGGCGCATCCAGGCCCGCAGCGCGGCGGATGGCGAGGCGCCGGTGGAGGATGTCTCCCTGGCCATTGAAGCAGGCGACGCCACGCAGGATGCCTGATCCGCGCCGCCGAGCGCCGCGGGCGGCAGGATAAATTGTCAACAATTTATCCTGGCAAACCGTATCGACATATCCGGGTGCACGAATTTGGTTCGACAATAAGTGGCGCAATCGCCCCGTGTTGGTGCGCGATTACATGGCATGCGCCTTGCAGACGAACTCTCCAGGAAGACGACCAACAGGAGAGAGTTCAATGCCGCTATTCCGCGCCGCCACCCAGTTCGATGCCATTGCCGCTTGCGTTGGCGCCCAGCGTACCGATGCCGGAACCGGCGCAGCCGCGTCCCCGGCGCGCCGCCGCCTGTTGCAGCTTGGCATGGCGCTCGGTACCGCCCTGGTGCTGTCGACACAATTCGCCGGCGAGGCGCACGCCCAGACCAAGGTGCGCTTCCAGCTCGACTGGCGCTTCGAAGGCCCGTCGGCGCTGTTCCTGCTGGGCGAGCAGAAGGGCTACTACAAGGCCGAGAAGCTGGATGTATCGATCGACGCCGGCAACGGCTCGGGCAACGTGGTCAACCGCGTGGCCTCTGGCACCTACGACATGGGCTTTGCCGACCTGGCCTCGGTCATGGAGTTCTACGGCAACAACCCGGACGCGAAGAACAAGCCGGTGGCCGTGATGATGGTCTACAACAACACGCCGGCGGCCGTGCTGGCGCTGAAGAAGTCCGGCATCAAGGCCCCGCACGACCTGGCCGGCAAGAAGCTCGGCGCCCCGGTATTCGACGCCGGCCGCCGCGCCTTCCCGATCTTCGCCAAGGCCAACGGCCTGCAGGCATCCAGCTTCAACTGGCAGGCCATGGACCCGACGCTGCGCGAGACCATGCTCACGCGCGGCGACCTGGACGCCATTACCGGCTTTTCCTTCACCTCCATCCTCAACCTCAATGCGCGCGGGGTGAAGGACGAGGACATCGTGGTGCTGCCCTATCCGCAATTCGGCGTGAAGCTGTATGGCAATGCCGTGATCGCCTCTGAAGACTTCCTCAAGAAGAACCCGGACGCCGTGAAGGCCTTCCTGCGTGCCTTCGCGAAATCGGCCAGGGACGTGATCGCCAGGCCCGAAGACGGCATCAAGGCCGTCAAGGCGCGTGACGGCATCATCGACGAGAAGCTCGAGACCAGGCGCCTGAAGATGGCGCTGGACAGCGTGGTCAGGTCGCCCGACGCACGCGCCGAGGGCTTCGGCCGGGTCAACAAGCCGCGCCTGTCGCTGATGGCCTCGCAGGTAGCCGATGCCTTCGGTACCAAGGGCCGCATCAACCCCGACAACCTGTGGACCGACGCCTACCTGCCGTCGGCCGCCGAACTGGATGTGCTGCGATGACGGTAGCCAACGCATTCCTGCGCGCCGGGGCCACGGCCCCGGCGGAACTGTCCGCCGAACCGGCTGCGCGACCCTTCGTCGATTTCAACCGGGTCTGGCTCGCCTATAACGACGAGCTTGCCCGCAAGGGTGAGTTCGCGATCGAGGACATCTCGCTGCAGGTGGAGCCGGGCGAGTTCATCGCCATCGTGGGGCCCTCCGGCTGCGGTAAGTCCACCTTCATGAAGCTGGCCACGGGGCTCAAGCCCGCCACGCGTGGCGTGGTCAAGATCGCCGGCGAGAAAGTCACCGGGCCGCTCAAGATGGTGGGCATGGCCTTCCAGGCGCCGACGCTGCTGCCGTGGCGCACCACGCTGCAAAATGTCATGCTGCCGCTGGAGATCGTGGAGCCTTACCGCTCCACGCTGCGCCAGAAGCGCGAGGAATACACGGCGCGGGCGCGTGAGTTGCTGCGCACCGTGGGGCTGGCCGGCTACGAGGACAAGTATCCGTGGCAACTCTCCGGCGGCATGCAGCAGCGCGCTTCGATCTGCCGCGCGCTGATCCACGAGCCGCGCATGCTGCTGCTAGACGAGCCCTTCGGCGCGCTCGACGCGTTCACCAGGGAGGAGCTGTGGTGCGTGCTGCGCGACCTGTGGCAGGCGCAGCGCTTCAACGTGATCCTGGTGACTCACGATTTGCGTGAAGCCGTGTTCCTGGCCGATACCGTCTACGTGATGAGCCAGCGCCCCGGCCGCATCCTGACGCGCAAGGAGATCGACCTGCCGCGTCCGCGCGACCTCGATCTGACCTATACCGAACCCTTCGCCGAACTCGTGCACTCGCTGCGCGAGAAGATCGGCCACGTACGGCAGCACTGACCATGAGCACGTTTTCTTCCCCGATGAGCGCGGCCCGGCAGCGCCGCGTGCAGCGCGTGGCGCCGTGGCTGCTGCTGGCTACGTTTCTGTTGCTCTGGCAGGGCGCTTGCCTGGTGTTCAACGTGTCGGACTTCATCCTGCCCAGTCCGAGCGCGATCGTCTCATCGCTGTTCGCGTATTGGGACGTGATCGCGGGCCATGCATGGCGGACCTTCTGGACCACCATGGTCGGCTTTGGGCTCGCCATTGTCGTGGGCGTGGTGCTGGGTTTGCTGATGGGGTCGTCCAGGCTGGCCTATGCGGCGGGCTATCCGCTGATGACGGCGTTCAATGCCTTGCCCAAGGCGGCGTTCGTGCCGATTCTGGTGGTGTGGTTCGGGCTTGGCGCCGGCCCGGCGATCCTGACGGCGTTCCTGATCTCGTTCTTCCCGATCATGGTCAATATCGCTACCGGGCTGGCTACGCTGGAGCCGGAACTGGAGGATGTGCTGCGCGTACTTGGTGCAAGGCGCACCGATGTGTTGCTCAAGGTTGGCCTGCCGCGTTCGATGCCTTACTTCTTTGCTTCGCTGAAGGTGGCCATTACTTTGGCGTTCGTGGGGACTACCGTGTCGGAGATGAGCGCCGCCAATGAAGGCATTGGCTATCTGCTGGTCTCGGCCGGCTCGGCGATGAAGATGCCGCTGGCATTTGCCGGCCTGGTGGTGATCGCCGTGATGGCGATGGTGATGTATGAGTTTTTCGCGGTGGTGGAGAAGCGGATGACGGGGTGGGCGCATCGGGGGTGAAGGGGGATTGAGTGCGAGTGGGGTTCGTTTGGGCGGCGTTGGGTTTTGCACCCGACAGCGACCAACCCCGCAGGGCAAGGGCCTGTCAGGAATTTTGTGTTTAGGGCATAACATGTCGCTAAGGAGCATGTCATGCCACGTAAAACGAAGACCAGTCAGGCTGCCGACCGTGAGCTGCCGACCATTCCCGAGGAGCTGATTGCCCATTTCGTAAAGGGCCCCATGAC
>NZ_JBFTOX010000080.1:0-35394 GCF_056398185.1 Cupriavidus sp. 05L310
TATCTCAGGGGATGGCGCGGTCATTTCCGGACACCTTCGCTGGGATAGAAATGGTAGGGATAGTCAGGGTGCCCAGGTGCTTTCGTTGTAACCAGCACCGTGACCTCATCGTTGGGAAAGAAGTGCACGGCGAGATGACCACGATCCTTGGCCGTATAGGGAGGCACATCCACCACCCGCGTCTTCCACGGGATCGGGTTGGCGTTACGGTCTTCCGTCCACTTCACCGTGACCGTCATGCCCGGCTGCCATTCCCCTGGTACCGAAATGCAACAGACAAACTTGCCGCCGCCGCTGTGCGGATAGATATTCGGGCCGGGATAGCCATTGACACTATATGCAGCGACATACTGATCCGTATAGTTGTAGCCCACCAAGTCCATAGCGGCAGCCCGATTTGCCATGGAACACGCGGCGCACAGCACGACAGCTAGCGGTGATAGACGAACGGAAATCTGTTTCCATCTGATGTTCATGCGAGCTCCGATCTCGGGCGTAACTGGCAACGTACGTTGCTACGATTCCAGCACCTTCAGGCACCGCATTGGCATGCGTGCGCCAGTAAGGACCGTCTCCGTGTGACGGCTTGGCGACCGTCGAGAACAACTTCGTACCTATCGGTCATTCCCTGGGTTTTCCTCCGGGAGCCGCACCAGATCGCTCTCGATGATGTGCGGCATGGCCGCCTGGATGTCGCGCGTGTTCTTCTGCACGGCAATCGCCCCGAAGAGCGCCAGGGCGAACGACATGCCATAGAAGCCCTTTTCGCTCAACGCCAAGTTGGCGTTGAATAGCCCGACACACAGCAAGAGGACAGCCAGCAGCACTGACACCCAGCTCAGGCCGTAGTAGATCGCCGTTACGGGAATGCCCTCGAGCTTGTCTCGTACGCTCTTTTGCACGGAGACGGCGGCAAACAGTCCGTAGACAAGCACCGTAAAGTAGTAGCCGCGCTCGTTCAGCTGCATTTCCGCGTTGAACAATCCAACAAGGAATGCGAGAAATCCTGCTAGCAAGGCGGCCCATGAGGACGCAACGAAGGCAAACGAAGGCTGTTGGGTAGTGTTTTTCATTTCACGTGTGTAAATGGGTTGGCGATACCGATGGATGCCGCACAGGCAAGTGCTACAACGTAATGGGGTGCCATCGCTAGCTTGAACATCTTCACGCCTTGAACGCATTGACCGCATTGACTGCCTCGATGGCTGCGGCGAGTTCCCCACGCGCCCAGCCCCGCTCCGCGATGAGTCGGAGGAGCTTCGGGTTCGTCAGGCCCTTGTGGTCGGTCTGTGTGTCAAAAATCCCCAGCGCAAGGATGTCCGGAAACGCGTCAATCTCCTGGGCGCGTGCAAACTCGCACACCGCCTTGATCTTCTCGAAGAATCCCGCCTTCGCCGTTGCCGGCAAGATCCCCGGCAACTGCCGGAACATGGCGTCGATGACCGAATCAGGTACGCCTCGCTCTAGCAGCTTGTTGAACTCCCGCCGCCCGAGCGCGAGCGGAAAGACAGGCGCGGCAATGGCATCCGCGACCGGAGCCTGCTCGAGCTGTCCTGCGCGATCGACGTACCACCATTCGCTTAGCTCATGGGTCAACGCCGCCCAGGACTCCTGACGGAGGACCTCCGGAAGCATCGGCAGCACCCGCGTGTCGGCAAAGCGCAGCAGCAGCTTCTGCCCATCCTCGGTCGAGACGCGCGCGCACTTCTGCCAATTCGGCTTGAGTTCGGCGGCATTCCTGGATGAGGCCACAATGCTGAACATTGGCCGCCCGGCGCAATGCCGTGCGAGGCCAAGAATCTGCTCCCTCAACACCTCGGCGCGCTCCACGATCAGCGGGATAAGAAGTGGGGAAACCTCGAGCATGGCGTCCAGCTCGTCGCAGGCATACAACGCTTCTGGCGAGCCGGGGTAATCGCGCCGGCCGCCATCGTGATCGAACGCACCATCAACGACCGCAGTCCAGTTTGCCTTGGGATTTGCCGAAACCAGCTCGATCAGCCTGGTGGAGACCTCGGCGAGGTTCAGTGGATCAACCGCGAAATACATGTATCCATCCCTCCCTAGACCGCAGCGAGCGCACTGCCCGACTTAAGTGCCTTGATGAAGCACTCGATGCAGAACGGCTTCGGTGTGACCGGCATCTGCATCGGCAAGCTCTGCTCTTCCGGCCAGGAGTGGTGCGCGGCGTGCGCGACGTATTTCCCCTCGGTCAGGTGCGTGATGCCGGCGGCCTCGTACTGGGTAAAGCTGCCGCCGCCACCGATCAGCAACTGCTTCTTTGCAATGACGCGAATGCTGTCCTCGGTGCTGATGATGCTGATGCCAAGCTTCGCAAGCAGTCCCATCGTGTCGTTCTGGGCCTGAATTTCAATGGGGCCACGGCTCGCGAACAGCTTGATGCCGAACTTGTGGGCACAGATGGAGACCAGCTCCCTGACGCTGGCGAGAAAGCTCTTCCCGACGTTGAGGGACATGTGCTCGCCCGTTGTCAGCGATGTGTGGAGCTTGCTGTGCAGATGCGTGCTTTCTTCAGCGGTGGCCGCGATGCCGGCGGCGCTCGACACCACAACGTGGGGAGACGTCAGTTCCCCGAGTGCCTCCCCGGATCCCTTGATGGCATCGTTCTGCTGCGCGATCGTCCTGGCGACGTCCTTCTGCTCTTCGTGCTGCGCCTGGGAGTTCGCCGACGCTTCCTCGAGGGCCTGGGCGATCTCCAGCGCGCCTTTGAGGCGGGCTATCGTCTCGCGCATATCCATGGCGTGGCTGCGGGCATTCATGCGTGCTTCGGTGCTGAGCAAGGCGCCCTTGGCGGAACGCAAGGCCATGTGGCCGTCGGTGCGAAGCTCGGCGCCCTCGCCGCGCTTGTCTTTTCTGCCTCCCGCATCGGGAATGCGGGTAATGTGGCCAACATTGAGCTGCGACAGCAAGTGGTCCGACGACAGCTGCGATTGAATCTCGCCCTGCGTGTCGTCCATCACCAGGTGGTTGTGCCGGCCACCGCCGATTTCCTTGGAGCGGAATCCAGACAGCGCGTGCCGGCCCGGCAAGTTCCAGGGCGGCATATTGAGCTGGTTCGGAACCCGCCCCACGATGATCGGCAGATCCGGATCGCCGTGCAGGAAGTCGACGATGACCTCCTGTCCGATACGGGGAATGTGGATGGCGCCGTACTGATCGCCGTGCCATGACGACGCGACGCGCACCCAGCAAGAGCTGTGCTCGTTGCGTTTGCCGTACATATCCCAATGCAGCTGGATTTTCACGCGACCGTACTGATCCGTCCACACTTCCTGAGATTCCGGCCCGACAACGGTTGCCGTTTGAGGCCCCGTTGTGCGGGGCTTTGGCTGCGTCCGGTCCGGGCGGAATGTTTCCGTGGTCGGCTGCACCTCGAACTCCACCGCGCAGCGCCAGCGCTGGCCCTGGCCGCTCTCCTCCGCGACTTCCTCGAGCATCAGCTTCGTCGCAAAGATCAGGTATTCACAGTTTGCCTTCTGCTCGGGATGCCGAGCCAGCGTGAACGTACAGCCCGGAACGACACCACGCAAGTTTCCCTTCCCATAGGCGAGACGGCCATGCTGACGCAACTCCTCCATGCGCATGCGGGCGGTCACATCTCCTTCCTGCCACGGGTCATTTCCGGTGGCGGGCTGCGCATGATCGCCGGGCCATTCATACATCTCCTGGTCGCGATGGCCCGTCTCGCGGGGCTGCTGCGTCTTTACCGTGAGGTCTGCTCTTGGCTTGACGAAGTCATAGTCGTTGGAGCGCCATTTCCCAGTCACCAGCTGGTCGACGACTGTGAAATCCGAGATATGCTCTTCATCCACGCGGTCCGCACTCGAATACCATTTGATCGTGTGATAGGCGCTGCTCGTGAATTTCCTGAACGCACCATTGCCGTCGGTCAGGATCAGACGGTGATGGCCCTCGCTATGCTCGAAGAACCAAGCGATGCCCCACTCCTCGGTGATGCGCTGGAAGAACTCGAAATCGGTCTCGCCATACTGGACCTGGTACTCTCGCCGCGGATACTGGACCAGGCTGAGCCGCTTTTCGACCGGAAAGTTGTAGTCCGCCAGCAGTTCATCGAGTATTTCGATGACGGTCTTCTGCTGGTAGGTCTTGTAGTCCATGGTCAGCGTGGCAAGCCAGAGCCACGGCCGCAGCACGAAGCGATAGACAAGGTGGCGGCCCTCCGGCGTCGGGCCAGACACGCGCGTCACCAGGCCGGTGATCTCGCGCTTGCCAGCGCCGAGCCGTCCCTCCAGACCGGCGCCTGCGCCATCCAGTTCGATCTCGATGGTCAGCTCGCGGCCTTCAAGGGCCTCCTTGTCGAGATTCGCGCCCGGCCCAAAGGCGAAGTTCTGATCGTCCGCCGTCTTGAGTTCCAGTTCGTATTCAAAGAGGTCGCAAAGCGCTTCCCTGCCACTGACGCGCACCACTGTCAGCGCCGGCTGCCCCAGTACCTCGGGAAGGCCGGGTCCTTTGACCGTGACGGTACGATGACTGCCGAATCCGGGGATGCTGAGGGACGAGACCATCTTCTTTCTCCTGTTGAAACGGGTACAACCGCTTTGAATACGAATCGCCTGTGACAACAATCGCCTGTGACAAACGAAAGTTGCCGTCCATCCGTCAGTGCCGTGAGCGGATGGACGGAGTCCGTCAAGCTTCCTTGTTGCCCTTGATGTCATAGCCGGCGGTCACGGCACCGCCGCTGCCGCCCTGGGCGTTTTGCACCACATACTCTTGCTTCACCTTGGAGAACGACAACGCCACCTTCTCGCGCATGCGCACTTCGTCGTCCACCGAACCCCTTGGACTCACCAAGGTGACGATCACATCGGTCATGGTGAGCTTCAGATACTCGAGCGGATTTCCACCGGCCTTGCGCACCACCAGAACGGCCTCGTTAATGTGCTTGCCCGTCAGGCAGTACTTCATCAGGTTGGGCGAGGCGCGATCGATGAAGTGCTCGAAGGTCATATCCGACACGGTCGCCTT
Source organism: Cupriavidus sp. 05L310 (assembly GCF_056398185.1). Classification (NCBI taxonomy): domain Bacteria; kingdom Pseudomonadati; phylum Pseudomonadota; class Betaproteobacteria; order Burkholderiales; family Burkholderiaceae; genus Cupriavidus; species Cupriavidus sp. 05L310. Next base: position 5,011 of record NZ_JBFTOX010000080.1, read on the forward strand.
GCCGGCACCGCCGCCGCTGCCTGCGTGCATGGTGGACTGCTGCTCGATGCTCCATTCCCAAGCCAGTACCTCGACCTCATTCTTGTGCGACGTGTCCTGCGACTCGCCGTCGATGCCATTGATCTTCAGGAAAATGTCCTGTGCCATTGCAAAGCTCCTTCACGTTAAGACAGGTACTTCAGACAAAAACCACAGCGGCTCCCCCGAGCCTGCCGGTCGCAGGCCCGTTCGGTAGAGTCCGTGGGGATTCGGTTTGGATTTGGCGGGTAAGCCTTAAGCCGCGTCCTTGACCGACGGCAGGCGGGCCACCAGGCGCAGCGACACCGTCAGGCCTTCGAGCTGGAAGTGCGGACGCAGGAAGAACTTGGCGCTGTAGTAGCCGGGGTTGCCTTCCATTTCCTCGACCACCACCTCGGCGGCGGCCAGCGGACGGCGGGCCTTGGTCTCCTGCGAGGAGTTGGCCGGATCCGCGTCCACGTAGTTCATGATCCATTCGTTAAGCCAGCGCTGCATATCCTCGCGCTCCTTGAAGGCACCGATCTTGTCGCGCACGATGCACTTCAGGTAATGCGCGAAGCGCGAGCAGGCAAACAGGTAAGGCAGGCGAGCCGACAAATTGGCATTGGCGGTTGCGTCGGCGTCGTAGTATTCGGCCGGCTTCTGCATGGACTGCGCGCCGATGAAGGCGGCATAGTCGGTGTTCTTGCGGTGCACCAGGGAAATGAATCCATTCTTCGACAGCTCGGCCTCGCGACGATCGGAGATCGCGATCTCCGTCGGGCACTTCATGTCGAGGCCGCCATCGTCGGTCGGGAAGGTATGGCACGGCAGGTTTTCCACGACACCGCCGCTTTCCACGCCGCGGATCAGCGTGCACCAGCCATAGAGCTTGAACGAGCGGTTGATGTTGACCGCCATCGCATAGGCCGCGTTGCTCCACACGTACTTGCGGTGATCGGCGCCATCGGTATCTTCCTCGAAATCGAATTCATCGACCGGGTTGGTCTTGATGCCATAGGGCAGGCGCGACAGGAAGCGCGGCATGGCCAGGCCCACATAGCGCGCGTCTTCCGAGTTGCGCAGGCCGTTCCACGGTGCATACTCCAGGTTCTGGAAGATCTTGGACAGATCTCGCGGGTTGGCCAGTTCCTGCCATGAATCCATCTGCAGCACGGACGGTGAGGCGCCGGCGATGAATGGTGCATGGGCGGCGGCCGAGATCTTGGCCAGCGACCCGAGCAGTTCCACGTCGGGCGGCGTGTGGTCAAAGTAATAGTCGGCGACCAGGCAGCCGTACGGCTCGCCACCGAGCTGGCCGTACTCCTCTTCATAGACGCGCTTGAAGAATGGGCTCTGATCCCAGCCGATGCCCTTGTAGCGGCGCAGAGTGCGGCGCAACTCCTCCTTCGACACGTCCATCACGCGGATGCGCAGCTTGTCGTCGGTCTCCGTGTTTGACACCAGGTGGTGCAAGCCGCGCCAGGCAGACTCCAGCTTCTGGAAGCTCTCGTGGTGCAAAATCAGATTGATTTGCTCCGAGAGCTTTTTGTCGATGGCGCCGATGATGGCCTCGATGCTCTTGTAAGCATCGTCGCTCATCGTGAACGCGCTGGCCAGCGCCTGTTCGGCCAGCGTCTTGACGGCCAGGTCGACCGCTTCGCGTGCCTGGTCGGTCTTGGGAGAGAACTCGCGGCTGATCAGCGCCGCAAAATCCGAATGCTCAGCCGTCGCGACGGCCTGTTGTTGTCTTCGTTGGGCGGAAACCATGGAATCCTTGCTTAATGAGGTTGTTCAGGTAGGCAAGCAGCCGAGCCAGTCAGGACTGCGGCGCCAGGGTGTCGCCGTGATTCGCCTCGGGCTTGGGTGCCTTGGCAAGCGACTGCAGCAGCGCCGGGTCTTGCAGCAATTGATTGATCAGCGATTCCGCCCCCGACTTGCCGTCCATGTAGGTCTGCAGATTGGCGAGCTGCGTGCGGGCTTCCAGTAGTTTCCGGAGGGCGTCGACCTTGCCGGCCACAGCCGCCGGCGAGAAGTCCTCGATGCTCTCGAACGTCATGTCAACCATGAGTTGCCCTTCGCCGGAAAGCGTATTGGACACGGCAAAGGCCACGCGAGGCTTCATGGCTTTCATCCGTTCATCGAAGTTGTCGATATCGATCTCCAGGAACTTGCGATCGGCTACCGGCGGCAGCGGCTCGGCCGGCTTGCCCGACAGGTCGGCCAACACGCCCATCACGAAGGGCAACTCGATGCGCTTCTCCGAGCCATAGACTTCGACGTCGTACTCGATCTGCACACGCGGCGCGCGATTGCGAGCGATAAATTTCTGCGAACTGTTCACAACAGACATGGTTCTCCCCAGCGGGTTACAAGGACGTGCCGCACGGCTCTAGGCCGCTTCGGCTTTGGGATACGCCGGCCCAACAGGGTCGTGGCCCGGACGGTATTCGGCGTGATAGGTCAGCTCGGGCGAGCCGCTGCCGCTGCCGGGCAGTCGGATGTCGATGGCAGCCAACGGGCGTTTCTCCGACAGGGCGGACAGCCACAGCCGCGCGAGTTGCGGCTGGATGACCTGCTCGATGAAGCCGATCAGCTGCCGCGCGCCGGTCTCGCCAACCGGGCATCGTTCGACAATGGCGTCGACCACGGCACTGCCATAGGTGAGCGCGATGCCATGCTGGTTGTGCATGCGTGCCACCACGCGATCCAGATGCACCCGCACAATCCGGCCGAGGTTCCTGGCCGCGAGCGGGAGGTAGGGCACCACCACCAGCCGGCCCAGGAATGCCGCCGGAAACACTTTACGAAGTTCCGGCATCAGGGCGTCCCGCAGGGCGGCCGGCTCGGGCATCAGCGCGGGGTCTTCGCAGAGGTTCGCCAGCAGATCGGAACCCGCATTGCTGGTCAGCAGCAAGATGGTGTTCTTGAAGTCGATATGGCGCCCTTCCCCGTCTTCCATGTAGCCCTTGTCGAAGACCTGGTAGAAGACTTCGTGCACATCGGCGTGAGCTTTCTCGACCTCGTCGAGCAGCACCACGCTGTGAGGGCGTCGGCGCACCGCTTCGGTCAATACGCCCCCCTCGCCATAGCCGACGTAGCCCGGCGGCGCACCCTTGAGGGTTGATACGGTGTGTGCCTCCTGGAACTCGGAGAGGTTGATCGTGATGAGGTTCTGCTCGCCGCCATAAAGGGCGTCCACCAGCGCCAGCGCGGTCTCTGTCTTGCCAACGCCCGAGGGGCCGACCAGCAGGAACACGCCCACCGGCTTGTTGGGATCGGTGAGTTGCGCGCGGGCGGTCTGGACGCGCTCGCCGAGCTGCTCCAGTGCATGGTCCTGGCCAATGACGCGGGCGCCGAGCGTGCATGGCAACTGCATCACGGCGGCAACCTCATCGGAGACCATGCGTCCCACGGGAATGCCCGTCCAATCCGCTACGATCGCGGCTACCACAGCCTCATCCACCTCGGTGTAGACAAGCGGCGTCCCTGCCTGCGCCGCCCGCAGGGACGCCTCTGCCTCCGACAGCGGCAGCGCCTCGCCGGGTTGCTCCCCATCTGCGCCCTGCTGGCCTTGCGCGATGGCATGCAACTGTGCTTGCCTGCGTGTCACCAGCTCCACGGCCAGGGTCCGCTCCTTTTCCCAGCGCGCCTCGGCCGCCGCCAGATCGGCCTTGATCTGGCCGTGCCGGACCTGCGCGCCAGCAGTCGCGCGCAGGTCCGGCTTGCCGAAGCCGCCCTCCTTGGCAAGCAGCGCGCACTCGGTCTCGGCCGCGGCCAATTGCTGGCGCAGGTGGTCCACGACCGCCGGCGGCGCATGCAGCGACAAAGCAACGCGCGCGCAGGCCGTATCGAGCAAGCTGATTGCCTTGTCGGGCAACTGTCTGGACGGAATGTAGCGATGCGACAATTTGACGGCGGCACGCACGGCCTCGTCGCGGATCCATACCTGGTGGTGCGCCTCGAAGGTGTCGACCAGCCCCCGCACCATCGAGACAGCCTTGGCCTCCTCCGGTTCCATGACCTGCAGAACCTGGAAGCGGCGCGTGAGCGCCGGGTCCTTCTCGATATGGCGCTTGTACTCGCTCCAGGTGGTGGCACCGATAGTGCGCAATGCCCCGCGGGCCAGCGCGGGCTTGAGCAGGTTGGCGGCGTCCCCCGTACCGGCATGCCCGCCAGCGCCAACCAGCGTGTGGACTTCGTCGACAAACAGAATCACTGGTTTGACAGACTTCGCGGCCTCCTCTAGCACCCCTTTCAGGCGCGCCTCGAATTCGCCTTTCATGCTGGCACCGGCCAGCAGCGCCCCCACGTCGAGACAGAGCAGCCGGATGTCTTTCAGGCTCGGTGGCACCTCGCCTGCTGCAATCGCCTGCGCCAACCCCTCGATGACGGCGGTCTTGCCAACCCCAGCCTCGCCGGTCAGCAATGGATTGTTCTGGCGGCGGCGCAGCAGGATATCCGTCATGGTTCGAATCTCGTGCTCGCGCCCGATCACGGGGTCAAGTCGGCCAGCGCGAGCCTCCTCGGTCATGTCCCGGCAGTATTGGCCCAACGCGGATTTGCCCGAGCCCGCGGGCGCCATCGCGCCACTGGCCTCACCCGGGGTGGCCGGTGCCAGCCCGCAATCGTCGTAGGCAGCTTCCCTGCTCTCCGGCGACTGCGCGACCAGTGCCGGGACCGACTCAACCAGGCCGTCAGCGTGCACGCGTGCGAACTGGCTGGATATCCCCAGGACCGTGCGGCGCAATTCGGGCGTCTTGAGCAGCGCAGTCAGCAAGTAGGCGCCACGCACCCGGTCATCGGCAAAAGCGAGCGTCGCGTACACCCAGGCTCGCTCGATCGCGGATTCAATCTGGAACGCGAAGTCGCTGATCGACGTGGCGCCAGCCGGCAGCGCCGCCAACGCCCGGGCCATGTCTGCTTCCAGTGCGGCCAAGTCGGCGCCCGCATGCCGCAGGATCCGTTGAAGGTCGCCATCAGGCGCCTGCAACAGCTGATGCAGCCAGTGCGCGAGTTCCACATATGGGTTGCCGCGCAGCTTGCAAAAGGCAGTGGCGCTTTCGATTGCCTGGAACAGGGTGGGATTGAGTCGGCCGAACAGCGCCTGACGCGAGATGTCCATTTGATGCCTTGCTCTGCTCTCTTCTGCATGGAGTGGCCTGCATGGGGTGGCTACGCAAAGCCCGAAGAGAATGTGAATTTAGTTCCTTTTTTAGAATATGAGCAAATCGCGTCACAGGTAAACACCTATTTTCCGAGAACGCTGGATTCCAACTCTTCACGGTCAGTCAATAGGACAAGTATTAAATTGAATTTCAAAATTCTTAACTCTCATCTGAATTCATAAGAAAATTCTTAACAATTAATTTACATTTTATTCGGTAACGATTTGCGATTATCATTCTGGCTCTTTGGATGGGGCTCCGGCCCGCCCGCCACCGAGGAGATGCAATGGACGAGCTGGAAAAGCTCTTGAACCTGTCGCCGTCGAGAACGTTCCGGTCGGGCATCGGTGACACCATGGGCGAAGTGTGGCCACGGCAGGCCGCTGAGGTGACGCCTCCGACCTCGGTGCCCGACCCGTTCGCCATGCTTCGTCCCGCCTGCATCGAACCAGAGCCCGCGCCGGCAGCGGGCGCGAAGCGCGATGATGTGCTCGACGCATTGGTGCAGGAAGGTGAGGCGGCCCTGCGCGATCCGAATTACGTGAGCCCGTTCAGCCAGTGCCTCACAAGCAGGTCCGCGCCTGCCATTGCAGTCGAGCAGCCGCTCGATGCCCTGGCCGCAGATGCCAGGGCAGACTCGTCGCTCCTGCATGGGCTTGCCGGCCGGCTACCGATCGACGCACTCATCGGCCCGCTTGGCAACCTTGAGGCATTGGAACTCCCCGCGGCATCCGCATCGAATGACGTGCTGTGGCTGTTCGCGGGAAATATCGTGCCGACGCGGCGCCGCGACGTCACCGCCGAGTTGACCCGGCGCGAACATCACCTTGTCTCGATGGATAGCGCCTATCGTCCGGCACCCGCATCGCCACAAACTTCACCTGCCGGAGAGCGCGGTCATGGCGGCCAATAACACGACGCGTGCCTTCGGTGCCATCGGTAGCGTTCTCGGCGAGGCCGGATCCATCGCGGACGCGCTGGCCGCAACAGAGGCTGGCGTGCGCAAGCAGCCCGGCAGCTTCGACGCGAGGTGGGGCCTCTTCCAATGGCTGTGCGTGGTCGGTGACTGGCCGCGCGCGCTCAGGCAGTTGCAGGTTGCCGCCCAGTTGGCACCGGACTTCGCACAGACCGCGCACGCTTATCGCGACCTGGTCCGGATGGAAGCGTTCCGCAAGGCGGTCTTCTCGGGAGCGCGCGAACCCGCTTACTTGCTGCCTGCGCCCGGGTGGCTCGAGCGGCTACACGTGGCGCTTGCCCTGGCCGAGGCCTGCGATATTTCCGGCGCGGACCGCAACCGGAATCTCGCGTTCTCCGATGTGTCGGACACGCCTGGGAGCCATGACGGGCAACCTTTCGCATGGATCACCGACACCGACACTCGCTTAGGCCCCACCTGCGAACTAGTCGTCGCCGGCCGCTACACCTGGCTGCCGTTTTCGCAGATGCGGACGTTGCACATGCGCGCCCCAGCGGGGCTGCTGGATCTGCTATGGCGACCGGCCACCGTGACCCTCGTCGACGGGTCCATCGCACGCGGCTTCATCCCGGTTCGGTATCCGGATTCGGAGCTTGGCCGCGACGCCATTCGCATGGCGCGAGAAACCACCTGGAGCGAAGCTGGCGAGACCGGGGTGATGGGCCTTGGTCAAAAAACCTGGATGACCGACGCCGGCGACGTCCCTCTGCTGGAGACTGCCATGCTGACTCTTGGTGGCATCCATGACTGACCGCCGCGCACCGCGCCGCCCACATGCGCACCTGCTGCCGACTTTGTTTGATCGTCTGCGCGACGAAGCCCCGCATCGGCAAACGGAACGCGCCGACGAGTACACCTTCACGCGCGCTCAGATGCGCGAGATCGTCCAGCGCGACCTGACCTATCTGCTCAACACGACCAATCGCGAAGATGAGATGGATCGCAATCGCTATCGGGCCGTGGCAAGTTCAACGCTCAACTACGGGGTTCCTGCCGTAGCGGGCACCTACCTGTCCGAGCACAAGTGGAGCGACATCGTCGACATCATCAAGCGCGCCATCCTTGATTTCGAACCACGGCTCATTCCAGGCACCTTGGCAGTAGCGCCGCTGGAGAAGGAGGATGCGCCACACCGCTACAACGTCCTGCTCTTCGAGATCCGCGGGCTGATCCACATGGATCCCTATCCAATGGCGTTCACCGCGCAGAGTTCACTCGATCTGGAAACCAGCCGGATCAGCGTCAAATCCATCCACGCCACCTGACACCATGGACCCGCAACTTCTTGAGTACTACAACCAGGAGCTCGTCTACATGCGCGAGCTGGCTGGTGAATTCGCCAGCCAGCACCCCAAGGTTGCGAAACGGCTGGGCATGCACGGACACGAGGTGGCCGATCCCTATGTCGAGCGTTTGATCGAAGCCTTTTGCTTCCTGTCCGCGCGAACCCAGATCAAGCTGGATGCGGAGTTTCCCCGTTTCACGCAACGCCTGCTGGAAGTTGTCTATCCCAACTATGTGGCGCCCACGCCGGCAATCGCGGTCGCCCAGTTCCACCCCAGTGAGAAAGAAGGAGACTTTGCCCGTGGCGTCGTGGTTCCCCGCGGGACAACCCTCAAGGCGGGCATTCCAGATGGCGAGTCGACGGCGTGCGAGTTCCGCACCACGCAGGATGTGCAACTCTGGCCATTCGAGATAGTCGAGGCAAGGCTCACCGGCATCCCGCCCGACATCCCGGGCCTGGAGCGCTACGTGCCCGCGCACGTCACCGTGCAGGGCGCCTTGCGCCTGCGGCTGCGCATCAACCGTGACACGACCTTTGCCCAGCTTCCGTCGGTAGACTCACTGGCCGTCTACCTTCGTGGCGATGAACACATCGCCAGCCATCTGCTGGAACTCGTGCATAGCGCCGGCACCGTCTCCCTGATCGGTCAACCCGGGGATATGGGCAACAAGCCCTCCGCAGTCAGCAAGGATGCTGTTTCCTTGCTTGGGTTCGCCCCCGGAGAAAGTGCCCTGCCGCTTGCGTGGAACAAGTTCCACGGGCACAACCTCGTGCATGAGTACTTCGCGTGTCCTCAGCGTTTCTACTTCTTCAGACTCAACGGCCTGGCGCCCGGGCTCGCCAGGATCGATGGCGCGGAAGCCGAAATTGTCCTGCTGCTTTCGAAGCCGCCGGGCAATCCGGCCGCCCACGTCGATGCGGGCCAGTTTGCACTGTACTGCGCGCCCGTGGTGAATCTCTTCCCGAAGCGGACCGACCGCATCGAGATTCACCCGGGACGAACCGAGTTTCACATGGTGCCGGATCGCACGTCGCCCCTGGACTTCGAGATCTACTCGGTCCAGAAGATCTTCGGCCAGAAAGCGGAGCACAGCGAGGCTATCGACTTTCGCCCCCTCTTCGCCACCCTCAACGGCGACGAAGGAAATCACGGCCGCTACTTCTCCATGCGGCGGGAGCGGCGGGTGCTGTCCACCCATGCGCGCAAGTACGGTACCCGTACCGCCTACACCGGTAGCGAAGTGTTCCTTTCACTGGTGGATCAGAACGAAGCCCCCTATCCCGACGTCCTGCGGCACCTGTCCGTCGAGGCACTGGTCACCAACCGCGACCTTTCCAACCTGGTGCCCCGTAATGGCCGAAAGGACCTGCAAGCACCCGATTCCGTGCCCGTCGCCAGCGTCGGCCTCATCCGCCCCCCTTCCGCACCGCGTGCGCCGTTCGCCGAGGGAGAGATGGCCTGGCGCCTGATCCGGCAACTCGGGTTCAACTATCTGTCGTTGACCGATCTTGACCATCGCCAAGGCGGCCAGGGCCTGCGGGACATGTTGCGTCTGTTCGTGGCAAGCGAGAACACAGCACAACAACGTCAGGTTGACAGCCTGATCGGCTCCAAAGTCAGGCCGGTCACGCGCCGGCTTCCGGACAACGGGCCGATCATCTACGGACGCGGCATTCAGTGCCAGTTGACGGTTGACGAAACCGGCTTCTCTGGCATCAGCCCCTACCTGTTCGGTGTCGTCCTGGAACATTTTCTCGCTCGTCATGTGTCGGTAAATTCCTTCACGGAAACCGAGATGACCTCAATCCAGCGTGGTCTGGTTCATCGCTGGCCGGCCCGTATGGGCACCCGTAGCGCGGTATAGCCATGTATCGGGGAATCGATGACAATGCGCCGCCACCAGCCAGCGCACTTGCACCACCCGCGCAGTATGCTGGTCAGGCGCCGTGGAAGCTGAGCTTCCTTGGACTGCTGCGCCAGTTGGCCGCCCATCGCCCGGACTTGCCGCCGATCGGACAAGCGCAGCGGCCAGGCGACGAACATTTCCGGATCGGCCAGCAAGCCTCCCTCACCTTTGCGCCGCGCGAGATCGCCCAGCTCCAGCAAACGCCAACCGGGCTCAAGATTCAGTTGTTCGGTCTGGGCATGCTGGGGCCGAACGGCGCCCTGCCGATCCACTTCACGGAAATCGTCCGCGAGCGCAGCGAGGCGCACCGGGACAGGACCACCGCCGATTTCCTTGACCTGTTCCACCATCGCGCGCTCACCCAGTTCTACCAGGCATGGGCACACGGGCAATCCGCGGCGGGGCTGGATCGCCGGGATGATGAGGTGTTCTCCCGCTACATCGGATGGCTTGCAGGCAGCGAAGCCGGCGAAATCGCCGGCCCCCTCCCCTCCCATGCCCGTCTGGCGGCCAGCGCGCACCATGTGCGTGAAGCCCGCAACCTGGATGGCATCGCCGCCACGCTGGCGCATTTCTTCGGCGTGCCGGTCAGGCTCGAAGAATTCGTGCTGCACTGGATCGCCATCGACCCGGCGGAACACTCCCACCTCGGCCGCCCGGGCGCGCCCAGCGTGATGGGACAGGGTGCCATGCTCGGTGAGAAGGTGTCCGACCGCCAGCACAAGTTCCGTCTGGTGATCGGGCCACTCAGCCTGCAGCGGTATCTGAATTTCACGCCCAACGGGCGAGATCTGCCGTTGCTGATCGAATGGGTGCGCTCGTTCGTCGGATACGAGTTCGTCTGGGAGGTCGAACTTCAGGTGATTCCGGACTCCGCTCCACCGGCTGTTCTTGGCTCGGCAGAGGGCCTGGGCTGGTCCACCTGGCTGGGTGAGCCGGACCGCACCCGTGCCATCACGGGCATGGTGTTCGAGCCCGAGCAGTATGCGAAGCACTGATCATGTTTGCTGGCAGCAGCAAGGCTTCCACGCGAAATCGCCATTCCCAATTCCGAGGAGTTCGATCCATGCGTCTTCTAGGCAAGTGTGGCCGTGCGAGCCTCCGTGCGGTGCTGTTGTCGTCAGTGCTGTTCTTGTTGTTGCGGCTCGGCGGCTGTACCGACGACATGATCCCGGTGGAGGTAACGGGATACAACCACATGGACAAGCGCGCCATCGTCAGCTTCACCGTCAACGGCGCGGGTGGGCCGAATCTGGGTCCGGGTGGCGGTGGTGGCAGCTTCAACTGCTGCATTGAAATCCCTAAACGCTGGCGACCTGGCATGAAAGCAAAGATCCGCTGGGAATATGGCTCCGGTGACGACAGCCCTCGCGAAGCCGAGGTAGCGATACCTAAGTATACGGCGCAAAACCGGGGCGCGGTCCAGGTGCATTTCTACCCAGAACATCGCGTCAAGATCGTCGTGTCCAGGTACAGCCTTGGCCATCCTGCCAATCCCTTGCCGCAGAAAGACTGGGCCCCATGGACCCTCAATGAGGACTGGGCACGAAACTACCACGAGGATCAACACAAGAAATGACAGCGATCGAGTTTGCCCTGAATCCAGACCTGACACGTGGGCGGGCATTGTCCGACCGGGAAAAAAGGCGGCGAATCCACGCTTTGCGGGGGATCTCCATTACCAATTCCGAGGCGTTCTATCCATGCATCTACTAAGCAAGTGTGGCCGTGCAAGGCTCCGTGCGGTGCTGTTGTCATCCGTGCTGCTGTTGTTATTGCCGCTTGGCGGATGTACCGACGACATGATCCCGGTGGAGGTCACAGGATACGACCACATGGAGAATCGCGCCATCTTCTGGTTTACGGTCAACGGCGCGAGTGGCCCCAGCCTATTTCCCGAAAGCGGTGGGGGCAAGTATTCCTGTTGCGTTGAAATCCCTAAACGCTGGCGACCCGGGATGAAAGCAAAGATTCGATGGGAATATGGCTCCGGTGACGACAGCGCTCACGAGACCGAGCTGGAGATACCGGAATACACCCCTCAGAACCGGGGCGCGGTCCAGGTGCATTTCTACCCAGAACATCGCGTCAAGATCGTCGTGTCCAGGTACAGCCTTGGCCATCCTGCCAATCCCTTGCCGCAGAAAGACTGGGCCCCATGGACCCTCAATGAGGACTGGGCACGAAACTACTACGAGGATCAACACAAGAAATGACAGCGATCGAGTTTGCCCTGAATCCAGACCTGACACGTGGGCGGGCATTGTCCGACCGGGAGCAACTGCAGCGAAGCCATGCCATGTGCAGAGCCACCGGAGATCCTAGGACGCCCTCCTGCTCTGGCAGCTTGTTCGTCGGGCTGTTCTTCGATGGCACCGGCAACAACGAGGATGAAGACTACAAGAAGCACGAACAAGACCCGCGCCACCAGAAACACAGCAACGTGGTGCGTCTGTATCACGCCTATCCCGACCGCAAGAAAGTTGGGACCAATGCCTACTATGCCTACTACATCCCCGGAGTCGGTACCCCATTCAGGGAAATAGGCGACGACGGTGGCAAGTTTGGCTCCGCAGCTGCCTGGGGCGGCGAGCCGCGCATCATTTGGGGACTGACCCGCATCTTCAATGCCGTTCATCGGTATCAACGTGGCGACGACCTGATCCCCGACGACCAAGCCAAGGCGATGACCTCCGGCCTGGGCGGCGTTGGCTCTTCGGGTTGGCAGCGGCGGTGGGCATTGAAGCAGACCTGGCAGGACCGGCTCAAGGCTGCGATTCGTGGACGCAAGCCGCAAATCCTGCAGATCAACCTCAGCGTGTTTGGCTTTTCGCGCGGGGCAGCGGAAGCCCGCGCCTTCGTCAACTGGCTCTACGAAATCTGCGAGAAGGTGGACGGAGGTTGGCGCTTCGCCGGCATTCCGCTGCACGTACAGTTCCTCGGGATTTTCGACACGGTGGCATCAGTAGGTATTGCCGGACTTTACTCTTTTGCGGAAGGGCGCCAAAGCTGGGCCGACGACAACATGCAGGTTCATCCGGCCGTGGAGCAATGCCTGCACCTGGTCGCTGGCCACGAGGTGCGCGCGTGTTTCCCCTCCGATTCGGTCCGAATCAATGGAAAGTATCCCCCGAACTGCAAGGAGTTTGTGTTTCCCGGCTCGCACTCGGACATCGGTGGGGGCTACATGCCGCTGTGCCTGGGCAAGGCCGACTGGAATGCAGTGGGCCCACACCACGACCTGCAATTGGCTCGTGTGCCTGGCTTCGAGATGTATCGCGCCGCGCTTGTGGCAGGCGTGCCCTTCTATACAGAGCAGCAACTGATTGAGAAGGGTCAAAAGAAGGTATTCGATGCGCTGACACCATCGCAATCTGCCGTCGACGCCGTCAAGGCCTACTACCTGGCTGCCAACATCAAGGCCGGCACGCTGGAGGACATGACCCGGCAGCATATGCGCTGGTACTTCAGCCATCGCTGGCAGTTGCTGGAGGCGGGGTTCCGCGGTTCGCCGCAGTATCAGCGCGCGTGTGGCAAGCCCAATCACGACCAGGGCGACGACTTCAAGGACGAGCCGACCTGGCTTCTGCACACACAGCGCGCACTGATTCAGGTAGTTGCGGAGTCCTGCCGCAAGCTTGAATGGAGAATGAGGGTCAACAACTGGGAAGCCGAGCGGGAAGGCGAAGTGCTCGATAGCCCGTTTCGCCCGGCCCCTGGTGCCAGATTGCTGAAGTTTGCGCGATCGCGCCCGTTGGTCGATGACTCGCTCCAGGCGGAGGCTGGCGCGATAGCCAGGCAGGCGCCCGCAGTGCTCGCGAGATGGCGCGAATGGCTCTCCCAAAACATGTACCCCGAGGTACACGATGCGCAGGCGCCCGAACGGGACATGACCCGACTCCTGGAGGTCCTGCAAGATGGCGCGGTACCGCAGGCGATCGCCAGCTTCCTCGATGCCCACGTGCATGACTCGATGGCGGGCTTCATCGGATTCGGCATGCCAGAGTTTCAGACCAATGGCTACGGCATCGCGAAGTTCCGCCGCATCTACTTCGGCAATGCGGGAGACAAGATCGTTCGGGACCAGGTGGCACGCGATAACGAGCGACGCATCAGCGAAGCCAGAGGCAAGCGCAACCAGGCCGAAGCCGAGCGGATGCCGCCGCGTATGCCACCGATGTCGGAATGGTTTCCGCGCCTCAACTAGGAGTGCTTCCCAAGACCACTGTCGTGCGCCAGCCTGGCCAGAGCCGCCAGAGCGGCCGGAGACATTCCGACATCCGGCTATGGCACGCAAATCGCTACCATCCACCCACTGCACTGAGATGACTGCCAAATCCAAGATCACGCCTTCGGCCAACACGTCCACTCGCTTTCCGGAGCTGATGGAAGCCATCACCAAAGAGAAACCTTGCGGGGACGATCTGGAGTATGACCCTGAGTTCGTTGTGCTCCTGGCCAAGGCGGCGCCGAAACCGGACGCCCAATACGGGGACTTTGTCAGTGCGCCGGAGGCGGTTAGCTGGACGGAGCTGGAGCGTGACTGCCGGCGCCTGCTGCTGCGCACGCGTGATATTCGCATCCTGGTGCTGTTGCTGCGCTGCCGGGCCCGGATGGATCACGCTGCAGGCCTGCGGGATGGCCTGGCACTGTTGGCGCAACTGCTGACGAAATGGCCTGACGCAATCCATCCACAACGCGTGGTCGAGGGTGAGGCCGATCTCGCCTTGCGCGCCAATGCGCTAGCTGCGCTCGCCGATCCGGCAGGGTTAATGCAAGACGTGCGGGATCTGCCGATCATGGCCAACGGCGCGCTGCGGCTACAGATTCGGGACGTGGAGCGTTCGCTCGCCGTGCCACGAACGCCCGATGCCCTGCCATCGGAATCGGTGCGCCAGCAGCTGAAGGATATGCGCGTGGCGCACAGCGCTACCCTGGTGGCGCTCGAGGAGGCCGCGGGAATCGCATCGGCCATTGACGCCTGGGCCAGCGACAACCTCCCGGACGAACGGCCTGATCTGCAGCCGCTATTGAAACTGCTGGGCACGGTGGCAAACACTGCCGAACCCGCGATTGCCCCGGCCGTGGCCGAGCCCAACGCCATGCCGTCCGCTGAATTGCACCCGGAAAGCGTAGCCGACGTGTGGAATGGCAACGGTACTGCCGCTATCGCGGAAGTCACCACGACCGCCCCCAGATCGGCCGACTTCCCAGTCGATCGAGGTGCCGCCCTCTCCGGCATTCGCGCAGCGCGACTATGGTTCGAGCACCATGAACCGAGCAGCCCCGTGGCGCTGCTACTCAAGCAAGCCGAACGGCTGACAGGCAAGCGCTTCGATGAAGTATTTCAGGCGATTCCCGCTGATTTGGTGGAACGCTGGGCGCAGGACGCTTCGTGAGCCGACGCCCATACACGTTCCGCCATGTGACAGAACGGCTGCGGACGGATCAAGCCAACGTCTGCTTCGACGGAATTTTCCGTTGAGCAAAATGCCATCGGAGGAGATCAGCCAAAAAGCGCTTATTCTTATTAGCTGCACCGCGCTTTTTAAGCAGTTTCCGCGTAGATTCATACTTGTCCTATATCTATCGAATAGGCCTCCATGCTATTAATCACGGCAGACTGCCTTATTGATCGCTATCACCACAATTGGCAGTCAGCCAGGCAGAGGCAAAAGGCACGGGAAGCGCGCCTTTAAATTGGTGAATTCGCCTTTGCAGCCTATTTCTCCCCAACAGGGGCATGGAGATCAAATTGGACCGAGGAATCAAAGACGAAGGCTTCGTTAGCCGCGCGCTGGAAATTGCGGATCACGGCTGCGGGCGCTGGGTCGCCAATCAAAGCTGTTTCAATCATCCGGCCAGGCATCCGCTGGAGCCTATGGTGAAGGCGGCGATTGTGACGGCAGTAGCGATCTATGTAGAGAAATTCCGCTGGCCGGAAGAAGAGCTGGCCAGTGCCTTGGCCATCGTTACCGTAGGGGACGCGCAGGTTTTGATCGATCGGCTCTTTCCGAACATACCCAAGCCGTAATGCCGCGCAATTCTTGTATGTAAGAAAGCCGCCCGCGGGCGGCTTTTTTGATTAAACCACGATCTCCCCGGACATCTGCGGCTTGCGCACCAATAACTCGGCCAGTTTTTTCAATGCAGCCGCGAGGTGAGAGCGCGCTTCGACACCGCCCAGCGAGATACGGATCGCGTTGGGCGGCATGGACCCGGAATAAAACGCTTCAGAGGCGGTGACCCGCAAATCCTCAGCCCGCGCGGCCTGCGTCAGCGCCTGGGACGTCCAGTAACTCGGCAACTGATGCCAGACATGTATGCCGCTGGGCGGCGCCTGGTCCACGCTCGACAGCAACTGCCGTGCAAGCTCCCGCCGCGCGAACGCTTCCGCGCGGATCCCGGCCAGCAGCTGGGCTGCGGAGCCTTCATGAATCCACTGTGTGGCCAGCGCGGTCGACAATGGCGTCGACATCAGCGCAAAGGAGCGCAGCGCGGCCAGCACGCCCGCCCGGCTGCGCGCATCGGGCAAGCGGATGTAGGCGGTCCGCAGTCCCGGACTCAGGCATTTCGATAGCGTGGAGACGTAGTAGACCTGGCCCGGCGCAAAGTGGGCCACAGGCGGCGGTGCATTGCTGCCGAGCAGCCAGTAAGGATCGTCTTCGATGATCCAGGCGCCGCACTTTTGCGCAGCCAGCGCGAGATCGCGGCGGCGATGCCCGGGCATGGTCCGCGCGGTCGGATTCTGGATGGTCGGGTTCAGGTAGATCGCGCGCGCGCCATGCTCGCGGCATGCTTGCTCCAGCGCATCGGGCCGCATTCCTTCGTCATCGGAGGCCACGGTCACTACGCGCCTCCCGAGCTGTTCGGCCGCCGCGCGCAAACCCGGATAGATCAGCGGCTCCGCGATGATCGCCTCGCCGGGCTGCGTGAGCGTGAGGATCAGCGCCGCCAGCGCGGCCTGGGCGCCGGGGCAGGCAATCAGTTGTTGCGGGCTGACCGGTTCCAGCATCGGCTTCAGCCACATGGCACCGGCGGCCCGGTCCGCTTTGCTGCCGCCACCGAGCTGGTAGGTCA
Organism: Cupriavidus sp. 05L310; assembly: GCF_056398185.1. Classification (NCBI taxonomy): domain Bacteria; kingdom Pseudomonadati; phylum Pseudomonadota; class Betaproteobacteria; order Burkholderiales; family Burkholderiaceae; genus Cupriavidus; species Cupriavidus sp. 05L310. The sequence continues at coordinate 21,424 of NZ_JBFTOX010000080.1, forward strand.
TCAGCAGGTGCGCATCGGACCGCAACAACACCTGCGACAAGCCGCGCTGCAACATGTCATGGAAGTCCACGCCGGCAGGGGGCGGCGGCACGTTCATGCTCAGGTCGACCATCTGCGCCAGTTCGACCTTCGGCGCGGCGACGAACGTGCCCAGCGCCCCGCGCGCCTCGATCAGGTTGCGCCGCTTGGCCTCGGTGAAGGCCCGCGTCACCGTGGTGAGATCCACCCCGAGCTGCCCGGCCAGGGTGCGTTGCGGCGGCAGGCGGTCCCCCGGGTTCAACTGCCCTTCCCCCACCGCGCGCTCTATGAAGCCAACGATCTGCTGGTAGCGCGCACCCTCGCCGCGCACGAAGGCGGTCGACCAGTCAGGTCCGGCCACTTCGCCTTGTATGGATTCCGTTTGACGCATTTTCCTTGATGTATGGCCTTTGTCTTACATTATCATGCGCCGCAGCATCACACAAATCCATACATTTAACGCTTTGTATGCGTTTCCCGCCGTCCGGGCGGATTTCCCTTTCTCGCAATGGTTTCCAGCGTGCTGTGGCAGGCGGTCTCGACGCGTGCGCCGGTTATGTGATGCATAACCAAGGTATGTCTTATGCGTAACTTATTGGCCGGCGCAAGCCATGCTGTCCGGCGCGATTCCAACAACAGGCACAGGCTGAACAACACAGGCAAGGGCTCGCTGCGCTGCGCGGGGCTGCTCCTGGGTGCCGGAGCCATGTTCCTGCTCAGCGGCTGCCAGCTAGAGCTGCTATCGCCGAAGGGCGACATCGGGCACCAGGAAAAGACCCTGATCCTGGTGTCGCTGTTCCTGATGCTGCTGGTCGTCATTCCCGTCATTTTCCTGACGCTCTATTTCGGCTGGCGCTATCGCGCGTCCAATACCAAAGCAACCTATGCGCCCAAGTGGGCCCACTCCACCAGCATCGAGGTGGTCATCTGGACCATTCCGTGCGTGATCGTGGCCGCCCTGGCGGTTCTTATCTGGCGCACCACCCATTCGCTCGATCCTTACCGGCCGCTGGAGTCGACGGTCAAGCCCGTGCGCGTCGAGGCCGTGGCCCTGAACTGGAAATGGCTGTTCATCTACCCGGATTACGGCATCGCCTCGGTCAACCGCTTGCCGATCCCGGTCCATACGCCGATCAATTTCAAGATCACCGCGGAATCGATGATGAACTCCCTGTTCATCCCACAGCTCGGCAGCCAGGTCTACGCCATGGCCGGCATGGAAACCAAGCTCCACCTGATCGCCGACACGCCCGGCATCTACGCGGGGCTATCCGCGGCCTACAGCGGCCCCGGATTCTCCGACATGCATTTCGACACTGTGGCCACCTCGCGCGAAGAGTTCGACGCCTGGGTCCAGCAAGCCAGGAAATCGCCGCTGGTACTGGACGAGAAGGCCTACCGCACGCTGGAGCTCCCGAGCACCAAAACGCCGGTGACCACCTACGCGAGCGTCGCGCCAGACCTGTTCCAGGGCATCGTCAACAAATACATGCATGGCGATGCGCGTGGCGATGTGCGCGGAGAAGTCTGCACAGCCCAAAGCCCCCCGCTGGCCGCCAACCCATGAAGCCAATGAATCCGCAACCTACGCAACACATGCAACACAACCACGCCGCGGCCACGGAGCACTGATCCATGTTCGGAAAATTAAACATCGATGCGATCCCGTACCATGAACCCATCATCATGGGTACGCTGGTCGCCGTCCTCCTGCTCGGTGCCGCGCTGATCGGCGCCGTTACCTATTTCGGCAAATGGAAGTACCTGTGGACCGAGTGGATCTGCTCGGTCGACCACAAGCGCATCGGCGTGATGTACATCATCATGGCGCTGGTCATGCTGCTGCGCGGCTTCGCCGACGCCATCATGATGCGCGTGCAGCAGGCGATCGCCGTGGGCGATGCGGCCGGCTACCTGCCTCCGCATCACTACGACCAGATCTTCACCGCGCATGGCGTGATCATGATCTTCTTCGTGGCGACGCCGTTCATCCTCGGCCTGATGAATGTCATCGTGCCGCTGCAGATCGGCGCCCGCGACGTGGCCTATCCGTTCGTCAACTCGCTCAGCTTCTGGCTCTCGGCGGTGGGCGCGGTGCTGGTCATGCTGTCGATGTTCGTCGGCGACTTTGCCGCCACCGGCTGGGTCGCCTATCCGCCGTTATCCGGGCTGGGATACAGCCCAACGGTGGGGGTCGACTACTACATATGGTCATTGCAGATATCGGGATTGGGGACAACGCTCACCGGCATCAACTTCATCGTCACCATCCTGCGCATGCGTGCGCCGGGCCTGACCCTGATGAAGATGCCGGTGTTCACCTGGACCGCGCTGATCACCAACATCCTGATCGTTGCCGTTTTCCCCGTCCTGACCGCCACGCTCGCCCTGCTCACCGCCGACCGGTACCTGGGCATGCATTTCTTCACCAATGAGCTTGGCGGCAACGCCATGATGTACGTCAACCTGATCTGGATCTGGGGACACCCCGAGGTCTACATCCTGATCCTGCCGTGCTTCGGGGCCTTCTCCGAGATCATCTCGACCTTCTCCGGCAAACCGCTGTTTGGCTACAAGTCGATGGTGTACGCCACCTCGTCGATCGGCATCCTGTCGTTCTTCGTCTGGCTGCATCACTTCTTCACAATGGGCTCAGGCGCCAACGTCAATGCCTTCTTCGGGATCATGACGTCCATCATCTCGATCCCGACCGGGGTGAAGCTGTTCAACTGGCTGTTCACGATGTACCGCGGCCGCATCCGCTACCACTCATCGACGCTGTGGACAATCGGCTTCATGGTCACCTTTGCCGTCGGCGGCATGACGGGTGTGCTGCTGGCTGTGCCCGGCGCCGATTTCGTGCTGCATAACAGCCTGTTCCTGGTCGCTCACTTCCACAACGTGATTATCGGCGGCGTGATCTTCGGCTGCCTGGCCGCGATGAGCTTCTGGTTCCCCAAGGTGTTCGGCTTCACCCTGAACGAGCGCTGGGGCAAGATCTCGTTCTGGTGCTGGCTGGTTGGTTTCTACCTGGCCTTCATGCCGCTCTACGTGCTCGGCTTCAAGGGCATGACCCGCCGCATGAATCACTACACGCACGCGGACTGGCAGCCTTACCTGATCGTCGCGCTATGCGGTGCCGTCATCATCGGCGCCGGCATCGTCGCCCTGCTTGTCCAACTGGCCGTCAGCGTGCGCGACCGCAAGAACAACCGCGATCTCACCGGCGATCCCTGGGATGGCCGCAGCCTGGAGTGGGCCACCGCCTCGCCCGCGCCCTTCTACAACTTTGCCCATGTGCCGCACATCACCTCGCTGGAGCAGCACTGGGACGACAAGGAAGCGGGCCGTGCCTATGTCCGGCCAGGCCACTATGAAGACATCCATATGCCCAGGAATACCAGCGCGGGCGTGATCGTCTCGGCGTTCGGCCTGGTGCTCTGCTTCGCCCTTGTATGGCATATGTGGGCGCTCGCGGGCCTTGGCCTGCTGGGCATCATCGGCACCTTCATCGCACGGACCTACGACCGCGACGTGGACTACTACGTCCCCGCGGCCGAAGTCGAACGCATCGAAAACTCGCGCTATGCGCAGCTACGCAAGGCGGCTTGACCCATGAGCTACACAGTCATTCACAACGCGCACGAACATGTCGGGCACGACGACGGAACGAAGACCACGCTAGGGTTCTGGATCTACCTGATGAGCGACTGCCTGATCTTCGCAGTGCTGTTCGCTACCTTCGGGGTACTCGCCGGCAACACGGCCGGCGGCCCGAGCGGCAGGGACCTGTTCGAGCTGCCGTTCGTGCTCGGGGAAACGATGCTGCTGCTGGTCAGCAGCTTCACCTTCGGCGTGGCCATGCTGAACATGCAGGCCGGGCGGGAGCGTCAGGTCATCCAGTGGCTGGGCGTCACGTTCCTGCTCGGCGCGGCCTTCATCGCCATGGAGCTGTACGAGTTCGCCGAGCTGCTTCATGCCGGCGCGGGGCCGGGCGTCAGCGCGTTCCTGTCTTCCTACTTTTCCCTGGTGGGTACCCACGGCCTGCATGTGACCTGCGGCCTGCTGTGGATCCTGGTCATGATGCACCAGGTCAAATGCTTCGGTCTGGATGGCGTGACCCGGCGCCGGCTGGCCTGCCTCAGCCTGTTCTGGCACTTCCTGGACCTGATCTGGATCTGCGTGTTTACCTTTGTCTACCTGCGAGAGTTTGTATGAAGACCGCCCACCTCCCCACCGGATCCGCGGCTCACGCGGCGCACGGCAGCATGAAAGGCTATGTGATCGGCTTTGCGCTGTCGCTGGTGCTCACCCTGGCGTCGTTCGGCGCGGTGATGGAAGGGCTCGTGCCCAAAGGCATGGGCCTCGCCGCCATCGTGGTGCTCTGCATCGCCCAGCTGGTGGTGCAGCTGGTTTTCTTCCTGCACATCGGCACGTCTGCCGACCAGCGCCAGAACACGGCGATCTTCATCTGCACCGGGGCGCTTATCGCCATCATCGTCGCGGGATCGTTGTGGGTCATGCACAACGCCAACGTCAACATGATGCCGATGGATATGTCGCCGGAACGGGCGCGCCTGCGCGACTAGCGGGTCCGTGGCCGGATCGCTTCTCCCGCGATCCGGCCACGCGCCGCGCGCGTCCCAACGGACAAATGACCCTCTAGATAAACAGACTGCCGGCCGCCGCTTTGCTCAGGGCGGCGGACCAGTTACGGGAATTGTGCAAGCGCGCCGCCCGGTCCCCGAGCATGCTGTCGCCTCCCTCCCAATAGACCCAGCTCCGCCCTCGCCTTATCCGGTCCAGGTAAGCGACTTCAAATCCGGCCGGCAAGCGATAGACCATTGCCTCCAGCACGCTTTCGTCAGCGCCGAACACACCTGCAAGCCTGACCTTCCCGCCAGACAGTCCATTCGCGATCCTCAGGTCCAGATACGGCACGAACAGGCCGGCGCGGCGCAGTGCGTCCGGCATGGCGGAGGTCCAATCCCGGATAGCGTCATGCAACGCGCCAAGCGCAAGCGAGAACGCCCGCTCGTTTCTGGCCATCAGCACACGGCCGCTAAGCACGCCGTCAACCAGTGCATTGCCAGTTCCATGAAATGCCAGATTTGCAAGCGATCCGCCTTCGGCGTGGCGCTGACCGAGAAGCTCCAGGCAAGCCGCGAGGCCAGTTGCTGTCTTCTCGCCAAGGCTCAAGGCCGGGCAACGCGGATCGGATCCGGAAAGCAGAACCAGCACGTCGGCGGCATGGCGTGGTGACGCCAGCACGATGCGGTCATAGGCGAGACCGGCGTCCCGCACGAATAGCTCAAGCGCGGCACAGGCCGGACACCCGTCCAGTGAAAATAGCTGATACGTCATGAGTGAGACAGTTTCTCTGGCGCCGACGATGCGCGCTAAGGACACGCGCGGCGGCCACAGGAATGGGCGCGAGCGCGTGGCCGCGCGAACCGCGCATGGAACGGATTCTTCGAATGTCGCGCAATGTCTTTGTCCCGGTGGGTCCGGGAGTCGCCGGGTCAACCGACGGCATTGGCTTAGAGAGATGTTGCCGCAGCGCAGCAAGGAAAAACAGGAGCAGAAGACCGCTATTTACTGCGGAGCAGACGCAGCGTCTTGCGTGCTATTTTGACGAACGCCGAGCCCTTGCGATCAGCTGTGCCGGAACCGGAATGAACAATGCCTGATGGCGGACAGCCACGAAAGGCGATGGCCATGGGCAGGGAGTGCCCAGCCTTCATCCGATGTCTCGAAGGCCGGGCTCGCCAGTGTCCTGAATCTGAATTTCGTTGGAGAGATAGCTCGGACAGATCAACGCAGGTTGCGCCCGCCGGCGCCGCATGCGACTTGTGCAAAGTCGGAAAAGGCCCGCGCGGCCGCGGTCCGGTATGCGCCCTTGCGCTGGAGCAATGCGGCTCCCCGGGGCGGCAGCGGCGGCTCCACCTTGAGCCTGCAAAGCTCGCTGTTGTCTTCAACGATGGCAGCGGGCAACACCGTCATCAACCGGCCTCGGCGCACTGCCTCGATCACGGCGTTGACAGAGTTCGCCTCAAATGCGATTCGCGGGGGAACACCCTGCCCGCCAAAGTAGCGATCGATATAGCGGCGCGTTGCAAACTCCATGGTGAGCAACGCCATCGGCTCACCCTCCAGTTCCTTCAGTGTCAGCGCCGCTCGCCGTCTGGCAAAGCGGTGCGTCGTGCCCACCACCAGTGCGAGCCGCTCCTGCATCAAGGTCTGCGCTTCGATGTCCGGCAGATGCACGTCCTCGAAGGCGATCCCGACATCCAGGTTGTCGGCGGCCAGCAGTTGCTCGATCTGCTCCTGTGGTATTTCCAGCAAGCGCAGCGTGACGCCGGGATACTTCTCGTTGAATCCCATGACCAGCGGGCCGACCAGATAGGGCGCGAAGGTGGGCGTCATCGCCAGGCGCAAGGTGCCGCGCGTCAGGTCGCGCACATCGTGGATAGCCCGCGACCCAGCTTCCAGGTCCTGCAGCGCTCGGCGCGCATAGAGCAGGTACGCCTGGCCGGCATCCGTGGTCCTGATGCTGCGTCCGGACCGGTCGAAGAGTTGCACGCCCAGGGTTTCCTCAAGCTGCCTGATCTGCTGCGACAACGTCGGCTGGGAAACGTGCAGCAGTTCGGCGGCTCGCGTGAAGTTGCCGCTGTCGGCCACGGCAAGGAAGTAACGGATATGACGCAGCAGCATGGGATTTAACTATTGGTGTTTTCTATGGAAAGCATAATAAACCGGTCTTGGACCCTATAGAAAAATTCGTCCATGATTCTCCCATCGGTTCACCACCCACAACGATGGAGCAAAGCGATGCAAGACCTCATTGACGGATTCCTGAAGTTCCAGCGCGAAGAGTTCCCGAAACGCTCCGAACTCTTCAAGCGCCTGGCCACGAGCCAGAATCCGCGCACGCTGTTCATCGCCTGCTCCGACAGCCGGGTCGTACCCGAACTGCTGACCCAACGCGAGCCTGGCGACCTGTTCGTGATCCGCAACGCCGGCAACGTGGTGCCGTCATACGGCACGCAGCCCGGCGGCGTTTCCGCCAGCGTCGAGTACGCGGTCGCGGGGCTTGGCGTCACGGACGTGGTGATCTGCGGCCACTCGGATTGCGGCGCCATGACCGCGATTGCCACCTGCCAATGCCTGGATCACATGCCGGCCGTCGCCGGCTGGCTGCGTCACTGCGATGCCGCCAAGTCCGTCAACGAGGCGCGCGAGCACGCATCGCCGCGCGCGCGTGTCGACTCGATGGTGCGCGAGAACGTCATCGCGCAACTCGCCAACATCAAGACCCATCCGTCCGTTGCCCTCGCGCTCGAGCAAGGGCGCCTGCAGCTTCACGGCTGGGTGTACGACATCGAAACCGGCTCGATCGCCGCCCTGGACGGCACCACGAACCACTTCGTCGCCCTTGCGGACCATCCGCATGTCTGCGCAACCCCAACCAGGCTCGGCATTGCTGCCTGAGCGTATATTCCCCCCAAGGAGTCTTTCATGCCCCAGTCGCAATACAGCCAGACCAACCGCCAGGCCCTGACCGATGCCATCATCGACGCCAAGACGCGCAAGGACCTTACATTCGAAGATCTCAACGAAGGCTCCGGCCTGACCCTCGCCTATGTGACGGCCGCCCTCCTGGGCCAGCATCCGCTGCCTGAACACGTCGCCAATTCGGTTGCCGACAAGCTCGAACTGGGTGAGGATGCCGCGCGCCTGCTGCAGACCATCCCGCTGCGCGGCAGCATTCCGGGCGGCGTGCCGACCGACCCGACCATCTACCGGTTCTATGAAATCGTGCAGATCTATGGTTCGACGCTCAAGGCCCTGGTGCACGAGAAGTTCGGCGACGGCATCATCAGCGCCATCAACTTCAGGCTGGACATCCAGAAGGTCGAGGACCCGGACGGCGGTCACCGCGCCGTGATCACTCTCGACGGGAAGTATCTGCCCACGAAGCCCTTCTGAGCCTCCATTGGACGGCAGGCGCATGCGAGCGGCTTTCGCCGCCCGCCGCTATCCGCCAACCCGCCAGCTCACCAACCGGGCACTGCACACGGTCCGGCACGGCCGAGGCTGGACGCGCGCTACGCGGGGATCTCCTCCATGCCGAGGAGTTTCAGCCGCTGCACCTTGCCGGACGGTCCCTTGGGCAGTTCGTCGACAAAGCGGAATGACCTGGGTGTCTTGTAAGCGCCCAGTTCGTTCCGGCAAAACGATCTCAGTTCGTCCTCCGTGCATCGCTCTCCAGGTTTGAACACGATGCACGCCATCAACTCCTGGCCGTAGTGCTCGTCCGGAACGCCCACCACCGCGGCCTCCAGCACAGCCGGATGCTTGAGCAATGCCTCGTCTATCTCGCGAGGCGCAATGTTCTCACCCCCCTTGATGATGAGCTCCTTGATCCGGCCGGTGACGAAGACAAATCCATCCGCGTCCAGGTATCCAAGATCTCCCGTATGAAGCCAGCCATCCGCCGTCAGCGTCGTGGCGGTTTCTTCCGGACTCTTGTAATAGCCCTTCATGACGTTCGGGCCACGCACCAGGATCTCGCCCGCTTCACCCGAAGCGACCACATTTCCCTCCGCATTGACAATCGTGACCTCATTGCCAAAGGCCCGCCCAGGACTGCCGATCTTGCGCTGTGAAGGCTCTAGCGGATTGGTAAAGCATGGCGCGGCGGTTTCCGTGAGCCCCATCGTCTCGATCACGCCGATCCTGAATGCGTCTTCAAAGGCACGATGCTGGCTGGGCGGCAGCGGAGCGGAAGCAGAACGGCAGAAGCGGACCCGGCTGAGATCCAGCCCATCCCGCGCCGGACCCGCACCATTCAACAGGTAGGAAATCATGGTCGGCACTACATTGATCCAGGTGCATCGATGCCGCGCCACCAGCTCCCAGAAGCCGGAGACCCGAAATCGATGCGGCAGAACCAGGCTCCCGCCATGAATTAGCGGCGATGTCGCGGTCACAATCTGGGCATTGATGTGGTAGAGGGGCAAAACCGCCAGCACCCTGTCTTGGGCCGCGAGTTCGTGGGCTGCCGATACGAACTGTCCACCCGACACGATGGACCGGTTTGCCAGCACGACCCCCTTTGGCTTGCCGGTCGTGCCGGACGTGTACATCATCAGTGCGTCATCCTCTTCGCCCACGGGTGGCAGCTCCACCTCCTCGTCCGGCACCGGGATGCATTCCCGCGCATCGACATCGCACAGCACGACCTGGATATCCCGCGTCACATTGGCCAGCGCAGCATTCAGACGCTCCAGCTGGTCGGGCGCGACGAATACGATCCTGGCGTCGCTGTGATTCAGCACGTACTCGAGCTGCGACGGGTGCGCGAGCAGATTCAGCGGCGTCGCGCAAAACCCGCCATACATGACGCCAATGAACAGGCGGCAGGTCTGGTAGCCGTTGTGCATCAGCATCGCCACCGTGTCGCCCTTCCGAATACCCTGGCCGAGAAGAAAGCGTGCCAGCTCGCGAGAGGCACTCCGCAAGCCGGCGAACGTCATGCTCAGGTCAGGTTCCGGTGCAATCAGGTAAATCGCTTCCGGTCGTTCGGCGGCCTGAAAGTCGACATATTCTCGAATGGTGCGCAGCATGTCTATATTCCTCACGTTCAAGCAGTAAAAGACTTATATGGCTTTACGACTGATTCGCAACGGATCGATTAGCCGTGCTTGCGCAGGTACTCACCAAATAATTCTTCCTCGGAGGGAACCTGTTCCTTGAGCTTTCGCACGATATGCGTGATGTTGAGGAAGTTCCTGTAGTTCATATTTTCCGAGAAATTATTGCCACCCCATGTGCCGCATCCCATGGAAAGCGAGAATGGCAAACCGTTCTCGAAACTGCCGCCGGTCGCAAAGCAATGCGCCTGATTGACGATGACCCGGCAGACTGGAAGCGCATTTCCCAGGTGCAGGATATGGTCATCATCCGCTGTATGAATTCCCACCGAATGGCCCGCCCCCAGATAGCCATAGATATCGTTGACTATCGCGCAAGCGTGATCAAAGTCGCGAGCGCGATAGACGGTCAGCACGGGAGAGAGCTTTTCACCCGAATATGGATACTCCGGACCGGCACCAACTTCCTCCACCATCAGGAATTTCGCTTGCGTCACGCCCGGCCGCTCCAGGCCAGCCAGCGCCGCGATCCTGGGCGCGGACTGCGCGGTCACGGCGGAATCCAGCTTTCCCCTCGGCCACATCGTCTCCTGCAACCGGCACTTCTCTTCCGTGTTCAGCAGCGTGCCGCCGGCATCGGTCAGCGCCGCCAGCGCCGCGTCATAGACCGTGTCGAGGATGACCACGCTGTTTTCGGACGAGCAGCTCGTCGCATTGTCGAACGTCTTCGAACTGGCAATCATTTGCGCCGCTTCACCAAGACTTGCAGAGGTATCGATGATCGAGGCAACGTTGCCCGCACCGACTCCGAATGCTGGCGATCCGCTCGCATAAGCGGACCGGATATTGTTCTGCGAGCCTGTCGCGACCACCAGGTCCGCCTGGCGCATCAGCTCCTGGGTTGCCTGCTTGGTAATCGGTCCGGGCAGATACTGGACCAGGTCCAGCGGCACGCCGAGCTTATCCAGCTCCGCGTGAATGTAAGCCACCAGGGCGGCGCAAGTGGAAAGTCCCTTTGGAGAGGGCGCGACGATGACCGCATTGCGCCCCTTCAGCGCATTGATGATCTTGTTGGCGGGTGTCGCCGCCGGATTGGTGGAAGGGGTAATCGCGGCTACCACGCCGACGGGACGGGCAATCTCCACCAGTCCGCGCTCCGGATACTCGGCGATGATGCCGACTGTCTTCGCATGTTTCAGGTCGCGTAGCAGCCCCAACGTCTTTCGGTAGTTCTTCTGGATCTTGTCGGGGACGTTGCCGAGCCCGGTGTCGCGCACCGCCATCTCGGCCAGGATACGATTATGCTCGGGATGCACGATCGCCCATCCCGCCGCGGTGACCACCTCGTCCACTTGTGCCTGCGAATAGCGCTCGTAGCTGCGCTGCGCCGCCCTTGCCTTCCTGATCAGTTTGGAAATCACTTCGCCCTCTGCCGACGCATGGGTGTTCGCGCACGTTTCCATTGACATTCTGTCTCTCCGTTCATTTGTCATTCGTGGTGCTGTCACTGCCAAAACCGGGGCCTTCCCCTGCCAAGGGAAAGGCAAATTTCAATGCGCAGTCCCTAGTCCGGACCCACCCAGCGACAGCGCGTCTTCCTGCTCATCCTCGATCTTGTTTGTCGGATCGATCCGCAACGAACAGATTGCCGCGAGCCCCAAGAATCCGGCCGAAATCAGGAATGGCAGTTCATAGCTTCCCGTTTTCTGGATCAGGAAACCGAACAAAGCGGGCGAGATCATTCCTGCCACGCCGAAGCCTGTGTTCATCATTCCGCCAGCGGTTCCCGCAAACTTTCCGGCAATATCGAGCGGCAGGCTCCACAAGACGGCATTGGTCAGTTCAAGGAAGAAGAAAGATGCTGCGAGCAGCATCACCGCCGTCAGCGGGCTCTGGGTATAGATCGCCGGTACGATAAATACCAGGGAACCGGCCAGCCCGACGAACAGCAATGCACGCCGGGCCAGCTTGAGGTTTCCGGTCTTCTTGTAGATGATGTCTGAGATGACGCCACCGAGGGTGTCGCCAACCACGCCGGCAAGCAGTGGCAGCGCCGTGAACAATGCCAGCTGCTTTACGTCAAATCCACGCGCATCCTTCAGGTAGGAGGGCAGCCACGTCAGGAACACCCAGAGCGACCATCCGTAGCAAAAGTCCACGAACGTCACCAGCCACATGCGCCTGAACATCTGCTTCCATGGCGTTTTTCCTGCTGCTGCCTTCTTCAACTCGCGTGAATTGACGCCGATCTCCTTCAACTCTGCGGGTTGGACCCATTTGTGCTCCAGCGGCGTATTGCGGAACAGCCAGACATAGAGACAGGTCCAGATCAGGCTGACCACACCGAGAATCACGAACGATTCGCGCCAGCCGTAGGCGGCGACAATGACCAGCACAATCGGCGGAGTAACGGCGCCACCCAGGCGCGCGAAGCTATGCGTGATACCCTGGGCGAAGCCGCGTTCCGTGGCCGGCATCCAGTATGTGAAGGAGCGCGTTGCTGCCGGGAATGCGCCACCTTCACCGATGCCAAGCAGGATCCGGAACATGATCAGCGATCCGAGGCCCCAGGAAAAGCCGCAAAGGATCGTCGCAATCGCCCAAATGCTGGTGAGTATGGTCAGCACCAGCCTCGGTCCATACTTGTCGGCGAACCAGCCGCCCAGTATCTGCATGGCGGCGTAGGGATAGGCAAAGGCTGAAAAGACGAGCCCCAGTTGAGTCGGCGTAAGCGCCATCTCATCTTTGAGGAATGGGGCGATAATTGATATATTGACACGGTCAATATAGGCGATGAAATACATCAGACACATCAGCCCCAATATCATGTGCCTGACTTTGAATATTTTTTTCATGTCTCTCTCACCATTTTAATTAATTATATGAATGGTCGAATCTATGCCGACTTTCACGCATTCCAAAGAACCACTGGAATTGAAACCACCAGTCTTGCAACGCCGTTCTTGTCTTTTTTCAGATTCCTTTTTCCTGTTTCCTCCTTTTTCGTGATGTCAATTTTTGCAGCCAGAGCCATGGCGTCCACGACTGCTTTCGACCCAATCTAATCAAACCATCGCGCCAGGATGTCCCGTTTTTCGCGCTATCCTTCGCTGCGTACGCTTCAGAGTGGAAAAATGCAGATTTCGGGACTCCAATCTGTCCCGAAAAACGATAAAGTCGATGCATGTGGGGAAGCGGAAGTACTGCTGTCAGGAGCCAGCATGACAAGATCCAACCAATCGAATGCTGCGGCGGTCCGCGCCTTTCGCGTGCTAGAGACGCTGGCGCAGGCCGGGCGTCCGCTTGCCATGACGGAACTCGTCGAGGCGCTCGGCTTACCTAAACAGACGGTGCACCGCATACTGGTGCAACTGATGGACGCATGGCTGGTCACGCGGGGTGCGGGCGACCGGCTCTATGAGTGCTCACCGCGGGTGCGCGCCCTGGCGGTGAACGTCCTGATGCACGCAGGTCCGGCCGCGGCGCGTCACGCGCTGCTCGAACAACTGGTGACTAAGATCGGCGAGACGTGCAATCTGACGATGCTCTCCGGGAACGACGTGGTGTACATCGACCGGGTCGAAACTGAATGGCCGTTGCGCATGCACTTGCAGCCGGGCTCGCATGTGCCGCTACATTGCTCGGCAAGCGGCAAAGTCCTGCTCAGCTTCCTGCCGAAGGAAAGACGCGATCGCATGGTCGATACATTGCCGCTACACGCGTATTCGGAGCGGACCATCATCGATCGCGAAGCGTTGCGTAAGGAACTTGCGACGACACGCAAGCGCATGCTGGCCATCAACGACCAGGAGCATCTGCAGGGGTTGATCGCGATTGCGGTGCCGGTCATGCTGGATCGCAATCGTGCCTGCGCCGCGATCGCGGTGCAGGCGCCGGTCGGGCGGCTTACGCTCGACGACCTGCTGGCCTTCGTCCCCGATCTGCGCAAGGCCGCCGAAGAGACGGCGGAGACATTCCGGACATGACCAACTGACGCAGCGCCAGGCAAGGGGGGGTCCGCCACGCTGCTGGCGGCGGAAAGGATTTGAACTACACGCGGTCGAGCCATCCGCGATGCGAACGATACCCGGCGTATCCGGCACTATTTCTTGCCTGTGATCACGAATCGGGCACAAGTGTACCGATCAGCGTAAACGAAGCCGCAAAAGCAAAACCCCCCAGTACTTTCGTACTGGGGGGTTTCAAGGGAGAGCCTGGCGATTACCTACTTTCACACGGGTATCCGCACTATCATCGGCGTGGAGTCGTTTCACGGTCCTGTTCGGGATGGGAAGGG
>NZ_JBFTOX010000081.1:0-33935 GCF_056398185.1 Cupriavidus sp. 05L310
GTTCCTCCTTGACCACCGTCTTCATGCGCATGCGGCTGGAGTGGAAGGTGAACCGCTCGGGCCGCACCTGCTGGCGCGCCAGCAGCATCGCGGGGATTTCGGTTTCCATGGTGGTGTTCGAGCTCGGCACGATCTGGCCGATACGGAAAGTCTTTTGCACGGGGCGCTCCGTTATTTCGGGGTTCAAAGCTTGAGAATGCGTTCGGCGTTGCCGTGGCAGACGAGGCTTCGGGTCGCGTCGTCCATCGGTGCCTGCTCGATAAAGTCCGCGGCGATGGCGGTGGATTCGTAGGGATAGTCGACCGAGAACAGCACCGCCTCGGCGCCCATCTCGGCAATGGCGCCGTTCAGCGCGGCGGGCGAGCACACGCCGGAGGTGGTGATCACGATATTGCTGCCGATGTATTCGGAAGGCTTCTTCGCCAGCCTGATACCGTGCGAGTACACAGCGAAACGGCTGTCGAAACGCCAGCGCTGGAACGGCAGCCCTTCGCCCATATGGCCGAGGATGATCTTGAGCCGGGGGAAGCGGTCGAACACGCCGCTGAACAGCAGGCGCAGCGCATGGCTGGCCGTTTCCACGCCCCAGCCCCAGGCCGCGCCGCTGATCTCGGGATGCCCGGCGTACACATGCGGCATCGCATAGGCGTCGGTCGGATGCAGGTACATCGGCACGTCCAGCTCCTGCATGCGCTCCCAGAACGCGTCGTATGCGGGGTCGTCATAGTACTTGCCCTGGGTGTGCCCGTTGACCAGCGACCCCTTGAAGCCGAGCTGCTTCACGGTGCGCTCCAGTTCATCCGCCGCTGTCACGGGATCGTGCATCGGCAGCGCGGCAAAACCAGCGAAGCGGGTGGGATGGCGCGCCACTTGCGCGGCCAGGAAATCGTTGTTCTCGCGGGCGCGGCCGATGGCGGCGGCGCGGTCCGTTTCGCCCTGCACGCCGGGACCGGTCTGCGACAGCACGGTGAAATCGATGCCGGCACGGTCCATCTCGCCGATGCGGATGTCGTCGAAATCGGCGAGGCGCTTCGCGAGATCGGCCATCACCACCGCATCGATATGCTGGAGATATCCCTTCGAATAGGCCTGGAAACCGGGGGCCATGAAGTGTTCCTCCAGGGCAATCTTCCGTATTCTCGTCATGCTGTGGCGACTCCTGATGTGGTGGGGGCGTGCTTCGATGCAGGCCTTGAGACGGGGGCGGGAAGGCGCGTGCCGTTGCCCTTGCGAAGGCTTGTCTGCTTAATTACTCAGTATGCTGAGCATTTTTAATATAGCAACGAGGTTGTGGAATGTCTAGCCGGAGTCAAAAGGGTTAACCCCCATAACACTCCCAAATTCTGCTCAGTACACTGATTGAAATTACTCAGCATGCTGACAGTGTGAAGCACACACACGCACAAGCTGGGACGCCCCCAGGAGAACTACGGCCATGACAATCAGCCTGACCAGTGACAGTGCCGCCGCGCGCAAGCAAGGCATGACGAGGGAAGAGCGCAAGGTGATCCTCGCGTCGTCTTTCGGGGCGCTGATGGAGTGGTACGACTTTTATATCTACGCGGCGCTCGCCGTCTATTTTGGCGCATTGTTCTTCCCGCCCGGCAACGAAACCACCGCTTTCCTCGCCAGCCTGGCCACCTTCGGCGCGGGCTTCCTGGTGCGCCCCGTCGGCGCCCTGCTGTTCGGCCGGCTGGGCGACCTGATCGGCCGCAAATATACGTTCCTGGTGACGATCCTGCTGATGGGTATCGCCACCGTGGGTGTCGGGTTGCTGCCCACGTATGGCCAGATCGGCATCACCGCGACCATCCTGCTGGTGCTGTTGCGCCTGCTGCAAGGGCTGGCGCTGGGCGGCGAGGTGGGCGGCGCGGTGACCTACGTCGCCGAGCATTCGCCGGTCGAAAAGCGCGGCCTCTACACCAGTTCGCTGCAGACTACGGCCACCCTCGGCCTGCTCTCCTCACTGCTGGTGGTGTACCTGCTCAAGACCTTCCTGAGCGAGGCGCAGTTTCGCGAATGGGGCTGGCGCCTGCCCTTCCTGGTGTCCTTCCTGATGCTGGTGGTATCGGTCTATATCCGCGGCAAGCTGCACGAGTCGCCGATCTTCGCGCGCATGAAGGCCGGCAACAACACGTCGAAATCGCCCATCCTGGACAGCTTCACGAACTGGGCCAACCTGAAGTATGTGCTGCTGCTGTTCGTGGTGGCTTCGGGGCTCGGGGCCATCTTCGGGACCGGGCATTTCTACACCATGTTCTTCGTCAACAAGACGCTGCACGTGCCGCTGGAACTGGTGCACCTGCTGATCGGCATCGCACTGGTGATCGCCACGCCCTGCTACCTGTTCTTCGGCTGGCTGTCCGACCGGATTGGCCGCAAGCACATCATGATGGCCGCCTGCCTGCTGGCCGCCCTCACCACGCAGCCCATCTTCAAGGCGCTGACGCATTACGCCAATCCGGCGCTCGAACAGTTCCAGCAGCGCAACACCGTGCAACTGCGCGCCGGCGACTGCCACTTCCGACTGTTTGCCGAGCCGGTATCCGCATGCGACAAGGCCAAGGGCTACCTGACGGACCTCGGCGTGGGCTACGAATTCACCCAGGACGAGGGGCGCCCGCAGCCCGAACTGCGCATCGGCGACGCGACGCTGCAGGGTTTCGACAGCAAGGCAATCCGGCAGGCCCTGCTTGCCGCGGGCTGGCCCGAGCGCGCCGACCCGGCGGCCATCAACCGCCCGATGCTGTTCCTGATGCTGCTGATTCCCATCCTCTTCCTCGCCATGGTGTACGGCCCGCTGGCGGCGTTCATGGTGGAGCTGTTCCCTGCGCGCATCCGCTACACCTCGCTGTCCCTGCCCTTCCACCTTGGCGCCGGCTGGGTCGGAGGCATGCTGTCCTTCGTGGTGACGGCGATGAACGTGTCCAGCGGCAATGTGTACTTTGGCCTGTGGTATCCGGTCTCGATCGCCGCCCTCGCGTTTGTGATCGGCATGGTGTTCGTGCCCGAAACGCGGGGCCGCGACCTGGAGACCTGAGCCGGCCCGCCATGGCATCTGGCCCGGAATTTGCTCAGTACACTGTATTTTATAGTCAGCATACTGATCGTTGCACCAAGGCGATGCCGGCCGGTACGCAAACGATGCACGGCCGGGCCCTGCCCCCTCTTCTTCCTGCTTTCCGTTTTTCATTCACCCTGTCTGGAGCGCCCCCATGAAGTCTCTGCACAAAGCCCAACGCATCGCGCTGGTGCCTGCCCTGATCGCCCTGATGTATGGCACCGCCGCCCTGGCGGATGCCAGCGGTGTCAAGGTTGGCGTGATTACCGACATGTCCGGCTCCTACGCCGATCTCTCGGGCCGCGGCTCGGTGCTCGCGGCGCAGATGGCGGTGGAGGAATTCGGCGGCAAGGTGCTCGGCAAGCCGGTCACCGTGCTGTCGGGCGACCACCAGAACAAGGCGGATATCGCCTCGTCGCTGGCGCGCCGCTGGTTCGATACCGATGGCGTCGACATGGTGATCGACTTCCCCAACTCCTCCACCGCGCTGGCGGTGCAGGAAATCGCCAAGCAGAAGCAGAAGATCAATATCGTCTCGACGGGCGGCGCCATGGCGCTGACCAACCAGAACTGCTCGCCCACCGGCTTCCACTGGGGCTGGGATACCTACTCGGTATCGGCGCCGCTGGTCAAGCGCCTGATCGCCGACGGCAAGAGCAGCTGGTACTACATCACCGTGGACTACGCATTCGGCCAGTCGCTGGAATCGGATTTCCGCAAGGAGGTGGATGCCAGCGGCGGCAAGAATATCGGCAGCACCAAGCACCCGCTCAATGCCAGCGACTTCAGCAGCCCCATCGTGGCGGCGTCCGCGTCCAAGGCCAAGGTGGTAGTGCTGGCCAACGCGGGCAATGACATGATCAACGGCGTCAAGGCGGCCGGCGAATTCGGCCTGATCAAAGGCGGCCAGACCGTGATTACGCCCTCGACCTTCATCACCGACCTGAAGAGCCTGGGGCCCAGCGTGGCGCAGGGTCTGACCTATGTGGACCCGTTCAAGCTGGATCTCGACGCCAGGTCGAAGGCCTTCGTCGAGCGCTTCTTCGCCAAGCAGAAGGCCTACCCGACGCATGGCCAGATCGGCGTCTACTCCGGCGTGCTGCATTACCTCAAGGCGATCGAGGCGGCCAAGACGGTGGACGGGCCGGCCGTGGCGGAAAAGATGCGCGCCCTGGTGGTCAACGATGACTTCGTGCATGGCGGCAAGGTGCGCGCGGATGGCCGGATGGTGCATGACATGTACCTGGCGCAGGCCAAGTCGCCGGCGGAGTCGAAGGGCCCGTGGGATCTCGTCAAATACCTCGGCACCATTCCCGGCGACGCGGCGTTCCGCCCGCTATCCGCAAGCGAATGCGCGCTCGTGAAGAAGTGAGCCGCGATGCCGACACGCAATGACACTGACGCGGAGCACGCATGAGCCAGGCTGACGTAATCCTTGAAACCCGCGGACTCACCAAGGAGTTCAAGGGCTTCACCGCCGTCAGCAGGGTCGACCTGCGGGTACGGCGCGGCGCCATCCACGCCCTGATCGGGCCCAATGGCGCCGGCAAGACCACCTGCTTCAACCTGCTGACCAAGTTCCACACGCCCTCCGCCGGCGCCATCCTGTTCAACGGCGAGGACATCACGCGGGAGCGACCGGCCCAGATCGCCCGCAAGGGTGTGATCCGCTCCTTCCAGATCTCGGCGGTGTTCCCGCAGCTCACGGTGATGGAAAACGTGCGCGTGGCGCTGCAACGCAAGCTGGGCACCGCGTATCACTTCTGGAAAAGCAAGCGCTCGCTCGATGAACTCAATGACCGCTCGATAGCGCTGCTGAAGGCCGTCGGCCTGGAAGGCTTTGCCGACCTGCCCACCGCCGAACTGGCATACGGGCGGAAACGCGCGCTGGAAATCGCCACCACGCTCGCCATGGACCCGGAGCTGATGCTGCTCGACGAACCCACGCAAGGCATGGGGCATGAAGACGTGGAGGTGGTAACCGCCTTGATCAAGCAGGTTTCAGCGGGGCGCACCGTGCTGATGGTCGAACACAATATGAGCGTGGTGTCATCCATCGCGGACCGCATCACCGTGCTCCAGCGCGGCGCCATCCTGGCCGAAGGGCCTTACGAGGAAATGGCGCGGAACCCGCAGGTGATGGAAGCGTACATGGGCACGGCCGATGCCGCGCTGACGGAGGCAACGCCATGACCCAACCAACCCCTGCCCTGCAGATCAAGGACCTGCACGCCTGGTATGGCGAGTCCCACATCCTCCACGGGGTGGACCTGACCGTCAATCCGGGCGAGGTGGTCACCGTGCTCGGCCGCAATGGCGCGGGCCGCACCACGACCATGCGCGCCATCATGGGGCTCGTCGGCGCCCGCAAAGGCTCGATCCGCGTCAATGGCACCGAGACCATCGGCATGAAGACGCACCGCATCGCGCCTCTGGGACTCGGCTATTGCCCGGAGGAACGCGCCATCTTTTCCAGCCTGTCGTGCGAGGAGAACCTGATGCTGCCGCCGGTGTTCAAGCCGGACGGCGCAACCGCGGGCCGCGAGCCGATGCCGCTGGACGAGATCTATGCGATGTTCCCCAACCTGTGGGAGCGCCGCAAGAGCCAGGGCACCCGCATGTCGGGCGGCGAGCAGCAGATGCTGGCGGTCGCGCGCATCCTGCGCACCCGCGCCAGCGTGCTGCTGCTCGATGAAATCTCCGAAGGCCTCGCGCCCGTCATCGTACAAACACTGGCAAGAATGATCACCACCCTGAAGAAGCGCGGCTACACCATCGTGATGGTGGAACAGAATTTCCGCTTCGCCGCACCTCTGGCCGACCGCTTCTATGTGATGGAGCACGGCCGCATGGTGGAGAGCTTCGACGCCGGCGCGCTCGGGCACAAGATGCCCACGCTCAACGCCCTGCTCGGCGTGTAAGGAACCATCGCTATGGAATTTTTTGGCATACCTGTGCCCGCCCTGCTGAGCCAGTTGCTGCTCGGCCTCGTCAACGGCTCGTTCTACGCCATCCTCAGTCTCGGCCTTGCGGTCATCTTCGGCCTGCTCAACGTCATTAACTTCGCCCATGGCGCCCTGTTCATGCTGGGCGCCGTGCTGGCATGGATGGGCATGAGCTACCTCGGCCTTAACTACTGGCTGATGCTGCTGCTCGCGCCGTTGGTTGCCGGCGCGCTGGGCGTGGTGCTGGAACGCACCATGTTGCGCCGCCTCTACCGCTTCGACCACCTCTACGGGCTGTTGCTGACGCTGGGCATCAGCTTGCTGATCGAAGGCCTGCTGCGCTCGGCCTACGGTGTGTCCGGCCTGTCCTATGCCACGCCCGAGGCGCTTAGCGGCGCCACCAGCGTGGGCTTCATGGTGCTGCCCAACTACCGTGCCTGGGTCGTCGTGGCCTCGCTCACGGTGTGCTTCGTGACCTGGTACGTGATCGAGAAGACAAGGCTCGGCGCCTACCTGCGCGCCGGCACCGAGAACCCCCGCATGGTGGAAGCATTCGGCATCAACGTGCCGCTGCTGGTCACGCTGACCTATGCCTTCGGCGTAGGGCTGGCCGCCTTTGCCGGCGTGCTGGCCGCGCCGGTGATGCAGATCTCGCCGCTGATGGGGCAGAACCTGATCATTACCGTGTTCGCGGTGGTGGTGATCGGCGGGATGGGATCCATCCTCGGCTCCATCTTCACCGGCCTCGGCCTGGGCATATTCGAGGGCATGACCAAGGTGTTCTACCCGGAAGCCTCGGCGACCGTCGTCTTCGTGGCCATGGTGTGCGTGCTGATGGTGCGCCCCGCCGGCTTGTTCGGAAAGGAAAAATGATGATCAACGACTCACGCGCAAGGCTGACGATCGCCCTGCTGGCGGCGGCCGTCGCGCTGGCGCCCTTCCTCGGCGCCTACCCGGTGCTGGCGATGAAGCTGATGTGCTTTGCCCTGTTCGCCTGTGCCTTCAACCTGCTGCTGGGCTTTACCGGCCTGCTGTCCTTCGGCCATGCCGCCTTCTTCGGCGGCGCGGCCTATGCCTGCGGCTACGTGATGAAATCGCTGCACGCGACGCCGGAGCTGGGCCTGCTGGCCGGCACGGCCTTCGGCGCGCTGCTCGGCCTGGCCTTCGGTGCGCTGGCGATCCGGCGCCAGGGCATCTACTTCGCCATGGTCACGCTGGCGCTGGCGCAGATGTTCTACTTCTTCTGCCTGCAGGCGCCCGTCACCGGCGGCGAAGACGGCATGCAGGCGGTGCCGCGCGGCAGCCTGTTCGGGCTGGTTTCGCTGGAGAGCGACCTGACCATGTACTACGTGGCGGCGGCCGTGGCCGGTGCCGCGCTGCTGTTGATCGCGCGCGTGGTCAACTCGCCGTTCGGGCAGGTGCTGCGGGCTATCAAGGAGAACGAGCCGCGCGCTATTTCGCTAGGATACGACACCGACCGCTTCAAGCTGCTGGCCTTCGTGCTGTCGTCGGCGCTGGCCGGGCTGGCGGGCGCCCTGAAGACGCTGGTGCTCGGCTTCGCCACCCTCACCGACGTGCACTGGGCCATGTCCGGATCGGTCATCCTGATGACGCTGGTGGGGGGCATGGGCACCCTCTCCGGGCCCATCCTGGGCGCGCTGGTGATCGTCGCGGTGGAAAACAAGCTGGGTGATTTCGGCAGCAGCCTGGCCGCGCTTACGGGCGTGGACTGGTTCAACACGCTGGGCGAATCGGTCAGCATGGTCACGGGCTTGATCTTCGTGGTCTGCGTGCTTACCTTCCGGCGCGGGATCATGGGCGAGGTGCAGGCGCTGCTGGCCCGCCGGGCGGCGCTGACGCGGTCTGCGCCCGCCTTCCACGGCCGTTCCGCCAGCTCGGCCACAGCCAAGGGTTAACGCTGATTCAGTCGGCAATTTAAATCAGTACACTGATCATTAATACTCAGCATACTGATTAAAGGAGATGCATCATGGCTTGGACCAAGATCGCCACTACCGGCCAGCTTCAGGACGATGAAGTGATGCCGCTCACGCTCGGGGACGCGCAACTGGCGCTGTACCGCAGCGAAGGGGAGTACTTCGTCACCGACAATGTCTGCACGCACCAGTACGCGCTGCTGTCGGACGGCTACCTGGAAGACGGCTGCATCGAATGCCCGCTGCACCAGGCGCGTTTCGACATCCGCACCGGGCAAGCCATGTGCGCGCCCGCCACCCAGGGCATCCGCGTCTATCCGGTCAGGATCGTGGACAGCGACGTGATGGTCGACGTCATGGTCACCGCCTGAGCCCCCGCCATGCCACAAGACGCCCCTATCCTGATCATCGGTGCCGGCCAGGCCGGCGCCACCGCGGCAGCCGCGCTGCGCTCGCTGGGCCATGACGGCGGCATCGTCATGGTCGGCGGCGAGGTCCATGCCCCCTACGAGCGCCCGCCGCTATCCAAGGCCGTGCTGGCGGACGAGCAGCAGGACGAACGCATCGGCGTGCACGCGGCGGGCTTTTATGCCGAGCAAGGCATTGACCTGCGTCTGGGCACGACAGTGACGTCGCTCGATCCCGGCAGTGGCACGGCCCGCTGTGCCGATGGCCAGGCGATTGCCTTCAGCCGCTGCCTGCTGGCCACCGGCGGGCGTGCCCGCACCCTGCCCGCCTTGCCGGAAGGCATGGCGGGCGTGCACTACCTGCGCTCGCTGGCCGATGCGCGTGGCCTGCGCGCCGCGCTGCGCCGGGAGCGCTCCGTGCTGGTGATCGGCGGCGGCTTCCTGGGGCTGGAAACGGCCTCCACCGCCCGCGCGGCGGGACTGGAGGTCACGGTGATCGAAGCCGCGCCACGGTTGCTGCAGCGCGCCGTGCCGGCCGTGTTCTCCGACTGGCTGGCGCAGCGCGTGCGCAGCCTCGGCATCGACCTGCGCCTGGGCTGCGGGATCGCCTCGATCCCGCCGGCCACGAACGGGGTTGCCGTCACGCTGACGGACGGCTCCGCCTTGCACGCACCGCTGGCAGTGGTCGCCATCGGGCTGCATCCCGATGCCGGCCTGGCGCGGGCCGCCGGGCTGGCGCTCCATCCGGGCAACGGCGGCATCCAGGTCGACGCGCACTGCCGCACCAGCGCGCCGGGCGTCTTCGCCGCCGGCGATTGCACCAGCCAGTACCAGCCCCTGTTCGGCCAGGAAGTCCGGCTGGAGTCGTGGCAGAACGCCAACGAGCAGGCCCGCATCGCCGCCGCCGCCATGCTCGGCGTGGAGACGGCACCGGCCGCCGTGCCCTGGTTCTGGACCGACCAGCTCGGCTGCAACATCCAGATGCTGGGCGCGGTGGACCCCACGCTGTGCTACACCCTGCGCGGCAACGGCGCGGCGGACGGCGACGCCCCCAGATTCCTGTTGCTTGGCATGGCCGGCGCGCAACTGCGCCACGCTATCGCGGTCAATGCCGGCGGCGACCTGCGCCAGCTCCGCAACCTGATCGAACAACGCACCGCCTGCGACATCGGCCTGCTCCGCAACACCGCCATGCCCCTGAAGCAAGCGGTACGCGAGGCCGCCGCCGCGCTCGCTGGCCAGACCCAATCCTGAACGATCCCGAACGAGGAACCGACATGTACCAGACCCACGCGGTCATCAACCGCACGCCGCGCGCCAAGGATGCCGAACTGGCCGCCTGCCAGTGGCCAGAGGACGCCCTGCATTTCATCCCGGACTGGGTGTACACCAGCAACGCCGTGTACGACATGGAACTGGAAAAGATTTTCCGCGGCCGCTCGTGGAACTTCGTCGCGCTGGAGGCGGAGATCCCCAACGCCGGCGACTTCAAGCGTTCCTATGTCGGGCCCACGCCAGTCGTCGTGGCGCGCGCCGAGGACGGCTCGATCAATGTCTTCGAGAATCGCTGCGCCCACCGCGGCGCGGAGTTCTGCCGGCACGGCCAGGGCAATGCCAAGGAGTTCGTCTGCCCCTATCACCAGTGGTCCTACGATCTCAAGGGCAACCTGCAGGGCGTCCCGTTCAAGCGCGGCGTCAACCGCGCCGGCGGCATGCCCAAGGACTTCCGTAACGAAGACCACGGCCTGATGAAGCTGCAGGTGGCCACGCGCAATGGCGTGATCTTCGCCTCCTACGCCAGCGATATGGAGAGCCTGGAGGACTACCTGACGCCCGAGATCCTCAAGGATTTCGACGTGGTGTTCAATGGCAAGCCGCTCAAGATCCTCGGGTACTACAAGAATGAGTTGCCGTGCAACTGGAAGATGTACCACGAGAACCTGAAAGACCCCTACCACGCCACGTTGCTGCATTCCTTCCTGGTGGTGTTCGGTCTCCTGGTGGCCGGCAATGACTCCGCCATGATCGCCGACCCGGTGCACGGCCGCCACGGCACCATGGCCTCGGCCAAGAAGGAAGACAAGTACGCCGCGGTGAGCGAAGAGAACAAGAAGGAAATGCGCTCGTTCCACGAGGGCATGCGCCTGCAGGATGACCGATTCCTGGAATACATCAAGGAGTTCGACTCGCCGTGGTCCGTCACCATGCAGACCATCTGGCCAAACCTGATCGTGCAGCGCGAAATGAATACGCTGGGCGTGCGCCAGATCGTGCCCAACGGCCCGGACAGCATGCTGATGCAATGGACCATGTTCGGCTATGAGGACGACAGCGAGGAGATGACGCGGCACCGCCTGCGCCAGGGCAACCTGATGGGACCAGCCGGCTTCCTCGGCCTGGAAGACAACGAAGCGATGAAGTTCGTGCAGGAAGGCGTGCGCCGCTCCAGCACCGACCGCAACGTGCTGAAACTGGACCCCGGCCACGTCGGCACCGCCAACTCGCTGATCTCGGAATCCGCGATCCGCGCCATGTACCAATACTATCGCAGCGTGATGGGGTTCTGAACAGCATGACACCAACCATGACACCGACGGCTCATACCCTCTACCGCCCCTGCAAGCTGGAGCCCGCGCGCGCGCAGGCGCTGCGCATGGAGATCGATGCCTTCCACGCCGAATACTGCGCCGTGCTCGATGCCGGCCTGGTGGAATCGTGGCCGGATTTCTTTACCGAGGATTGCATCTACCGCGTCACAGCAAGGGAGAACGTGGAACTCGGCATGCCCGTGGGACTGGTCTACGCCGAAGGCCGCGGCATGATGCACGACCGCGCGGTGGCGATCGCGCGCACCCAGATGTTCGCGCCGCGCCATATGCTGCATCTTGTCACCAACACCCGCGTCACCGAGGAAACCGCGTATGGCGAGATCCATGCGCAAGCCAGCTTCCTGCTGCTGCAGACGCTGGTCGAAGGTCCCACCACCATCCACATGGCGGGCACCTATCACGACCGTTTTGCCCGCACCCAGGGCAATCTGCTGCTGGCCGAGCGCCAGGTCGTGTACGACACCACCATCATCGCCAACGACCTGGTCTACCCGGTGTAATCCGCGCGCACGGTGCGCGCAACGCTTTACAGGATGCGCAGCACCGTGCGGCTGTAGTCATTGTTGGCCTCCACCAGCGTCGCCAGCAGGTCCATGAACACCTTGCGCTGCGCCGGGCGCAACGGCGCCAGCATGCGCTCCTGCGCGCGTTCCATATCGGCGCGCAGCGACGCCACCACCTCCTGGCCTTCCTTGGTCAGGTGCACGTGACGCGTGCGCCGGTCGGCCGGATTGTCCTTGCGCTCGACCAGCCCGCGCTCTTCCAGCCTGCGCACCACATCGGCCGTGGTGGTGCGGTCGAAGCCCACTTCCTGCCCCAGCGAAGTCTGGTCCAGCCCCGGCAGCACCGATAGCACCGTCAGGATGGCGTACTGCACCGGCGTGATGCTCGCCGACTTGCATTCCTCGAAGAACATGGCCACGTGGATCTGGTGCAGGCGGCGCACAAGAAAGCCTGGCCGGGCCCAGAGAAGCTCCTTGGCCGGGTCCGCTTCGGACGGCGCTTGATCCTCGACCGGGGGCGCGGTGTGCGCCGTTTGACGTTTCGCGGTGGACATTCCATTCACCAAATTGTTAGCATGCTGACAAGTATAGACGAGTGGCCCCGACATGGTGCCGGAACGCACCATGCCGGAACGGCCATGATGCGGATTGCCGCCGCCCTTCCTAAGGTACGCCACGCTTTCCACGCCGCAATGCGGACAAGCAGTCCCGGTACAACTTCACCGTTTCGCGTCCGAGCGGCCCGAGCGAGAAATTCGCCTCCACCCAGCGGCGCCCGCGGCGCCCCATCCGCGCCGCGAGCATCGGATCCGCCGCGAGCTGGCACATCGCGCCGGCCAGGGCACCCGAGTCGCGCGGCGGCACCAGGACGCCGTGGTCGCCGTCGATGAAGGTCTCGGGAATGCCGTCCAGTTCCGTGGCAATCACCGGCTTGCCGCAGCTCAATGCCTCAAGGATGACGAGGCCCAGCGCTTCGCTGCCCACGGGCGGATGCACCAGGACGTCGATCGCCTGCATCAGCGACGGCACATCGTGCTCGAACGGGAGGAAGTGGATGCGTCCCGCCAGGCCCAGGGCATCGGCCTCCCGGCGCAGTTGCGGGATCAGGTCGCCTTCGCCAACGCAGAGGAAATGCGATCTCGGGTGCCGTGCCAGCACCTGCCCCGCCGCCTTGACGAAGTAGGACTGCCCTTTGCCGTCAGGCTGCTGCGCCCCGCCGATCAGCGCATAGATCAAGGCATCCTGCGGCAGCCCCAGCGCCTGCCGGACCCGACAGCGCCGCATGGCGACCGCGCGGAAACGCTCGGTATCGATGCCGCAATATATCCGCCTGAGCCGCAGCGTTCGTTCCGGGTCCACCCTTCGCAGGGATTCCTGCACCGCGTCCGATACGGCGATCACGCTGGAAAACGCGGCAAGGTAGCGGCGCGTCCGTTCCTTGAGCCGGGTCATCAGGTGGCGCGTCACCACCACCGCCGCTTTGCGGCCGGACAGCATCCATGCCAGGATCGCCACCCAATAGTCGCGCCCATGGTGGGCGTGGATGACATCGATCCGCTGCTCCCGGATCGTCCGCGCCAGGATCAGCGGCCAGACCACGCGCTTCGCGCCCAGCGCCATCAAGCGCACGCCCGGCATGTCCTGCGCGGCGACGATCCACCGGGCGCGGGAAGGCACTGCCAGGGTCACTTCGCAGTCCTGAAGCTGCAACGCCCGGCACAGTGAAAGCGTGTGGGAATCGACGCCACCGCCGTTGAGCAGCGAGTTGAGCAAGAGCACGCGCAACTGGCCGGAGGCCGGGTCCGGATATGGCTCAAGCCGATTCATGGCGAACCGCCTCCTTGCCGCGTTGATCCTCATAAGCGGTGGCGAGCTTCAGCAAAAACTGCCCGGTATGCGAGGCGCGCGAAACCAACACCCGCGGCAGGCCGAACAGGTTGCCACCGACAGCGGCGCGGCCGCGCTGCGTGGTAACGGCACTCTGGTATCCGGCGCCGCGCACCAGGTCCACGACGTGCTTGTCGAACTCGCCGAAGGGATAGCAGAAGTGCCGCACCGGCATGCCCAGCGCGGACTCCAGTTCATGCTTGCAGCCTTCGATCTGGCCGCGCGCGGCAACGGTGCCTAGCCGGGTCAGGTCCACATGCGTGCGCGTGTGCGCGCCGACCTCCATGCCGGCCCGGGTCCAGGTACGTAGTTCGTCCAGCGTCATCAGCGGCTTCTCCGGCACGCCGATCGATGCATCCCAGGAATTGGTCTTGCCGACCAGGCTGCTGACCGCATAGCAGGTCGCGGTAAATTCGTGGCGCCGCAGCACCGGCAAGGCATGCTCGAGGTTGTTCCGATAGCCGTCATCCAGCGTGATGCCGACCACCTTGCCGGCCTTCTCGCCACGCAGGTAGGGCATCAGGTCGCACAACGCCAGGCCGCGATACCCCATCAGCCTGAGCAGGCGCATCTGCCATGCAAAGTCGCGCGCCGCCACCACGAGGCCGCGCATCGGCGTGCCGCGAGGTGGCGGCGCGTCGATCTGGTGATACATCAGGATGGGGATTCGCGGCTTCATGTCTTCCCTCTGCGAATGAAAGTCGGATGCGATGCTAGAAGCTGTAGTTGAGCGAGGTCAGCCCGACATATGACTGCCTGGACTGCACGATCGGGCTGTTTGCGCTATCGCCCAGCAGGCGGCTCACCGAGACAATGCTGTGCACCGACCAGGCGCGCGATATCTCATAGCTCCAGGACAGCGACAGGCTGGCGCGGTCGAAACCCGCCTTGGTGGAATAGGGCCGGAAGCTGCTGTTGGCAGCCTGCGCGTCGGTCACGCCGAAGAAGGTCTGCGTATAGCGCCGCGAGCCGTAATGCAGGCTGGGACTGATGCTCACCAGGTGCCGGCCGGCCTTGTACACCGGCACGTCCATGTCGATATGGCCGCTCAGCCCGCGATCCCTGTTGGTCAGCGGCGCATCGAGGGTGATGCTGAGCGTGGCGTCGCCATAGATAGGCATGCCGACCTGGAACGCTCCCATGAACGATCCGGGGATACGGCCCATGCCTTTCAGGTAATCCGAACCGGGCAAATCGACTCGCTTGCGGTCGGTACGCCCAACGTCATAGTCGAGGCCGACAGAGGCGAACATGCCGTTGGAAAACTTGTGACCGTAGCCAATCCCCCCGCGCAGCGGGCTGACGAAAAACCCGTTGCCGAAATCCGCGCTGAACAGTGGCCCGATCACCGGCCTGTATTCGTTACTGCCTTCGTATCGCGGTGCCGCGCCGGCGACCAGCCCCACGGTGTAGACGTTCTCCGCCTGCACGCCGGCGCAACCGATTCCGCTGGCTAGAATTGCGCCGGTCCTTACATATTTACCAAGCATTCGTTTCACCCATGGCCCCTTGAACAAGCCCCAGAGTTTAGGGACGGGGGGCTACCCGTGTCTGTTGGAAAGTGACGCGAATATGTGCGGAATTGTGCGGATTTGTCTGGAGTTTATTTCGGCGCCAATTGGCAATTTGATCGCCGCTAGAATCGCATCGCCCAAGACGGCGATCGCGTAGCCTCGCGCGTTTCCGACGCACGCAAATCCGTTCACAATAGCCAGCGCCGGCCTGCCTGGCAGGAAGGAGTCAATGAATCCATGGTTCGCTCACTGCTCAAGCTCTACCTGGTGCTGATCCTTGGCGTAGCCGCCGGGCTCGCCGCGATCGACCATGTGCTGGTCCCGGCCTACCACCAGCAACTCAGCGAGACGGAACGCGAGAGGGAAAAAAGCTACAGCTACCTGCTTTCCCTCTATCTGGAGCGGTACGAAGGCGACGGGCGCCGGGCCGAGCTGACCAGGCTGCAAGACCATGCGAGCGAGAGCTTCGCCCTGATCGGCATGGACGCCGCGGGCCATCTTGGCGAGCGGCGGCTGCGCGACCTGCGCGATGGCAAGCTGGTATTCGGCACGGACGGCGACGACGCCTACCTGCCTTTGCACGATGGCCAGATCCTGCATATGAGCAAGCGGAATCTGGACTACACCAATATCGAGCTCATTGCATATGCACTGCTCGCCGGCACCACCTTGCTCGCCGTGGTTGCCTGGCTCTTCTATCACTGGCGCGAACTCAATGCCTTGCGCGAGGCGGCAAAGCAATTCGGCAGTGGCAAGCTCTCGACACGCGCCGGCTTGTCCAGGCGTTCCAACGTCTATCAGCTGGCCCGCCAGTTCGATGACATGGCGTCCCGCATCGAAGCCTCGGTCCTGCAGCAGCGCGAGATGATCCATGGCATTTCGCACGAACTGAAGACGCCGATCACGCGACTGGAGTTTGGCATTGCCCTGCTGCGGTCCGGCGACGCAAAGCAAGACCCGGCGCGGCGCGCCCGGGGCCTCGAAAAGCTGCGCGTGGATGTGCGGGAGCTGGACGAACTGGTGACAGAGTTGCTCACGCTCGGCCAGCTGGAGCAAGGCGCGACACCCGTGAGGCCAACGCTGGTCACCAGCGCGGAGATGATCGATAGTGTTGTCGCCGTCGTTGCGCGGGATACGGCAGACCGGGGGCTGGTCCTGCATGTGCGCAACAGCCGCCCGTATGCGCGCCACCTTTGCGACCCCCGCCTGGTGGCGCGGGCGCTACTCAAGCTTTGCCGCAATGCGATCCGCAACGCGCGCGGCGCCGTCGCCATCGAGGCCCATACCGATGCCGCCGGCACCCTGTCCCTCGTGGTCGAGGACGACGGCCCGGCCGTACCGCCCGAAGAGAGCGCGCGCCTCTTCGAGCCCTTCCATCGCACCGCAGGCAGCGGCGACCGCCTCAACCGCGTCGGCCTGGACCTGGCGATCGTCCGGCGCATCGCGATGGCGCATGGCGGCCAGGTTTCGCTTGGCAGCGGCGAGGCAGGCGGCGCGCGGTTCGTGATCACGCTGCCCGCCCTGTACGCCTCGCCGGACACCGATGCGCGAGCGGCCGCGCAACCGGGCTGACCCGCTCAGAAACTGCGCGTGTAGGTCAGTTGAAAGACATCCAGCCCGGGATTGGGCCGCTTAATGGCCGCGTTGGAGAAATGCGAGTACCTGAACCCGATGCGATCCGCTCGCGATACCTGATACCCCAGGCCGACATGGTCCCCAAACTGGAAGGCCGTACTGATCTGCTTGCCGGCGAAGCTCGCGCCGCTGAATGCCGTCAGGCCCACCCCTGCCTCCAGGTAGATCCGCTCGCTCACCCACCAGCGCAGCATCGGAATGGCGCTCGCTTGCCAGGCGCTGGCGGGCGTGCGGCCGCCGTTCGCCCACCAGTAGGACACGCCAAGTTCGCCGGTCAGGTCCAGGCGGCCCCAGCGCCCGCTGAACTGGTGGCTCCATAACGGCGAGCTTTCCCAATTCAGCGAGAGGCGCTTGTAGCCGTCGCCAAACCCCAGATGCATGCTGACCGCCCCCGGCAGGAACCGAGGCTGCGGATCCGCTGCATTTGCCAGTTCCGGTACACCGAGCATGGACAAAGCCACGCAGAGCGCGCCGCGCCATTTCATTCTTCCCCTGGTCCCACCTGCCCGGCCCGCCATCCGGATTTCGTACATCGCATTATTCATTGACATAGGCATTCATGATTCCCAATAAATGACCGGTCACGATACATAGAAATCCATAAATAATGATTAGAAAATCGTCCTGTTTTTGTGCATAAGTGTGCAGGCACTGGCCGCGCCTTCCCGCCCGTGCTGCCGGTCTTGCCAGGGGCAAAGACAAACAATCACGTCCTGGCACACTTTCATACAGTTAAGAATGGAATTCCCACAGACATGGCCGCGTCTGGCATCGAGAATGCGAGCCTGCCATTTCATCACGCACTCCAACCAGATGTCTAAAGAACCAGGACGTCTCCGGCGCCCCGTCATCGCCGCGCTGACCGCACTATCCGCCTTGGCCGCGCTGGCCTTCTGGCACCTGACGCCGGCCACGCAGCCCGAGTACATCACGGCGCTCGTGACCCGCGGCGACCTGGAGGTCTCCGTGCTGGCCAATGGCGTGCTGCAACCTGTGCGCCAGGTCGAGGTCGGCGCACAGGTCAACGGCCAGCTGAAATCGCTGAAGGTCAAGCTGGGGGACAAGGTCACGCGCGGCCAGCTCCTGGCGCAGATCGATCCCGTGCTGCTGGAGAACGCCCAGCGCCAGGCCGTCGCGGCACTGGCCAGCGGCAAGGCGCGGCGGGAGGCCAAGCTGTCGCGCTTGCGGCAAGCCCGCCTGCACTGGCAACGCCAGCGCGGCCTGCAGGCGCAGGAGGCGGCATCGCACCAGGAGCTTGAGATCGCCGAAGCCGACCTGCGCGCGCTGCAGGCCGAGCTGACCGCGCTGGATGCCGACATCGCCCAGCTGGACATCAAGGCCGAGTCGGCGCGGATCGATCTTGGCTATACCCGCATCGTCGCGCCGATGGATGGCGAGGTGGTGGCGCTCAATACGCTGGAGGGCCAGACCGTGGTGGCGTCCTACCAGGTGCCGACCATCCTCAAACTGGCGGACCTGGGCGCCATGACCGTCAAGGCGCAGGTGTCCGAAGCCGACGTGATCCGCATCGGCGACCGGCAGGCGGTCTACTTCACCATCCTGGGCGAGCCGGACCGGCGCTATCATGCGCGGCTGCAGGCCATCCAGCCCTCGCCGGAGAAGATCAATAACGCCGTGTTCTTCAACGCGCTGTTCGACGTGCCGAACCCCGAGCACAAGCTGCGCATCGACATGACGGCCCAGGTCGCGATCATGCTGGGCGAGGCCAGGAACACCCTGCTGGTCCCGCTGGCGGCGCTGGGCACGCGCGACAAGGATGGCACGGCTGCGGTACGGGTGCTGCGCGCAGGCCAGCACGTGGAGAGCGTGCAAGTGCGCACCGGCCTCGCCAACAACGTGCACGCCCAGGTGCTCTCCGGCCTGGTGGAAGGCGATCGCGTCATCACGGGCGATGCCAGCGCCATGGCCGGCAAGGGGGAGTCATGACACAGGCGCCCCTCCTGCTGCTGCAACACGTGGAGCGTACCTACCGCGCCGGCGACCAGGACATCCCGGTCCTGCGCGAGATCAGCCTGGCCATCTGCGCGGGCGAGATGGTGGCCATCGTCGGCGCTTCCGGCTCGGGCAAGTCCACGCTGATGCATATCCTGGGCTGCCTGGACCAGGCCAGCGCCGGCCGCTACCTGGTAGCCGGGCAGGATGTCGCCGTGCTGGACGACGATGCGCTGGCGCGCCTGCGCCGGGAGCGCTTCGGCTTCATCTTCCAGCGCTACCACCTGCTGGCCCGGCTATCCGCGGCGGAGAACGTGGAAGTGCCTGCCATCTACGCCGCCACCGACCGCGCCGCCCGCCGTGCCCGCGCGCTCCGGCTGCTGGCCCGGCTCGGCCTCGGCGACCGCGCCGGCCATCGCCCCGCCCAGCTCTCCGGCGGACAGCAGCAGCGCGCGAGCATCGCCCGCGCGCTGATGAACGGCGGCCAGGTCATCCTGGCGGATGAGCCCACCGGCGCGCTGGACAGCCACAGCGGGCAGGAAGTCCTGGCGATCCTGCGTGAGCTGCATGCGCTCGGCCACACGGTCATCATCGTGACGCACGACATGGGGCTCGCGCGCAACGCCGGGCGCATCATCGAGATTGCCGACGGCCGTATCGTGGCCGACCGCGCCAACCGGCCGGCACCCTTCCCTGCCACCGGACAGGTGAACGCCCCCCGGCCGCCGGCCGCGGAGCCGGTGGCCAATGGCAGCGAAGGCGATGCTCCACCGTGGCGCACACGCGCGTGGCATGGATTCACCGAGGCGTTCGCCATGGCCTGGGGCGCGCTGCTCGCGCATCGCATGCGTACTGCGCTGACCATGCTGGGCATCATCATCGGCATCGCATCCGTGGTGTCCATCGTGGCGATCGGCGAAGGCGCCAAGCGCTATGTGATGAACGATATCCGCGCCATCGGCGCCAATACGCTGGAGATCTTCCCGGGCGCCGACTTTGGCGACGACCGCGCCGCCGGCATCCGCACCCTGGTGGAAAGCGACATCGACGCCTTGCACGCGCTGCCTTACGTGGACAGCGCCACGCCAGTCACCAGCAAGGTACAGCGGCTCAGGCACCGCAACGCCGACGTCAATGCCTCCGTGCACGGCGTGGGCGCGAGCTTCTTCCGCGTACGCGGCCTTGGCATGACGCAGGGCGCGCCCTTCCGGCCAGACGAGGTGCGGCAGCATGCGCAAGTGGTGGTGATCGACGAAAAGACGCGCCGCAAGCTATTCGGCAACGTGACGCAGGTGCTGGGCAAGATCGTGCTGGTGGGCAGCCTGCCCTGCGTGGTCATTGGCGTCGCGCGCGAGAAGAAAAGCATGTTCGACGACAACGGCAGCAGCCTCAACATCTGGCTGCCCTACACCACGGCTGGCAGCCGCTTGTTTGGCCGGGCGCATTTCGACGAAGTCTCCGTGCGCATCCGCGACGGCCAGCCCAGCGCGGCGGCGCAGCACGGCATCGAGCGCGTGCTGACGCAGCGCCACGGCAAGAAGGATTTCTTTACCTACAACATGGACAGCATCGTCAAGACCGTGGAACGTACCGGCCAGGCGCTCACCCTGTTCCTGTCGGCGGTGGCGGTGATCTCGCTGCTGGTTGGCGGCATCGGCGTCATGAACATCATGCTGGTCTCCGTGACAGAGCGCACCAGGGAGATCGGCATCCGCATGGCCGTCGGCGCACGCCAGCGCGACGTGCTGCTTCAGTTCCTGACCGAAGCCGTGCTGGTCTGCATGCTGGGCGGTGCGATCGGTACCTTGCTGGCCTATCTGATCGGGCTGGTGCTGGCGCTGCTGATGCCGCAGTGGCGGATGGTGTTCTCCGCAAGCGCGGTGGCTGGCGCTTTCGTGTGCTCGTCGCTGATCGGCGTGGTCTTCGGCTATATGCCGGCGCGCAATGCCGCGCGCCTGCAGCCGATCGAGGCGCTTGGCCATGAATAGCCGCCCGCGCAAGCTGCCGGCGAGGCGTCCTTTCTCGCTGTCGATGCTGCTGTCGATCATCGCGCTTGCCCTCGGTGGGTGCGCCGAGTTGCGCACGCCTGTTGAAAACCCCGCGCTGGAAGTACCCTGGCAGTGGCAGCATGCGCCACGGCATTTGCTTGCCGCGCCTGCCGCCGGTGCCCTGGGGCCGGACGCGTGGTGGCAGTCCTTCGGCGACCCGCAGCTCAACGCGCTGGTGGCGTCGGCACTGGAAACCAACAACGATCTCGCCATTGCCGCGCTGCGGCTAGAGCGGGCCCGCTTGCTCGCGGGACTCGCCGGCACCAGCCGCCTGCCCGAGGTTGCGGCGGAGGGCCGGGCTACGCGCCAATGGGGGCTGGACGGCGGCGGGCGGCGCGACCAGTCGGCCATCAATGCCACCGTCAGTTACGAAATCGACCTGTGGGGGCGGCTGGCCAGCCTGCGCGGCGCCGCGGACTGGGAGGCTCGGGCCAGCGCAGCCGAACTCGAAGCCGCGTCGATCACTCTGGCCGCCACCACGGCCACGCTGTACTGGCGTGCGGGGCTGCTGAACCAGTTGATCGATATCTCGGACCAGAGCCTCGCGGACGCGCGGCGCACGCTGGAACTCATCGAGGCGCGCTACCGTGCCGGCGCGGTCTCCGGGCTCGACCTGGCGCAGGCCGAGCAGCAACTGGCCGCGCTGCTCGCCGAACGCACCGAACTGGACCAGGAGCGCAGCGAGAACCGCCAGGCCCTGGCCATCGTGTTCAACCGTCCACCGGAGCACGGCACGGCCGAGCCGCCGGGCCTGCCCACCAATGCGCTGCCGCGCATCGCGCCCGGCATCCCGGCGGCAGTGATCGGCAGGCGCCCCGACGTGCGGCAAGCGGAATGGCGCCTGCGCGCCGCTCTTGCGGACTCTGACGCTACGCGCGCCGGCTTTTATCCCAAATTGACGCTGACCGGTCTCGTCGGCACCAGCAGCGCGGCGCTAGCCTCGTTGCTGCGAGATCCCACCGCCCTGCTCGGCGCGGGCCTGAGCCTGCCCTTCCTGCAATGGGAGAAAGCAAGGCTGACGATACAGGTCTCGCAAAACGAATACCGGGAAAAGGTGGTGCGCTATCGCCAGTCGCTGTACACGGCGTTCGCCGAAGTGGAGAACGCGCTGTCCGGCCATGCCAGCCTGGCACTACGGGATCAGCGCCTGGCTGAATCCCTGCAGGCGGCGAGCCGGGCCGAACGGCTCGCCGCGGTCCGCTACCGGGCCGGCGCCACCGCGCTCCAGCCGTGGCTCGACGCCAAGGAAACGCGGCGCACGGCCGCGATGGCGGCGGCGCGGAATCGCTTCGACAGGCTCGTCAATGTCGCCACCCTGTACAAGGCGCTGGGGGGCCCGCCGGTGGAGGGAGATGGGTGAGGCTTGCTGGGTGTGGGCCGGTGCCAGGATCATGAAGATGTCACGGACCATCTCCCTGGTGAACATCCCCAAAGCGCAGCATCTTCCCGAGTTGCTGCTCCCTGTCGTCGTCGAAGCCACAGGTCCCGTCCCACGAGCGCGGGTTCTCGTACGTACCGAAAAGCATGTCCCACCATGTGATGTCGCCATAGTTGTTCTTGTGGCGCCCGGATTCGTGGTGGATGCGGTGCATTTCGGGACGCTGGAAGATGAGCCCGACCCACTGGGGCGTCCTGCAGTTCGTGTGATAGAAGAACTCGCCCGCAGCCGTGCACAGCGTATAAACGGCACCGGCTTCGGGTGACAATCCCAGTAACGAATACACGAGCAGACTGCCGATCATTGAGTTGACGACCATTTCTCCCGGGTGCTTGTAAAAGGAAGTGATCACCTCAAGTCGTTGCGGGCTGTGATGAATCTGGTGAAAGCCGCGCCAGAGCAGATCGTGCTCGTGCCGCCAGCGGTGCCACCAGTAAAACACGAAGGTCGCGATGAAATAAGCCACCAGGCCGCCGGCCACCGGCGACATATGCTTCGATAGATGAAAGACAGCCCGCGATGAAAGCCACTTCTCCCATGTCAAGCCCGCCGCGATCACAACGCACAGTTGGACGCCGTTGAGCGCTAGCACGCGAACGGGCCATGTCCGCACGCGTGGCAGTGTCCAGCCGATATGCAAGCGCTCCAGCACGAAACAAAAGGCAAACAACGAAAATACAATGATCAGCATGACGGTGTCCCCCGCTTTGCCGCCGGCTGCCGTGTTCTTGCGGCATCCCTCTGCGTATCGAAGACAATGTGCATGAGCGGGCTTCGAAGCAAGCTCGCCGGCGTGACGGTGCACCGTTGCCACGGGATACGGCCGAGGTACCAGAGACGCCAGAATGCGAGCCTCGGATGCGAATTGTGACGCAGTAGCATTGCGAACGTCTCTACCTCGCCAATCTCAATATCCGTCGCTTCCCGGATGACTTCACGAACAAAGCGAGAACAAAACTGGCGGCGCGAATTCACGTTGAATCCGGTGTCGTAGAGGGTGCCCATCCTGCTAACAGCTGCCGCGATCAGCATGCTGCGATGCGCATCGCTGAGCGGTGTTGTGAGTCTTGCGACCGCACATCTTCCATGTTCGGAACGCTTCAGGAAAGACGTCATCGGCGTTGTCCGCGCAAGAGGAAACGTGCTCTCCGCAATTAATGGATCATCGCAGCGGTTGTCAACAATGATCCCAACGTGATTCGTCCATGAGTTCGTCGCGCTCGCCACTTCCAGGAAAGGTCGTGCAGTCACACGGATGAAAATCAGGTCTCCAATCTGAAGAGCGCCCGCCGGAGGTCCACCCGGCAGTTCAGACGTGCACGGCGTGGGGGGCGAACCCGCGCGCATGCCAACCATACGGATAGTCCTGATCATCCTGGCGCCTATGGTCATACTGGCCTCCTTGCTTTTCCAATGGCGCGCAGTATGCGAGGAGGTCGCGAATTTCGCACCTTCTTTTCCAGAAAGTGCTTACAATTATACTTTTGGTATCGTATATCAATACTTTCATGACCGAGGTTACTCAGCTCATTGCGACCATCAAGCAGCGCCTCAAAGCTGCGGGAATGACTTATCGCGACGTTGCGCAAGCGCTTGGCCTATCGGAACCTAGCGTGAAGCGCCTGCTGGCTGGCGGACGCCTGACGGTCGAGCGACTCGCCCAGTTCTGCGATCTGCTCGGTCTAACGATGGCGGAATTGCTGCAAGAAGCAGAGTTGTCACTGCCGCGCCTGCATCAGCTTACGCGTGAACAGGAAGCGCAACTCGTATCGGATGAGAAGTTGTTGCTGGTGGCCGTGTGTGCGCTGAATCACTGGTCGCTGGAAGACATGATGTCGGCCTATCGCCTGTCGATAACCGAGTGCATCAAGAACCTGCTCGTGCTGGACCGGATGGGCCTGGCGCATCTGAAACCGGGAAACCGGATACGTCTGCTCGTCGCGCGGGACTTCGATTGGTTGCCGGACGGCCCTATCCGGCAATTCTTTTTGCAGCAGGGCTTACCCGATTTCATGGATAGCGGATTCGACGGGCCTGACGAGACCATGAACTTCGCTCACGGCATGTTGACGAAGTCCGCATACTCCCATTTGCGGGTCGAACTGGACAGGATGCGCAGCAAGCTGGCAGCGCTGCACAACGAATCCGCGGCCGCCCCTCTGACTGAGAAACGCGGAACTGCGCTGCTGCTAGCGATGCGTGTATGGGAACCGGATGCGTTCAGAGCGCTTAAGCGGATTCCTGAAGCGGGGGGGTAGCCGATAGGCGGAAATAACGCCGGGCGGTCCACAAACCCTGAAATCGCAGCACGGACGGGACGTCCGTTTGTCGAACTCGGCCGCCGGACCATCCCCGGAACTCACACCCTCATCCTGCCCACCGCCACCCGGTCCGCCTCGGCACTCTCACCCGGGAATTCGGCGAAGAACCAAAGCTATCCACCACCCTGCCGGCCATATTCGTCGTGGACACATTCACCATCGCCACGGCGCAGTCCACTTCGGGGAGATTGTTGCCCCTTGCAGTTCATTTGATTGAACAAGTGGCCCAAGTAAGCGCCAAGACAATCGCGGAGACCATCGCGAGTACGCCCACGCTGGCCCGGCGTCGCCAGACCGGTGTTCGATTCGGCCTCATTGCCAACCCTACGGCGAGCGCACCCACAGCGGGCATAAGGACGGCTGTCCCGATCATGCCAAGCGCGATCCAGGTCGGACAGAGTTCGTTGCAGCGTGGAGTCCAGAAGCGCCACAACGCCATGCCGATCGCCACGCCAATGAAGGCTGATGCCGTCACCACGAATAGCCTTGCCCTCACTTCACCTCCCAAAACAGTATCTCTGTTGCCTTGCCAAGATCAGAGTAACCAGGTCCGCTTTCCCATCCTAGGTTAAAGCGGAAGAAGTTGGTCGCCGCTCCCCTGATACTCCCTGACGTCATCCGGGATCCGTTCCACAGGTCGATATGACCACCGCTCTGGCCCGACTCGCCGTCCCGCGTCCAGTAGTTCTTGAACGCAACTATGCCAGTGCGCCCGTTGATTTTCTTCTGCCAGTCAGCTCCGGTGATGTTCTCCGGTGCGCCGATGCCAGCCAGGGGCTTCAGCCGCAACCATTCCGCCATCTCTGAAGCCAGAACAGCCGTGCGCTTGCCGTCCAGGCGAATCTGGCCCTTGCCACGGAATGACTTCATTTCTATCCCTACCCTATGCAGGGTCACGCTCATCCGAATCGCGCACTGATTCTTAAAGGCGGGCGGCGCGTCTCCTGTCTTGGGATCGACGTATGGCGTTCCTCCCGGATAGGCCGCCCACAATTCGGCAAATGAGACAGTCCTGAGCTGCACCTCCGCTTTGGAGTCCACTTTTGTATTGGTCGGCACCTGCTTTTTTTTGTTAGGCATCTTCGTCTCCAAGATGCTTTTCCAACGCTTCATCCCCCCAATAGACCGTCAGCGAGCCGGTGGCCATCGTAGCAATGCGAGGCAGCCGTCCCTGCTCGTCCGTGTGGCCGAACAATCCGCGGCCATCTGACGTTTCCACAAAATACGGATAATCGGCAATTGGTCCGCTCGGACTCACCGCTATCACCAACTCGTCGAAATTCTCCGGAACCTGCGCTCCCGTAGCTGCGACTCCCGCAATACCTGAGCCACGCATCTCGGATGCACCATCGCGCGCGCCCATATCCTCGAACCACTTCTCGCCGGCAAGCTCTGCAACGATGCGCTGTGGGCGTGGGCACTTGCACATCACCACATCGCCGTCCAGGGCAATCTCGCCCATGAACTGCATCCGACGCGGCCCGCCCGCCTTGGCAATTGTGCCGGTGCTCTTGCAGGCTTCGCAGTAAGCCAGGCCTCCGATCAGTGCGGCCTGGTGGCCGGCATCACCAAAACTGCAGCGTAGGCTTGCATATGGCAGGATCGTCCCGCCGCGCTCCAGTGCGTCGCCAACGCAGGCAATTCTTCGCATCATGGCTGGGCCTCCCAAATGCCGGCGGTCCGCTTGTCTTTCTGCATATGCTCTCCCTCTGGGTTGTTCACGGCGGGCAGGTGCCTGCAAACATTTACGCCCAATGCACCACCGAAATCAATCAGACGAATCCGAATCTGCAATGACAATTTTCGTTATGCATGTCTTGCATGCGAATCCTAAAAAAACGCCCATGCTGCTTCTGCGTGCGGCAATGCACTTAATGAGATCGACGACATTGGCGACTGTGCTCATGAGAAATGCTTAGTTCATTGGATCGCGGTTCGGGAATATAGTCCGTGGACCCTGGCGCCATGGCAGGGCATCTCCTTTCCGCCACTGGCGCCTCAGCAAACCGCCGAGAATGCACTCACCGATGAACGCACTGCCAGACCCTGCACATCAAGCCGATTATCAAACCCGGCAGAAATCCACCGGGATGTCCGGCAAGACCGCAGTCATCATCGGCGGCACCTCCGGCATCGGCCGCGCCGTGGCGAACCGCGTTATCGCGGCCGGCGGCGCGGTAATCCTCGGCGGCCGCTCGCGAGAGACGCTCGACGCGGAGCTGGCCCGCATCGCCGCGGCCGGCGGCGCCGCCTCCGGCCATGTGGTCGACATGGCCGCGCGGGAATCGGTAGCCGCGTTCTTCGCCAGGATTCCCCGCCTCGACTACCTGTTCGCGCCCGGCGCGGCCTACCAGGTTGCCTCCATCCACAGCGATGACCACGACGCGGTGGAAAGCCCCTTTCGCAGCAAGTTCTGGGGCCAGTACCACGCCGTGCACGAAGCCGTGCCCAAGATCTCGCCGGACGGCGCCATCGTACTGATGTCCGGCGCCGCGGGCGCGCGACCTATCAAGGGTGCCTCGGCGTACGCGGCTTGCAATGCCGCCATCGAAGGCCTCGGGCGGGCCCTTGCGCTGGATCTGGCGCCGGTGCGGGTCAATACCGTTTCGCCGGGGACCATCGACAGCGACCTGTGGCAGCGCCGCCCTGCCGAGTTGCGCGCGCACGCCTTCGACAGCTACAGCCGCAGCACCGCGCTTGGCCGGGTCGGCGGCGTGGACGAAGTGGCCGACGCAGTGCTGTTCCTGTTCGGCAATGGCTATACGACGGGAACGACCCTGTTCGTCGACGGCGGCTACGTGTTGCCCTGACCGCTGCCGCGCGTGGCGCCGTCGTCCTCGCCGGAATTCGCATACCATGCCGGAGTGCGCCGAAGGCCCGATGCCGGCGGCCGGTATCAATGACATCGGAGGAGAGACGAGATGGACTATGTGAGCTTTGGCTCGACGGGACTGAAGGTATCGCGGCTGTGCCTGGGTTGCATGACCTATGGCGTGCCGGAGCGCGGCAACCACCCCTGGACGCTTGGCGAGGAAGCCAGCCGCCCGTTGATCCGGCAGGCGCTGGAAGCCGGCATCAATTTCTTCGATACGGCCAACGTGTATTCCGACGGCACCTCGGAGGAAATCGTCGGCCGTGCGCTGAAGGATTTCTCCAGCCGCGACGACGTGGTGATCGCCACCAAGGTGCATGGCCGCATGCGTCCCGGCCCGAACGGGGCGGGCCTGTCGCGCCGCGCCATCCTGGCCGAGATCGATAACAGCCTGCGCCGGCTGGGTACCGACTATGTCGACCTGTACCAGATCCACCGCTGGGACCCGCATACGCCCATCGAGGAAACCCTCGAAGCGCTGCATGACGTGGTCAAGGCGGGCAAGGCGCGATATATCGGCGCTTCGTCTATGTATGCCTGGCAGTTCTCCAAGGCGATCTACACCTCGCGCCTGCATGGCTGGACGCAGTTCGTCAGCATGCAGGACCATGTCAACCTGCTGAACCGGGAGGAAGAGCGCGAAATGCTGCCGCTGTGCGCCGCCGAGGGCATCGCGGTGATGCCGTGGAGCCCGCTGGCGCGCGGCCGCCTGACACGGCCGTGGCAGGCCGGCAGCGCCCGCGAGGAAAGCGACGCGTTCGGCAGGTCGCTCTATCGCCATACCGAGGAGGCGGACCGCAAGGTAGTGGAGCAGGTGCACGCCATTGCGCAGGCGCGCGGCGTGCCGCCGGCGCAGGTCGCGATGGCATGGCTGGCGCAGAAGCCGGGGATCACGTCGCCGATCCTTGGCGCGTCGAAGCCGAACCATATCGAGGATGCCGTGGCGGCGCTGTCGCTCGGGCTGACCGGCGCCGAGATCGCCGCGCTGGAAGCCCCCTATGTGCCCCACGCGCCGGTGGGCTTCTGAGCCGGCCGTCATCGTGGCCGCCCCCGGTGGCTACCGGTGGCCGGTCACTCTCCGGACGGCTGCATGGCAGCCGCGCCGGTATCGCGCGTGATCAGCCGCAAACCGCTGGCAATGCTGGCCACGCCGGCGAAGCCAGCGCCAATCCCGAGCGCCAGCGTGGGCCCGTGGCGGCCCGCGATGCCGAAGCTCAGCGCTACCAGCGCCGCGCCGGTGGCCTGGCCAAGCAGGCGCGCGGTCGCGATCACGCCACTGGCGCCGCCGCTGCGCGAGCGCGGCGCGCTCGACATCAGCGCGTTGAGGTTAGGCGACTGGAAGAAGCCAAAGCCCGCGCCGCAGATGGCCATGCGGATGCCGATATCCAGCGCACTGGGATGCGCCGGCAGCAAGGCCAGCGACGCCATGCCCATGCACATGACCGCCAGCCCGACGCCGCCAAGCAAACCCGGCGGATAACGGTCCGACAGCCGGCCCGCCAGCGGCGCCATCAGCGCGACGACCGCTGACCACGGCGTCATCAGGAAGCCGGTCTCGATCGGGCTGCGCCCGAGCACGCTCTCGAAATAGAACGGCAGCGATACAAAGGCCAACCCCTGCGCCGCGAACGAGAAGATCGCGGTCATGGTCGACAGTGCAAACATGGGGCGCTTGAGCAGGTCGATCGGCAGCATTGGCGCGGGATGGCCGCGCTCGCGGCGCAGCAGCAGCACGAACGCCACGAGGAACAGGGCCACCGCCGCCAGCGACTGATGCAGTGGCGCGCGCTGCGCGCCCTCCCCCAGTGCAAAGATCAGCGAGGCGAACATGACCACGTTCAGCCCCGCCGCGACGCGGTCGAAACGATGCGCGCCGCGCACCGTCTGCGGCAGCGCGGGCCATGCGATATAGAGCGCCAGCAGGCCGATGGGCAGGTTCACGGCGAACAGCCAGGGCCAGGGTCCGAGCGAAAGGATGATCGACGCCACCGTCGGCCCGACCGCGAACGATACGCCAACCACCAGCGCATTCAGCCCGACCCCTCGCCCCAGCCGGTGTGGCGGAAAGATCGCGCTGATCAGCGCGGCGTTCACGCTCATGATGGCGCTCGCGCCGACGCCCTGCAGCAGCCGGGCGGCGGCCAGCGTCGGCAGCGACCAGGACAGCGCGCAGACCACCGAAGCGGCGATAAACAGGATCAGCCCGCCAAGGTACACACGCCGGTGCCCGACGATGCCACCGAGCGCGGCGAAGGGCAGCAGCGTGGCCACCATGGCAAGCTGGTAGGCATTGATGACCCACACGGATGCCGCGGGCGTCGCGTGCAGGTCGGCCGCGATGGCCGGAAGTGCTGTGTTGGCGATCGCCGTATCGAGCGTGGCGAGGGAGACTGCCACCAGGATGGCAGCCATGCCGCGGCGTTCGAGCGGCGTCATGGCCACATCCGCGGCACGGGCTGGGGGATTGGAATCCGCAATGTTCGACACTGTCTTCACCGGTTACCGCCGCGGCCGGACCGCGCCGATGCGCCACCGCCCTGCCGCTACAAGCTACTCGCTATTGTCTGATACATGGAGCATGGTTAATGCGCGCGAAATGGGGGAAAACGGCAAAAAACGGCGAAAACCATGGCAAGCCAACACAATACGGGAAAACGCGAACATCTGCTGGCGGCGCGCCCGCCGCCAGCTTTCAAGTGCCGGCCAAGCCTATGCCGCGGACCACACCGCCAGTTCGTAGCCGTCCGGGTCCCGGAAGTGGAAACGCCGGCCGCCCGGGAACGAGAACACCGGCCTGACCACGGTGGCGCCGGCAGCTTCCACGCGGCGCTGGGTCTCGGCCAGGTCGTCGGCATAGAGGATCACAAGCGGTCCGCCGGGGCGGACCTCTTCGCCGGTGGTGAAGCCGCCGGTCAGCCGGCCATCGCTGAATTCGCAATAGGTAGGGCCGTAGTCGGTGAAGGTCCAGCCAAAGACCCCGCCGTAGAACGCCTTGGAACGGGCGATGTCGCTGACGTTGAATTCGATATTGTCGATCTGACGGTCCTGGCCTCTGGTTCCCATGGCGACTCCTTGATGTCGGATGTTGGATTGATGGGCGCCATGATCGCCCAGGCACAGCCAAAAAGCTTGAATAAAACGGCCACTCAAACCCGCAGCTGGCGCAACAGGGCCGTCGCGGTCATGCCGCACAGCGACTGGATCTCCCG
The DNA here is from genome assembly GCF_056398185.1 of Cupriavidus sp. 05L310. Taxonomy (NCBI): domain Bacteria; kingdom Pseudomonadati; phylum Pseudomonadota; class Betaproteobacteria; order Burkholderiales; family Burkholderiaceae; genus Cupriavidus; species Cupriavidus sp. 05L310. The sequence goes on from NZ_JBFTOX010000081.1 coordinate 30,340, forward strand.
GCTCAGGTGCGCTTGATCGGCATAGCCCGCGTCCGCGGCCAATGCGGCCAGGCCGCCATCCGCCGATACTCGCGCCAGCGTCAGCGCGTGCTGGAACCGCAGGATCCGCTCAAGGGTCTTTGCGCCATAGCCGAAATGCTCGATGCTGCGGCGCCTGAGCGTGCGTTCGCTGAGGCCCAGCCGGCGCGACAGCTGGGGCATGGTCTCGCCCGCCGTGCCGGCATTGGCCTGCACCAGGGAAAAGATGGCTGCCGCCTCGCGGCTCGGGGTGGCGACACGCGGCGCCAGATTCGCCAGCTGGCTCTGGAATACCTCGGCACGTTGCGTGCCGGCCTCGGCCATCCGCCCGGCAAATTCAAGCGCGCGCCGGCCCCACAGGTCGGCAAGGTCGACCTCGCAACCGACAATGTCCGACAGGGCCAGGCCCAGCCAGTGCGGCGCGGCGCCAGGCTGGAAGCGCGCGCCCAGCACCGTCGCGCCCGGCGCCAGGTCTGGCCTGGCCGCCGTGATGTCCGGCCCGACGACAAGCAGCCGGCCGTCGCGCCAGAGCAGATCCACGCAGCCGTCCGGCACCACGGCGACCGCCCCGGCGTGACCGGCCGGCAAGGCGCTGGCCCATACGCACTGGAAATGCGCCTGCAGTTCCGGCCGGGGCGTGGCTTCGCAATACCGGCCAACGGTGCCGGCCAGCGCGGGCACCTCTCGCGAATCGCTTGCTTGCATTACTCTCTGTCCGGGAGAACTTACGGATTGCAGGCAATGCCCGCCAATAGTCGAATGCTGGAATAGTGGATTAGCGGCATTATCCCATTCTGCAAAGGAGAGACTTATGAAGATAGGATTGGTTTCGGACCTGCATCTTTCGGTTTATCCGATGGACTTTCCGAACCCCGATGTGGACGTGATGATACTGGCCGGCGATATCTGGCGGCCCAGGGAAGCCATGGCGTGGGCCGCCGCCGCGCGCCTGCCGACGCTGTATGTGGCGGGCAACCATGAGTTCTACGGCAGCGACCTGGCGACCACCATGGACGCCCTGCGCGCAGGCGCGGCCGGAACGAGCGTGCAGGTGCTGGAACGTACCGAATGGCACTACCGTGGCGTGCGCTTCCTGGGCTGTACGTTGTGGTCCGACTACCGCCTGTTCGCCTCGGCGCAGCAGCGCGAGGATGGCCTGCGCGACGCCCAGTCCCTGATGCGGGACTTCTCCCGAATCCGCGTGGCGCCGGATTTCGAGGAGCGCTTCACGCCCGCCACGTCGCAAGCCCTCTTCAGGGATTCGGTAGCCTGGCTGGACGAGCGGTTCCAGGCCGGCCACGACGGCAAAACGGTCGTCATCACCCACTTCGCGCCGTCGCCGCTGAGCATCAGCCCCAAGTTCGCCGGCTCGCACCTCAATGCCAGCTTCGTCTCCGACCTGAGCCGGGAGATCCAGGCCTGGCAGCCGGACCTCTGGGTGCACGGCCATACGCACGACAGCTTCGACTACAAGGTGGGCGCCACCCGCGTGGTGTGCAACCCCCGGGGCTATGCGCGCGAAGGCAAGCTCGAGAATCCGCGCTTCGATCCCAATCTTGTCATCGAACTGTGATAGGCCCAGGATCGGCCTGACATGGGCAACGCAGGCCGGATCGCCGCCGCGTTTGCGGCGCGGGCGCTGCGTCATCCCGCAGCCGGCAATCCACTTGGGACTTTCCCTTGGTTTGCGGCACAAAGCGCACTCTTTGACCTTCCTTCCGGAACGGGCATCTCGCGATCGGCGCCGTTGTTTGCTACTGTCTGGTCCGCAGGCAAGCAAGGCGGGCCTCGCCCGCCACATCCCTGTGCCGTCCGGGCCGGCCACGCACCGGCCCCTGGTCTGGCGGCAAGCTCGAAACAGGAGACAACATCAATGAGGCCCAGGGCTCTGGAACCGACCGAATCAGTACTTCTTGCCTTGATGGACAGCGTGCGCGAGTGGCAGCGCGTGCTGGACCAGACTCTCTCCGATGTAGGACTCGACTATTCCAAATGGATCTTGCTTCGCGCGATCCGTCAGGACGAGTTCGTTCGCCACGAGCCCCATCTTGGCCCGATGCTGATTTCCGCTCCACAGTCTGAAAACCTCCTGCACACATTGCACGCGGATCACTGGATCGAGTTCGATCCCGCCGGCCAGCCCTTTATCCCCGCGGGCGCCGTACCCAGGGTAGAGCGTGTGTGGAGCGGCATGAAAGCACTGCACTCGGTATCGGTAGCGCCGTTCAGCACCGAGGAACGCACCGCCCTCACCGCTTCCTTGAGGCGCATGAAAGCCACCTTGCACGATCACAGCCTGCGCCTTGGGCGGCAGGCGGAACAACGGGTGGAGCCGGCGCACTGATGCGTGCTTGCAGGGGCGGCAACGCCAGCCCCCGGCAAGCGGCATCGGGAGCGCTGCGACCAATGCCCCTACCTGCCGCCGTTGAATAACGGCGATGCTTCGATGCGTTCCAGCATGCCGCGCGCCGCGCTGGTCAGTGGCCGGTTGGCCCTGACGATCAGGCGCGATTGCGCGGCCTCGAAGATGGGATTGGTGGTACGCAACGCAACCAGTTCGCCTTTGGCGACTTCCTTCACCACCGAGTTCGCCGACGTGAAGGTCAGCCCGAGGCGGCACTCGACGTAACGCTTGAGCGTCAGGATCGAGTTGGCGACGAAACTCGGGGTCAGGACGATATTCTCGGAAAGCTCCGCCATCTCGATCAACTGGCGCAAACCGAAGCCCGGCGCCATCAGCGCGACCGGATAGCGCGCGACGTCCTTCAGCGCGGGCCGCTTGCGCTGGCGCGCCAGTGGGTGATCCGGCCAGGCGATGACGCACAGCGGATGCGTGCGCGAATTGACCACGCGAACGGCGGGATCCGCGGGCGGGCCGAAGACCACGCCGATATGCGCGTCGTCATGCGCCACGGCGCGCACCGCGTCGGAGGCGCCGGCCACGCGCAGTGAGACGCGGATGCCGGGATGCTGGCGGCAGAATTCGTCCACCACGCCGCTCATCAGGATATCGACGAAACCTTCGCTGGCGACAAGCTGGATGTCGCCGCGCTGCAGGCCGTTTACCTCATCCAGCCGGGTCATCAGCGCCTGCTCGCTGGCCTGGCGGTCGCGGCAATGGTCCATCACGATGGCGGCGATTTCGGTGGGGACGATGCCGCGGCCTTTGCGTTCCAGCAGGGCTACGCCGAGTTCTGTCTCCAGGAGCTGGATCTGGCGGCTGACGATGGAGGGTTCGACGCCGAGGCGTTCGGCGGCACCGCGGACGGAGCCGGTGGTGACGGCTTCGAAGAAGTATTGCAGGCGTCGGGGGCTTAGGCCGCCTTCCATTTTTTGGTTCCTTGGTTTTTGGGTGGTTGGTTTGTGGTGGATGGCTTCGAAGGCTTTGCTACAACTTCAACTTCCAAGGCTTAAAACCTTAAAGTCAAGGGCGGTTTCACCCCCCTGCGGGGGGCGACCTACTTTCTTGTCTTGCCAAGAAAGTAGGCAAAGAAGGCGCGCCGGATGGGGCGACACCCCCTCGGGATCCGGCGAAAAGAGCGGCCGGGACCCAAACTCGCATCGCCTTAAGGCGATAC